>CAZPRT010000022.1:0-16976 GCA_964589205.1 uncultured Bordetella sp. | reverse complement strand
ATCCTTGGTCATGAGTGGGTCGATGAGACGTTCCATGTGCATGAAGCGAGAGCCCTTGATCCAGACTGTGGGGGTCAGGCCGCTGGCCTGCTGGCATCGGACCCAGTCCGAAACGCCGACAAGCCATTCGTCAAAGGTCTCGGCTGAGGCGGCCAGTCCGGCGCGACGGCCTGCGGACTGCATCGCCTCCCCCCAAAGAAAGAGGCGATCAATGTCCAGCGTCTTCGCATAGGCGAGCACTTCGTCATGAAAGGCGGGGCCGTTCTCACCCACCTCCCCCATGTCACCCAGGGCCATGGCCACCGGACGGGTGGCGGCAGACAGGGCCAGCATGGCCGCCCGAACCGAATCAGGGTTGGCGTTGTAACTGTCGTCGATGAGACTGCCGCCGCCCGGCAGCGGCAGCACACGCCCACGGCCACGCACGACTTCAAAGGCAGAGAGCCCCTCCGTGATCTGTGCATCAGAGAGGCCCAAGGCCACGCCCACCGCAGCGGCCGCCGCAGCATTGCGTGCCAGGTGGGCGCCAAAGCCCGCCACCTGAATGCCATGGAGCACATGGCAGCCACGGTCTGTACTTAGTCGAGACAAGGAAAAGGCAACCGGGGCAAGGCTCGTGGGGTTGGCCAGCATTTCAAGCTCGCAGTGGGTCTGCGGGTCTGCAGCATCATCGGCCAGGCCGAATCGAATCAGACGCTGCGCACCGGTCTGCCCCCGCCAAATGGGCTCATGGTCTGGGTCACGAGGCACCACTGCCACCGCACCCGAGGCCATGGCCTCGAAGACCATGCCGTTTTCTCGGGCGCAGGCCGCCACGCTGCCCATGAACTCCTGGTGCTCTCGCTGGGCATTGGTCACCACCGCCACCTCCGGGGCTGCCATGGCTGCAAGGGCGGCAATCTCGCCCGGGTGGTTCATGCCGATCTCCACCACCGCCAGTTGATGCCGAGGCCGAAGCCCGAGGAGGCTCAATGGAAGCCCAATCGCATTGTTCAAATTGCCGGGTGTGGCCCAGCTCGCCGAAGGCCCCACGGCAGCCCGCATCACCGCGGCCACCATTTCCTTGACCGTGGTCTTCCCGTTCGAGCCCGTCACGGCCACCAGCCGACCGGGCCAGGCCCGGCGCCAGGCGGCCGCCAGCACGCCCAGGGCGGCCACGGTGTCGGGCACCAGCAACAAGGGCAGGCCCTTGGGTGGATTCGCTGGCGAACGAGCCACCACCGCCGCAACGGCACCCTGGGCCGCCACCGCGTCGAGAAAGTCATGGCCATCGAAGCGTTCCCCTGCGATGGCCACAAACAAGGCGCCGGCGGGACATCGCCGGCTGTCGATCGAGACGCCCACCATGGCTGCACCAGCCGCATCGGGCGGCACCAGCCACCGCGCGGCCGTGAGACCCGCCGCTGTCAGGTGCGTCAGAAGATCGTTCAGTGGCCAAGGCGCGCGCCAGGCTCGAAGGGCCGCCGTCGCCACAGCCGCCTCATCAAAGGCCAGGGTCTGGCCCTGCAGCACCTGGGTCTTCTCGTGGCCCTTCCCACAGAGCAGCACAATGTCGGCCGGCCTTGCATGGTCGAGGAGCTGCGCAATGGCCTCTCGCCGGTCCTCACACGAATGCACCTTCAGCCGCAGGCCCGCCGGCACACCGGCCAGAATGTCTTGAAGAATGTCTGCCGTGGCCTCTGAGCGGGAATTGTCGGCCGTGAGCATCACCAGGTCGGCCGCCTCGGTGGCGGCCGCACCCATGAGTGGACGTTTGCTTCGATCGCGATCACCACCGCAGCCAAACAACACCAGCAGCCGCCCCGATCGGGCCTGGGCCAGCGGGCGCATGGCTTCCAGCAGCACCGAGAGGGCCTCTGGCGTGTGTGCGTAATCGATCAGGACCATGGGCCTGGCTTGGTCGTCCTCGATTCGAACCGGCTCGAGTCGTCCAGCGGGCAGGTCCAGGCCCTCAAGGACCTGAATCGCCTCGGCCATGGACCAGCCCAGCGACAGCATCAGCCCCCCCATGAGGCCAGCATTCTCAAGGTTGTGGGTGCCCCAGGTGGGGATCACCAGTCGAGCGTGGGCCTCTCCCACCGTCCAACAGCAGTGCAGTCCAGCCTCATCCACCGACTCGGCCACCAAGGTCTGGGCTGCCTGTGAATCTGCGGTGCAGCCGACCCAGGTCACGGATGGTGCCTGCGAAATCGCCTGGGCCAGAATCTGTCTGGGTGCGTCAGTGGCGAGCCGCAGTTGCTCCATGGCCACCACCGATGAAATGCCCGGCAGGCGCATGAGCAAGGCCTTGGCCTCGGCATAGGCGGTCATGGTGCCGTGAATGTCCAGGTGCTCATGGCTGAGATTGGTCACACCCGCGGCTCGCAGTCGACAGCCCGCGAGTCGGCCTTGAACGAGTCCAATCGAGCTGGCCTCTAGAAAGACCCAGGTCACGCCGAGGTCTCGCAGCCTGGCGAGCACCTCTTGAAGATCGACCGCATCCAGAGATGTGAGGCCAGGGCCCTGCATGACCTGCTGCTGCGCGCTGGCCGGAGCGTCCGATGCGCTCGGCTCAAAGCGGGTGACGCCCAGCGTGCCAATGCTGGCGGTGGACACGCCCAGTCGGGCCAGCCCCTGCGCGAGCCCGTGCACCACCGACGACTTTCCGTTCGTGCCGGTGATGGCCACCAGGCCCATGGCCGAGGATGGATCACCATGAAAGCCGCTGGCCAGCCAGCCACTGCGAGCGGCCAGGTGATCGAGGGTCACGCAGTGTGGGGCCCAGTCGGAGGCAGGCCGACCTTCAAGCCAGGTGGTGACCGCCGGCGCATGGTCGGAGTCATAGACCAGGCCAAGCGGCTGTCGAGACTCCGCGGCCTCCAAGAGGGCATGAAGGCCATGCCGCTGACCAGGCCGCAGGACATACCAGTCCAAAGGCGTGAGCATGCTGGTGTTGGCCAGCAGCCGGCCACCCGGCGACTGCTCGCGCAGTTGCACACCGAGTGCCATGGCCTGCTGGTCCACCGTGTGGGTCATCAGCGTGCGCCCTCGGCGACCCGCAACAGGTCTGGAAGAATTCGAATCGAAGGGTCTGGCGACATCTGCATGCGGCGAAGGCTCTCGGCCGCGATCTCTGCAAAGATCGGGGCCGCAACCTCGCCGCCGAAGTAGCCCCCTGCCCTGGGCTCATCCACCATGACGGCGATCACGACGCGTGGTGCATCGGCCGGCACAAAGCCAGCAAAAGACGAGATGTAGCGGTTTTTCGCATAGCCACCGCGCTCCGGCTTGTGCGCCGTTCCTGTCTTGCCGGCCACCCGAAAGCCCTGCACGCGCGAGCGAGGCGCCGTGCCCTCAGGCCCTGTGGCGCGCTCAAGCATTTGACGCATCTGGGCCGTTGTCTGACTCGAGAAGACGGGATCCCCGACCACCGGGCCATCGACCGGCGTGATGCTCAATGGCGCGAGATCGCCATCCCGAGCGAAGACAGTGTAGGCCCGGGCCAACTGCAACAGGGACACAGAGATCCCATGGCCGTAGGACATGGTGGCCTGATCGATGGCCACCCAGGACTGCCAAGGCCGCAGTCGGCCCGAGATCGTCCCAGGCAATTGAATGGGGACGGGACTGCCGAAGCCCGAGCGCCGGTAACGCTCGTAGAGTGTCTGGGCCGGCAGGCGCAGCGCAATTTGTGCCGTTCCCACATTGCTCGATTTCTCAAGGATCTCGCTCACGCTCAAGGGGCCGAGCTTCTTGGTGTCGCGGATGGTTCTTCCTGAAATGGTCATGAAGCCGGCGGCCGTGGGCAGCACACTGGAAGGGCGAACGAGTCCCGCGTCCATGGCAGTGGCAATCGAGAATGGCTTGAGGGTCGAGCCTGGCTCGAAGCTGTCGGTCACGGATCGATTCCGCACATGGGCCGGATCGAGCCGTTGACGCTGGTTGGGATCGAAGGACGGCGCATTGGCCATGGCCAGGAGTTCACCCGTTCGTGCATCAATCACCACGGCGGCGGCAGCCTTGGCCTGGTGCCGTGTCATGGCATCTTGAACTGCACGGTGTGCGATCGACTGAATGCCGGCATCCACCGACAGGCGCACATCCTCACCTGGGGCGGCCGACCGTGACTGACGCTGCCCCACCACCTGGTTGCGCCGGTCCACCAAGACACGCTCGGTGCCTGCACGGCCCTTGAGTGCATCGTCAAAGGCGCGTTCCACGCCCTCCTGGCCTCGGTCCTCTGCATCGGTAAAGCCAATCAAGTTGGCAAAGCTCTCGGCATACGGGTAGTGACGACGAAACTCTTGCTCCAGGTCGAGGCCCGGCATGCGCAGTTGGCGAATTCGGTCCGCCTTCTCGAGGTCGAGTCCCGAGGCCAGGTAGAAGTATTTCTTGTTGGCCTGTAGCTTCTTCTGCAGGGCGGGCTCGCTCAGGCCCAGCAGTCTGGCCAACTCGGGCATGCGGGGATGCTGAGGCTTGATCTGAGACCGCACCACGCCCAGCCGATACTCAGGAATGCTCACGGCCAGCGCCTGACCATGACGGTCCAGCAGTCGACCACGGGCGGCCGGAATGTCCCGAACGCGCTCATAACGATTCTCGGCCCTGCGTTGCCACTCCTCCACATTCAGGTGCTGCAAAACAAAAGCCTTCACCAGCACCGCCCCAAAGGCCCCCATGAGCCCAATCAGCACAAGCCGGCTTCGCCATGCAGTGGCCCGCCAGGTCAGGATGGAATTGGGCTTGGCGTTCAACGCGCCCCCTGCGGCCGAAACTCACTGGTGTCGGCCGGACGAATGGGCACCATGCCAAGGCGGTCTCGAACCAGGCCATCGATTCGCGCGGGCACCCCAAGGGCCGCCCGCTGGACCGCGAGGGTCTCGATGTCGGACTGCAGCTGCTGACCCAGGCGATCGAGGCGCTCCATTTGGGCATAGAGCCGGCGCTCCTGATAGCGGGCATGCACCAAGGACAGGGCTGAGGCCACCAGCAGAACGCCCAGAAGCAGAATTCGGCCGGTCATGCGGCCGCCCGTTCCATGATTCGCAGCACTGCACTGCGAGCCCGTGGGTTTGCCGCACACTCCTGCGCACTCGCCCGGCAGCGCGAGACTTCACACAGGGCCGATGCCTGGGGTGCCTGCGCATCGCGCAGCAGCGCGTAGCGTGCGCGGGTCATGTCGGCCGTGCGCTGCGGCTGCACAGGCCGGCTCGCCCGCTTGACCCGACGATCCTCTAGCGAGTGAAAGCTGATGATCGCGAGACGCCCACCCGTGCGCAGCACGCTGGGCGCTGACGCGAGGAGCGTCTCCAATTCGTCGAGCTCCCGATTGAGATGAATCCGTATAGCCTGAAAGGTGCGAGTGGCCGGATGGTGGCCGGGCTGCGTGCGAGCGCCCTTCTTCGCATAGACCTGCGCCACAAGCTGTGCGAGCTCACCCGTTCGAAGCAGGGGCTCGGCTTGCCCTCGAGCCGCCGCCTCGCGGCGAGACACAATCGCCCGCGCAATCGGGCCAGAATACCGTTCGTCGCCATCTTCTTTGAGCACCTCCTCTAAGTCATCGAGATCCACCACGGCCAGCCACTGGGCTGCCGTCGGGCCCGTGGTTGGGTCCATTCGCATGTCGAGCGGCCCGTCACGCATGAAACTAAATCCACGGCCTGCCTCATCCAGCTGCGGGGAGGACACCCCCAGGTCTGCGAGCAGGCCATCCACCTGCGAGAGGCCGAGCGTGTCGAGCACCGGCTCCAGGGATGAGAAGGGGGCGTGGCAGAGCGTGAAGCGAGGGTCTTGGATGACCTGGCCGGCGGCCACTGCATCGGGGTCTCGGTCAAATGCCACGAGCCGCCCCGATGGCCCAAGCCTGGCGAGCAGCCCTCGACTGTGGCCACCGCGGCCGAAGGTCAGGTCGACATAGGTGCCATCCGGTTTGATCTGCAGCCCGTCCAAGCTCTCCTCGAGCATGACGGGCTGGTGGTACGGGGCCTGCACCAGATCGGTCTGGCCCAATCACGCGGCCCCCTTCAATTTGCGCGAGCGCACGGCTTCCTTGTGGGCCGAAAGCCGGCCTGCATCCCAGATTTCAAAGTGCGGGCCCACCCCCAGAAGCATGACCTCGCGACTGATGCCAGCCCCCTCCCGCAGCACGGGATTGATGAGCACGCGGCCAGCGGAATCAATCTCAGGGCGATCACTCAGGCCCAACCAGAACCGGCGGCGCTCATCGTCAGACTCATCATCGGTGAGCCCCTTGACCCGTTGCAGCCAGAGGCTGGGGGTCATCAGCAAGAGGCAGCCGTTGTCACTCTCCATGAGCACCAACTCGCCGCCTGCATCGGCCAGCAGCGCCTCCCGATGCCGCGTGGGAACGGTCATCCGCCCCTTGGCATCCAGGCTCAATGCTGTGATTCCGACAAACTGCTGATTCAAGAAAGACCCCCTGTTTGGGCGTGACATGCCAGACGCAGGGATAAATCCCCACAAATATGCACTTTTTCACACGATTTCCCACTTTAGGGAAAAGGCCAAACGGGGTCAAGCCAGCATGCAGCATGCGGGATAAAAGGGAAGCGGGTCTGTAGGCCGGATTCTGTTACGGGGCAGGCCATCGGCCCGCCCTATGGCGACCATCCATCTAGGCCCTTCATTGCTGAAGGGCTCAAGCCACCGACCCGCGCACATGAGGCGGAACACCCTTTCGGGGCCCGGGGGCCCGTCGTGCGCCTACTTGGTGTTGCTCCGGGTGGAGGTTGCCGCGTTTCACGTCCCCATTGTTGCCAACGGTTACTCGTCTCTGTGGCCCTATTCCTCGCCTTGGGTGGGCAGGTGCCCACTTGCTGCGTACGGCCGTTAGCCGTCACCCTTTCCTGCGGAGTCCGGACCTTCCTCTCCTGGCACGCCAGCAGCGGTCGCCCAACCCACTTCCCATGGCCATGATAGCGGCCTTAGGCCGGCGAGGACACGATGCCTGCGAAGGTCCAGTCGATCGTCTCGCCCCCCAGCAGGGGCACCACCTCATCGCCTCCGAAACGATAGCCCCTGGGCACGAGTTGCGGTTCTCGCTTCAAGGCCACCTTCTGCGTCGAGCGGGGCAGGCCATAAAAATCGGCCCCGTGATGGCTCGCAAATGCCTCAAGCCGATCGAGGGCACCTTGGGCCTCGAAAATACCGGCGTAGAACTCCAAGGCCGTGAGGGCCGAGAAGCAGCCCGCACAGCCGCAATCGGACTCTTTGAGGTGCCTGGCATGTGGGGCCGTGTCGGTGCCCAAGAAGAAACGCGGATGGCCACTGGTGGCCACCTTGAGGAGGGCCTCACGATGGTGCTCACGCTTGAGCACCGGCAGGCAATACAGGTGTGGCCGAAGGCCTCCCTGAAACAGGCTGTTGCGGTTCAGCAGCAGGTGTTGCGGCGTGATGGTGGCCGCAATGTCGCCGCTGGTCTGGCGCACGTAGTCGGCCGCCTCGGCCGTGGTGATGTGCTCGAAGACGAGCCGCAGGCCAGGGAAATCTCGACGCATCGGTTCCAGAATGCGATCGATGAACAAGGCCTCTCGATCGAAGACATCGTCATGCTGCCCAGTGACCTCGCCGTGCAGGCACAGGACCATGCCCAGACGCTCCATCTCGGCCAGGGCAGCGCGGCAGTGACGCAGGTCGGTCACGCCGGAGTCTGAATTGGTGGTGGCCCCCGCCGGATAGAGCTTGAAGGCCAAGACCACGCCGCTGTCCTTGGCCGCGCGAACAGTCTCTGGGCTGGTGTGGTCGGTGAGGTAGAGGGTCATCCATGGTTCGAAGGCCAGCCCTTGGGGGAGGCTGGCCAGAATGCGGTTGCGGTAGGCCACAGCCATCTCTGCTGTGACCACGGGAGGCTTGAGGTTGGGCATGACCAGCGCGCGGCCGAACTGTCGCGCCGTGGCACCCACCACATCGCCAAGCACCTCGGCATCCCGAAAATGAACGTGCCAGTCGTCTGGCCGATCGATGACCAGTTGCGTTGTCACGTGATCAGGATGGCCCGGTAGTCATTGACATTCGTGAGGGTCGGGCCCGTGGTGATGACCTGGCCCAGCGGTTCAAAAACAGCCAGAGAATCATTTCGATCCAGCGCGGCCCGCGCGGAGACCCCCCGGGCCTGAGCCTCAGCAAGCGTCTGGGGAGAGAGCAGCACGCCCGCGTGCGGGCTCGAGCCATCAATGCCATCGGTGTCCGCTGCAATGCCATGGACGGCATGGGCCACACCCAGGCCATCAACCGACAGGGCCATCGACAGCAAATACTCTGCACAGCGCCCGCCCCGGCCCTGGCCACGAACCGTCACCGTGCACTCACCGCCAGAGATGAGCGCCACCGGCTTCTGAACGAGGGCGTCGCGGCCCTCCGCGATTTCTCGAACCCAGGAGGCCAGCCCCTGGGCCACATCTCTTGCCTCGCCGGTCACCGAATCGCCCAACAGAACCGGCAGCACCCCTGCGGCCCGAAAGACCTCACCGGCTGCGGCCAGGCTCTGTCGTGCGGTGGCAATGAGGCAGGTGGTGACATGCGAGAGTCGGGCATCTCCGGGCTTGGGGGTTTCCGGCACACGCCCGGCCAGGCCGGCCTGGAGGTGATCCTGGATGGCCTTCGGGGCCGTGACACCCCAGCGGGCCAGAATGTCGATGGACTCTTGATAGGTCGAGGCGTCGGCCGAACACGGACCCGAGGCGATGGCTGAGGGGTCATCGCCCACCACATCGGAGATCACGAGGGCCCAGACCGGTGCGCGCGAGGCCAGGGCCAGTCGACCACCCTGAATGCGTGAAAGATGCTTGCGCACGATGTTCATGTCGGTGATCGGCGCACCACTGCGAAGGAGGTCTTGGGTGAGCTGCTTGAGGTCGGCCATCGAGATGCCCTCGGCTGGCAACGAGAGCAGGCTCGAGCCACCGCCAGAGACCAATGCAATGAGGGCATCGTCTGGGCCGAGGGCGGAGACTCGCTGGAGAATCTCCTCGGCGGCCGCCTCGCCGGCTGTGTCGGGCACGGGATGGCCCGCCTCCACACACCGAATGCGTTGAAGCGGCAGCCCGTGGGCGTACCGGGTGATGATCACTCCCTCGAGCGGGGCATCTGCAGGCCAGGCGGCCTCCACGGCCGCAGCCATCGAGGCAGCTGCCTTGCCGGCGCCGACCACCAAGGTCTTGCCAGCCGGTGGGCGAGGCAGGTGTGCCGCCACGATCTTCATCGGATCCGCTGCGGCCACCGCCGCCTCATAGCTCTGCCGAAGCAGGCCAGACCAGTCCCGAGGATTGCTCATGCCTGGGAGACCCGATCGGCAATGGCCATGCCCACGGTGACCGTGTCGGCCTCGCCGCCGAGGTCTCGAGTCTTGGGGCCGTTGCGCAGCACATCTTCAATGGCCCGAAGAATGGCATCGTGCGCATCGGCATGGCCCAGGAACTCCAGCATCATTGCGCCAGACCAGATCTGACCAATCGGGTTTGCAATGCCCTTGCCATAGATGTCCGGTGCCGACCCATGCACAGGCTCAAAGAGCGAGGGGAAGCGGCGCTCCGGATTGAGGTTGGCCGAGGGCGCAATGCCGATGGTGCCGGTGCAGGCCGGCCCGAGGTCCGACAGGATGTCGCCAAAGAGGTTGCTGGCCACCACCACGTCAAACCAGTCGGGGTGAAGAACAAAATGGGCCGAGAGAATGTCGATGTGGTACTTGTCGTGCTTCACATCGGGGTAATGCTTGGCCATCTCCTCCACCCGGGTGTCCCAGTAGGGCATGGTGATGGCGATGCCATTGGATTTTGTGGCGGCGGTGAGATGCTTCTTGGGCCGTCGCTGGGCCAGGTCGAATGCGAACTTCAAGACACGGTCGGTGCCGAAACGGCTAAAGACCGACTCCTGGACCACCACCTCGCGGTCGGTGCCAGCAAACATGGTGCCGCCCACGGCCGAATACTCGCCCTCGGTGTTCTCTCGCACCACATAGAAGTCGATGTCCCCAGGCTCGCGACCCGCCAACGGACAACGAACACCGGGCATGAGCCTGACCGGCCGTAGGTTCACATACTGGTCGAACTCCCGACGAAATTTGATCAGGGACCCCCAGAGCGAGATGTGATCGGGCACCGTCGCAGGCCAGCCCGCTGCGCCGTAAAAGATGGCGTCATGGCCGCCGATGCGCGCCTTCCAGTCGGCCGGCATCATCTCGCCGTGCTGCTGGTAGTAATCGCAGCAGGCAAAGTCGAAGTGGTCGATCTTGAGCGAGATATTGAAGCGCCGCGCCGCCGCTTCAATGACCCTCAGGCCCTCTGGCACAACCTCTTTGCCGATGCCATCACCAGGGATGGCTGCGATTCGATGAGACATGTCGTGGTCCTTGGGATCAAACCAAAATTGTAGCCTGCAGGCCGGCACAGCCTTGGCCGAGCGGCCGCGTGAGGCTGGGCCAGACCGCCTGCCTTAATGGGCGAGTATCTTGCTGAGGAAGTCGATGGCCCGCGGATGCTGCGGTGAATTGAAGAAAACCTCTGGCGGAGCCTGTTCCACGATCTTGCCTGCATCCATGAAGATGACCCGGTCGGCCACCTCTCGTGCAAAGCCCATCTCATGGGTGACACAGATCATGGTGGTTCCCTGCTCGGCCAGGCCCACCATGACATCGAGCACCTCCTTGACCATCTCTGGGTCGAGCGCACTGGTGGGCTCATCGAACAGGAGCACATCGGGCTTCATGCAGAGTGCCCGTGCGATCGCAACACGCTGCTGCTGCCCGCCCGAGAGTTGGCCCGGATACTTCTCGGCCTGCTCGGCGATCTTGACCCGCTCCAACTGACGCATGGCCTCGCGCTTGGCCTCATCCTCTGCCACGCCCCGCACTCGGATGGGCGCAAGGGTCAGGTTCTCGAGCACCGAAATGTGTGGAAATAGGTTAAAGCTCTGAAAGACCATGCCCACACGGGCCCGCACCTGGTTGATCGACTTCAGGTCGGTGGTCAGCTCGGTTCCCGCCACCGTGATGCGGCCCTTCTGATAGGGCTCAAGCGCATTGACGCAACGAATGAGCGTGGACTTGCCGCTGCCGGAAGGCCCACAGACCACGATCTTCTCGCCGTTCTGAACCTCGAGGTTGACATCGTCTAAGACCTGAAAGCTGCCGTACCACTTGGAGACGCTTTCGAACTGGATCATGGCCATGGTGCATTCACTCCTTTAACGTCGGGCAGCAGCAAAGTCGCGTTCGAGCCCACGGGCATAGCTGCTCATGGCACTGCAGAAAACCCAGTAAATCAGGGCAACAAAAATGAATCCCTCAATGTAGAAGGCGCGCCACTCGGGGTCTCCAAGGGCCAGGCGCAGGCTTCCAAAGAGCTCGTACATGCTCACAATGGTGACCAGCGAGGTGTCCTTGAAAATGGCAATGAAGCTGTTGACCAGGGGCGGCACCACCACCCGGAAGGCCTGCGGCAGAACAATGCGGGTTTGAATCAGCCAATAGCCCATGCCCAGCGCCTGGGCTGCCTCAATCTGGCCCTTGGGCACGCTGTTGATGCCCCCACGAATCACCTCGGCCTGATAGGCGGCGCTAAAAATGATGAGGCCTGCGGCCACCCGCAAGAGCACGTCGGGATTGGTTCCACTGGGCATGAACAAGGGGAACATGAAGCTCGCCATGAAGAGCACGGTGATCAGGGGCACGCCACGAATGATCTCGATGAAGCTCGTGCAAACCGCCCGAATGAATGGGAGCTCGGAGGTTCGGCCCAAGGCCAGCAACACCGCCAAGGGTAGCGAGAGAATGTTGCCAAGAATGGCCAGCAACAGGGTGAGGGCCAGTCCCCCCAGGCGCTCGGTCGGCACGTGGCTCAGGCCGGCAAAGCCGCCCACCATCAGGGCCACCGAGCCCGCCAGCACCAGGGCTGCCACGACAAAGGTCGAAGGCCGCCAGAGCTGCCGCTGGCAGATGGCAATGCAGGCGCCCACCATCAGCAGGCTGGCCACCACCGGTCGCCAGGCCTCTTCAAAGGGGTAGCGTCCAAAAATAATGAGCTTCCACTTCTCGCCCACCACGCCCCAGCAGGCACCCTCGCCACGGGCCTCCCGGCAGGCATTGAGGTCCACCGTGAAGACGGCGTTGAACAGCCCCCATGGCAGGAGCGCGCTGGCCATCCAGACAAACAGCACCAAGAGGCTCAGGGTGATGGCGGTGTTGAGCCGGCCTTTAAAGAGTGCCTTGACGGTCTCGGACACCTCAACGCTCCTTGAGCCGCGTGGCCTGCTCAAACCGATTCATGAGAAACGATGTCAGCAGAGACAGGCTGAGGTAGACCGCCATGATGATGGAGATGGCCTCCACCGCTCGGCCCGACTGATTCAGCGTGGTGGTGGCAATGCTCACGAGGTCTGGATACCCGATGGCAATGGCCAGGCTGCTGTTCTTGGTGAGGTTCAGGTACTGATTGGTGGTGGGCGGAATGATGACCCGAAACGCCTGCGGCAGCACCACCAGACTCAACTGCTGCCACCGGGTCAAGCCCAAGGCGGCGGCTGCCTCGGTCTGCCCCTTGGGCACGGCCAACACGCCGGCCCGGATGATCTCAGCAATGAAGGCGCTGGTGTAGATCGACAGGCCCAGCAGCAGGGCCATGAACTCCGGCGAAAGGGCCGCACCCCCCACCAGACCAAAGGCGCCCATCTCGGGATATTCGAGTGCTGGGAATGCCCCCGCCAAAAACCAGGGAAACTGCAGGCCGTTCTTGCTCAGGAACACATGGGGCAGCAACTGGGCGGGCGTGTCGGTGTCAGGGAGCACCGCCGCCAGCGTGAGATACCAGAAGATCAGTTGCAGCAGCAGGGGTACATTGCGAATGAACTCAACAAACTGTCGGCAGAGCCAGACCAGCAAAGGGTTCGGGGAGAGGCTGCCAACGGCCACCAGGAGGCCCAGGAGGCTCGCCAGCACAATGCCAATCACCGCCACGCGAAGCGTGTTGATGAGTCCCACCATAAAGGCTCGCACATAACTGCTGTCGGCATCGTATGCAATGGCCCGCTCGGCAATGTCAAAGCCCGCCGGGCCGAGCAAAAAGTCGTAGCCAAAATCGATGCCCCGTTGGGCGAGGTTGGCATTGAGGTTGCCCACTAAAATCCACAGACCAACGGCGAGCAGGGCAAACAGCAGGGCCTGCCAGACCATGGCTCGAAGGCCGGGCTGGTTCAACACAAGCAACTCCGCGGGGCAGGACGGGGCATCAGAGGCCGTCTTCTCGGGTGTTTAAGGGAAAGTGGGAGGGGCGCTACAGCCCCCTCCCGACAGAAGCCGGGCCACCCCTCAAGGCCTTACATCAGACGCTCAAGGGGCTTGGCCCGCACATCAACTAGCGAATGGGCGGTGCGTACTGCAGGCCACCATTGTTCCAGAGTGCGTTCTGGCCGCGGTCAAGCTTCAGGGGCGTCTTCTTGCCCACGTGGCGCTCGAAGACCTCGCCGTAGTTGCCAACCTGCTTGATCACTCGGTAGGCCCACTGGGCATCGGTGCCAATCGACTTTCCAAAGTCGTTGTTGCCCTGACCCAGCAGGCGCTGAATCTCAGGCCTTGTGTCCGAGCGCATCGAATCTACATTGGCAGACGTCACGCCGAGTTCTTCGGCGGTGATCATGGCGAAGTGAACCCAGGTCACGAGCTTGGACCAGGCCTCATCACCCTGGCGGGTCACGGGGCCCAGGGGTTCCTTGCTGATGATCTCGGGAAGGATGATGTGGTCATCGGGGGTCTTGGTGTCGTTGGCGCGAATCGCGGCGAGCTGGGACGCATCTGAGGTGAACACCTTGCAGCGGCCCTCGTTGTAGTTCGCGATGACAACCTTCAAGTCCTCCGCCACCACAGGCTTGTAAGTCATTTTGTTCATGCGGAAGTAGTCAGCCAGGTTCTTTTCGGTGGTGGTGCCGCTCTGAACGCAGATGGTCGCGCCCTTGAGTTGCTTGGCAGACTTCACCTTCAGACTCTTGGGAACTAGAAAACCTTGGCCATCGAAGAAATTCACCGCGCCGAAGGTGGTGCCCAATTGGGTGTCGCGGCTCATCGTCCAGGTCGTGTTGCGGGCCAGCACATCGATCTCGCCGGACTGCAGGGCCGTGAAACGCTGCGCGGCGCTCAGAGGCACATACCGAACCTTGTTGGCATCTCCGAGGGCCGCCGCAGCAATGGCCCGGCAGTAGTCCACATCAAAGCCAGTCCACTTGCCATCACTGCCCGCAATGCCAAAGCCACCCAATGCGGTGTTGACACCACAGGAGACCTCTCCTTTTTTCTTGATCGACTCCATGGTTTTACTGGCCATCGCAGGGGCGGCGGCAACCAGTCCAGCGGCCAGGGCCACAGTCAACAGTTTCTTGCTCAGCATTCGTCAATCTCCTCTAGAGTATTCAGACGTCACAGCAATTGCGACAACAGCGGTTACGAAAAGCGTTTGGCCCCACAGTGTGCCCCAGCGGCCAGGTCAAATTGCGCAGCCCCGGGAAAACACTGAGCCCAACCATGGTGCAGGCCAAAGCCAGCATTCCGGGAACGTCCGCAGAAGCGTTTAGGCATCCGTTTGCTGGGCCTGACGGGCCTGCAACTCCCAGAGTTCGGCATAGCGCCCACCCCGAGCAATCAGCTCGCCATGTCGGCCCTGCTCCACCAGTCGGCCCCGCTCCAGCACCAGGATCTGATCGGCATCCACAATGGTGGAGAGCCGATGGGCAATCACCAGTGTGGTGCGACCCTGAGAGACTTCTCGAATCTCTTGCTGGATGACCCGCTCTGACTCGGAATCCAGGGATGAGGTGGCCTCATCGAACACCATGATGCTTGGCCGCTTGAGCAGGGCCCTGGCGATGGCCACGCGCTGCTTTTCCCCGCCCGAGAGTTTCAGGCCCCGCTCCCCAACCATCGTCTCCAGGCCATCAGGCAGCTTGTCGATCAGCGACCCCAGGTGGGCCGCCCGAGCCGCCTCCAGGACCTCCTCCGGCGCTGCATCCGGCCGGCCATAGCGAATGTTGTAGGCCAGCGTGTCATTGAAGAGCACCGTGTCCTGCGGGACGATGCCAATCGCCTTGCGAAGGGAGGCCTGGGTGACCGCGTCGATGGGCTGCCCATCAATCAGGATTCGGCCTGCATCCGGATCATAGAAACGGTAAAGCAGCCGCGAGAGCGTGGACTTTCCAGCGCCGGAAGAGCCCACCACAGCGGTGGTGCGTCCGGCCGGCAGGCGAATCGAGAGGCCATCAAAAATGGGGCGGCGCGCATCGTAGGCGAAACGAACGGATTCAAAGGCAACCTCGCCCTGGGCCACCACCAAGGCCTGAGCCTCTGGCCGATCGGCCACCTCACGGTTCTGAGCCAGCAGGGCAAACAAGCGCTCCATGTCCACCACGCTCTGCTTGATCTCCCGATAGAGCACGCCCAGAAAGTTCAGCGGGATGTAGAGCTGAATGAGGAATGCATTGACCAGCACAAGGTCGCCCAGCGTCATCGTGCCCGCCTGGACACCCGCCACCGCCTGCCAGACCATCAGGGTCACGGCCACGGCAATGATCAGGCTCTGACCCACATTGAGGACCGACAAGGAGGTCTGGCTTCGAATGGCTGCCTCCTGCCAATTTAAAAGGCTCTTGTCGTAGCGGGCGGCCTCAAAGGCTTCGTTGTTGAAGTACTTGACCGTCTCGTAATTGATCAAGGAATCGATGGCCCGCGCGTTGGCCCGAGAATCGAGTTCGTTCATCTCACGGCGGAAATGGGTACGCCACTCGGTCACGAGAATGGTGAAGGCCACATAGGCCACCAGTGCGGTCAGGGTGATGAGGGCAAAGACGGGCTCGTAGTGGTAAGCGAGCCAGCCCGTGACCAGCAAGACCTCCACCAGCGTGGGCACCACACTGTAGAGGGTGAAGTTCACCAGGGTGCCCACACCGCGAGAGCCCCGTTCAATGTCGCGGGTCAGCCCGCCGGTCTGCCGCTCGAGATGAAACCGCATCGAGAGGCTGTGCAGGTGCCGAAACACGCGCAATGAGATGTCTCGCACAGCACCCTGCGTCACGCGAGCAAACACAACCTCTCGCAGTTCATTGAAGAAGGTGGCCGCAAGCCGCATGAGGCCGTAACCCACGATGAGGCCCACGGGCAGGGCGAGCATGGCCGTGCTGGGATTGGCCAGGCCATCGACAATCTCTTTGAGCACCACCGGAACGCCCACATTGGCCACCTTGGCCAGCAGCATGGCGCACAAGGCCACCACGATTCGAATCCGGTAGGCCAGCAGATACGGCAGCAGGGTTCGAATCACCGGCCAGGTGCCCTGCGGCGCGGTGGGCGGGGGCGGGAAACGGGCCGCCAGGGCGGGATCGAACGGCGGGGCGCTGTTGGCGTGGTGTCTCATGGGGCTCTCATTCTAGTGAGGCGGCGGGGGCACAGATGCAATCCAGCCCTCCAGTGGGTCCAGGTTGTCGGGAAGGCCAAATCCCGGCGTGCGCGCAGCCAACACGGCCTGCACGGCACAGAGCAGAGCATCGAGCAGGTCTGCACTGCCCTCCTCCACCAGCACAGACCACCAGGCCGCATCAGCCCTCACCTGCAGGCCCAGGCCAAGCTGATCCTCCGCCAAGGCCGACACAATCGCCGCACGCTGCAGGCGGCGCTCGGCTGTTTGTTTGGCCGGGCTGTCGCTCTTGTAAGAGGCCTTGGTGATCTGCCGCGCCAAATGACCCGGGTAGGCCTCCAGGGCAATGCGTGCATCGGAGGGAAGGTCCTCCATGGCACACGCCCTGGGCCATTGGTGGGCAGGGCACCACAGGCCCGCGGCCAACAGAAGGGGGACGCCCGCTTGCATCATCCAGGCCACTGGCGGATTGGTCCAACGCATGGCCGGGCTCGAGCCGGCGAGCCGGTCGACGCGGCGCCACGCACACTTCTGCCCGACAGGCCGCGCCTGACACCATTGCCGAACACGATCTCCCCACTCATCGCGAGG
>CAZPRT010000021.1:14222-17105 GCA_964589205.1 uncultured Bordetella sp. | reverse complement strand
TGGCATTGCGCTGCTGGCGGGTCGACTGGCGCTCCGGGCGGTGCTGACCCAGCCGGCCATTGCAGCGCTCCGACAGCATGGTTAGTTTTCGACAGCACGATTGTTTTTGTCATGTGAAATTGACATTTCACGATACAAAACAACCCTGTTGCGGAGCATCAGAACCCCTTTTCAAGGCCTGATTTAGCGTTTCTTCATACAAAATTTAACAATTAAATAATTGATTTATATGGTTTAACTTTTTTAAAAGTTTCTGTTTGCAGTGCCGCCAATTCGCCGTCTTCACCCCCAGGATGAACCCACCAAATTTTTCATCTCAAGGAGATTCACCATGGCAACACGGCAAGCGCAGGCGCAGCAACTTCAGAAAGATTGGGCAGAGAACCCCCGTTGGAGGGGCATCAAGCGGGGCTACACCGCAGACGATGTGGTTCGCCTTCGGGGCTCGGTGCAGCCGGAGTACACCCTGGCCAAGCGCGGTGCAGACCGCCTCTGGAAGGATGTGAACACTGAGCCCTTCGTCAACAGCTTGGGCGCACTCACGGGCAACCAGGCCATGCAGCAGGCCAAGGCTGGCTTGAAAGCCATCTACCTCTCGGGCTGGCAGGTGGCGGGCGATGCCAACCTGGCCGGTGAGATGTACCCCGACCAGTCGCTCTATCCCGTCAATTCGGTGCCGCGCGTGGTCAAGGGCATCAACAACACCTTCACCCGTTGCGATCAAATTCAGTGGATGGAAGGCAAGGAGCCGACCGACCCCGATTACATCGACTACTTCGTGCCCATCGTGGCCGACGCCGAGGCAGGCTTTGGTGGCGTGCTCAATGCCTTCGAGCTCATGAAGGCCATGATCGAGGCCGGCGCCGCGGGCGTGCACTTTGAAGACCAGCTCGCCTCCGTCAAGAAGTGCGGCCACATGGGTGGCAAGGTGCTGGTGCCGACCCGCGATGCGGTCTCCAAGCTGGTGGCTGCCCGTCTTGCGGCCGATGTCATGGGTGTGCCCACCGTGCTGCTGGCCCGCACGGATGCCGAGGCGGCCGACCTGGTCACGTCCGATGTCGATGAGACCGACAAGCCCTTCCTCACGGGTGAGCGCACGGTCGAAGGCTTCTACCGTTGTCGCAACGGCTTCGACCAGGCCGTGGCCCGTGGCCTGGCCTATGCACCGTATGTCGACATGCTCTGGTGCGAGACCGGCACGCCCGACCTCGAGTTCGCGAAGAAGTATGCCGAGGCCATTCAGAAGCAGTTCCCCGGCAAGATGCTCGCCTACAACTGCTCACCATCGTTCAATTGGAAGAAGAACCTCGACGACGCCACGATTGCCAAGTTCCAGCGTGAACTCGGCGCCATGGGCTACAAGTTCCAGTTCATCACGCTGGCGGGCTTCCACAGCCTGAACTACTCCATGTTCAACCTGGCGCATGGCTATGCCCAGAACAACATGTCGGCCTTCGTGGAGCTTCAAGAGGCCGAGTTCGCAGCGGCCGAGCGCGGCTTCACGGCGGTCAAGCACCAGCGCGAGGTGGGCACCGGCTACTTCGACGCGGTCACCACCACCATCGAGGCGGACTCCTCCACGGCAGCACTGCGTGGGTCCACCGAGGACGAGCAGTTTTTCGAAGATCCAAAGCCAGCCATCAAGAGAGTCGCTTAAGCGAGCCAGGGCGGGAGGGAGCCGCGCGGCCTGGGCTGCGCGGTGTTGTCGGACGGGGGGGCTTCGGCCCCCCTGTTTCTTGCTGGGAGAGTTCGAACCGCGCCGAGCCATCCTGGCCGAGCTGCTTCACGAGCCAGGGCAGGGCCTCTTCGAGGCTCGCCTGCAGGCCAAACGGCGGGTTCAGAACAATCAAGTGGCTGCCCATCAGCCCAAGGCCATCCTTCACGGGGCTGCGCACCTTCAGGCTCACCAACAGGCGGCTGCTCGCGGGCAGGGCCATGGCCTGGCGCACAAAGCGGTCGACCTCGAGCCGCGCCACCATGGGCACCCAAATGACATAGCAGCCCGTGGCGAAACGGGTCATGGCATCGCGCAGCGACTTCAAGGCCTGCGGGTAGTCCGACTTCAGTTCATAGGATGGGTCCATGAGCACCAGGCCCCGGCGGCTCGCGGGCGGCAGCCAGGCCTTGAGCGACTCAAAGCCATCCTTCTGAAGCGCCTGCGCACGGCGGCCCAGGGGAGCCAGCATGTCCTTGAGCAATGGGAAGTCGGTGGGGTGGGCCTCGCAGCAGCGAATGGCGTCTTGGCTGCGCAGTGCGTGCGCGATCAGCCAGGGTGAGCCTGGCAAGACCAGGGGCTGATCCGGCGCGGGACCGGGCTGGGCCGCGCGAACCGCCTGCACGTAATGGCGCACCAGGCTGGGCATGTTGTCTTCGCGCATCGGCCAGAGCCGGCCAAGCCCCGTGTGCCATTCCGATTTCTGCCGGGTCAATGGGCCGTCGGGCGTGTAGGCGCCCGCGCCCGCATGGGTGTCCACCACCAGCACGGGGCCGGGCTTTTGCTGCAGGTGAGACAAGCAGGCCAGCAAGACCGCGTGCTTGAGCACGTCGGCATGGTTCCCGGCGTGAAAGGCATGGCGGTAGGCAAGCATGGACGCACTCTACAGGACTCCCGCTCGCACCAAGCTGGTGAGCGAGGCCCGTTTCGTGTGCAGCGGTCTGCACCATCAAGGCGCGCTCAAGCGGCGCTGGGCAGCATTTGCAATGGAACACGTGGCCTGCGCAGGCTGGCACATGTGTTGCTGAGGGACAGGCTGCATCAGGCCTTGCAGCCCTCATCGCTTCGGCGCTCGCAAGGTTTTCCACCAACAAAACTTGATTCAGGAGCCTTCCCCCATGACCACTCAAAGAAGACATTTCCTCCGCGCCGGCGCCACCACGGGCGTG
>CAZPRT010000021.1:0-14122 GCA_964589205.1 uncultured Bordetella sp. | reverse complement strand
CCCCATGACCACTCAAAGAAGACATTTCCTCCGCGCCGGCGCCACCACGGGCGTGGCAGCCAGTGCATTGGCCTTCCCCATGATTGCCAAGGCCCAGCAGAAGTTCAACTGGAAGATGACCAGTGCCTACCCGAAGGGCTCACCCTTCTACATGGCTGGCCCGGGCAGCGCCACCGACCTCGCCAAGATGATCTCGGACATGTCCGATGGCCGCCTGAACATTCAGGTCTATGGTGCGGGTGAGCTCATCCCTGCATTCGAAGGCTTCGATGCCGTGCGCGCGGGCACCGTGGAGATGAACCACGCCAACAGCTACTTCTGGACGGGCAAGACCTTTGCGGCCCAGTACTTCACGGCCGTGCCCTTCGGCATGAACTTCCAGGGCATGAACGGCTGGTTCTATGACGGCGGCGGCATCGACCTCTGGAACGAGGTCTACGCGCCCTTCGGCATGATTGCCATGCCCTGTGGCAACACCGGCGTGCAGATGACGGGCTGGTTCAAGAAAGAGATCAAAACCGTGGCTGACTTGAAGGGCCTGAAGATGCGCATCCCGGGCCTGGCCGGCAAGGTCTATGCAAGCCTTGGCGTGGATGTGAAGGTCCTGCCAGGCGGTGAAATCTTCCCCGCATTGGAGCGCGGCGTGATCGACGCGGCCGAGTTCGTGGGCCCCTTCCAAGACCGCCGTCTCGGCCTGCAGAAGGCTGCCAAGTTCTACTACACCACCGGCTGGCATGAGCCCGCCACGGTGTCTGAGCTGCTCATCAACAAGGCCGCCTGGGACAAGCTTCCCAAAGACCTGCAGGCCATTGTTCGCAGCGCGTCTGCGGCCTGCAATGTCATCAGCGAAGGCTGGTGCCAGAAGAACAATGCCGAGGCCATGGACGATCTCATCAAGAAGGACAAGGTCGTTGCACGCCCGCTGCCCGACAGCGTGATTGCCGCCCTTCGCAAAGAGACCGACAAGGTGCTCAAAGAGGCCATCGCCAAGGACCCCCTCACGAAGAAGGTGCATGATTCCTACTTCGCCTTCAAGGCAAAGTACGACTCCTGGACCAAGGTCAGCGAGGCGCACTACCACAACAAGGTCAAAGGCTAAGCCGTTTTATGTCCGAACACGTCCTGCAGCGCATTGAATCGTGGATTGCCAGAACCGGCCGCATCTGCTCCTGGCTGGTGCTGGTGATCGTGGTGCTCATGGCCACCAATGTATTGCTACGTTACACGATGAGTGTGGGAAGTGTTTGGGCGCAGGAGTTGGAGTGGCACCTGTTGGTGCCACTCATTCTTCTGGTGATGAGCTGGGGGATTCAGTCGGGCGAGAGCCCACGCATCGATGTGCTCTACGCCGGCTATGCACCCCGCAAGAAGCTCCAGGTAGACCTCTTCGCTGAGCTGCTGACCATGGCGGTCGCCCTCACGGTGGCCTGGCTCTCGATTGGCTACGTCGTGCAGTCGTTCTCCATCATGGAGGGCTCACCAGACCCAGGTGGCATCCCGTATCGGTGGGTCATCAAGGCACTCATCCCCATCGGCTTTGCCATGCTCTTCTTACAGGCCTTTGCCGCCTTCTTCAGAACCCTGCACCGCTATCAGGCACTGGACAAAACACAATGAGTTTCAATGAATGGATGGCGCTGGCCATGCTGGCCGGCTTCTTTAGCCTGCTCATGCTGGGTGTTCCGATCGCCATCAGCCTGGCGGTCTCTGGCTTTGTCTTTGGCCTGGTGGGCTTTGGTCCCATGCTTTTCAATCTGGTGCCCGCCCGAATCTTCGGTGTGGTGGCGAACTACCAGTGGCTGGCCATCCCGCTCTTCGTCTTCATGGGGGTGATGCTCGAGAAGTCTCGGCTCGCCGACGACCTGTTGGACGTGGTGGGCCATCTCGCCGGCGGCATCCGGGGTGGCATGGCCATTGGCATTGTGCTGGTGGGCGTGCTGTTGGGTGCCACCACGGGCATTGTGGGTGCCACCATCATCACGCTGGGCATGCTCACGCTGCCCACGCTGCTGCGGCGGGGCTACGACCCCGCCATTGCCTGCGGCACCATCTGCGCCTCGGGCACCCTGGGCCAGATCATTCCACCCAGCCTCATTCTCATCGTGCTCTCGGACATCATGCAACTCTCGGTGGGCACGCTCTTCGCGGCGGCTGTGGGGCCGGGCATGCTGCTGGCTGCGGTCTACTGCATCTACATCATTGTCTTTGGCATGATCTATCCGGACAAGGTGCCACCGCTGCCCAAGGACGAGCGCGACGCCGTCTCGGCGCGCGAGCTTTGGACACGCTTCTTCAAGGTGGTGGTGCCACCACTGCTGCTGGTGGTGGCGGTGCTGGGCTCGATCATCGGGGGTGTGGCTGCGCCCACGGAGGCGGCAGCCATGGGGGCGATTGGCGCCATCCTCGTCACCATCGGTGCTGGGCGTTTCTCCTTCAAGGCCCTGCGTGAGACCACCGAGGGCACCGCCAAGATCACGGCGGTCATGCTCTTTATTTTGGTCTGTGCCCAGATCTTTGCCCTCGCCTTCCGAGGCCTCAATGGCGAAGACCTGATCCACGACCTCTTTGAGTTCATCCCCGGAGGCGTCACGGCCGACATCATCTTCTTGATGCTTCTGATCTTCGTGCTGGGCTTCTTTCTGGAGTGGATCGAGATCAGCTACATTGCAGTGCCGTTGTTCCTTCCTGTCTTTGTGGCCCAGGATGTCAATCTCGTATGGCTGGCCATGCTCATTTGCTTGAACCTTCAGTCCTCTTTCCTCACACCACCCTTTGGATGGGCACTCTTCTTCCTGAAGGGTGTGGCCCCACCGCAGGTACGCACCATCGACATCTACAAAGGCGTGATTCCGTTCATCGTCCTGCAGGCGGTGGCCATTGCCATCGTGTTTTCGATCCCGAGCATTGCCTTGTGGCTGCCGGAATACATCGGGTGGTGATGTCATGACACAGTCTTTCTGGGGACGCAGGGGCATGGCCGTGGCCCCGCACAGCCTGGCGGCCGAGTCGGCGGTGGGGGTGCTGCGTGAAGGGGGCAACGCCGTCGAGGCGATGGTCTCCGCAGCAGCCACCATCGCGGTGGTCTATCCGCACATGAATGGCATTGGTGGCGATTCCTTCTGGGTGATGCGAGGGCCCAATGGCGTGCCCGGCGGCATCGATGCCAGCGGCCACAGTGCCGCAACGGCGAGCCTGCAGGCCTATCAGGAAAAGGGCATGCGCGACCGCATTCCATTCCGGGGTGGCTCGGCTGCGCTCACGGTGGCCGGCACCGTGGGGGGATGGGGCCTGGCCCATCAGGTCTCGCGCAGCATTGGAGGTCGGCTGCCGCTCTCTCGCCTGCTGGCCGATGCCATTTGGTATGCGGAGCAGGGTGTTCCCGTGACGACCAGCCAGGCCATGAGCACCCAGGCCAAGCTCTCGGAGCTCGCACCGGTGGCTGGCTTTGCTGACACCTTCCTGGTGAAAGGCGCTCCCCCCGTGCCGGGCAGCCTCTTCAAACAGCCGCGCATGGCGGCCACGCTGCGCAGGCTGGCCCAGCGGGGTGCCAACGACTTCTATCGCGGCGGGCTCGCCAGGCAAATGGCCGCCGAGCTGGAGCAGCTGGGCAGCCCCATTCGGGCCAACGACCTCGCAGCCTATGAGCCCCGTCTGGTGAACCCGCTCACATGCAAGGTGCATGGCGCGAACCTTCGCAACATGCAGCCGCCCTCGCAGGGTGTGGTCTCGATGATGATCCTCGGCATCATGGATCGCGTGATGCGCAAGCATCCCAAGTGCTTGGGTGGCCCCACCTCGGCCAACTTCGTGCATGTGCAGGTCGAGGCCACCAAGCTGGCCTTCAAGGTTCGCGACCAGCAGCTCACCGACCCCGCCTTCATGAAGGTGTCGGCCCAGTCACTGTTGTCGGACGACCACCTGGATGCACTGGCCTCACAACTTCAGCTCGATCGTGCCGCGCCCTGGGGCATGCCCACCGAACCGGGCGACACCGTATGGATGGGTGTGATCGACCAGCAGGGCGTGGCCGTGTCCTTCATTCAGAGCATCTATCACGAGTTCGGCTCGGGCCTGGTGCTGCCCGAGAGCGGTGTGAATTGGCAGAACCGAGGCTGTGGCTTCAGCCTCGACCCATCCCACATCAATGTCTTGGCCCCGCGCAAACGCCCGTTCCACACCCTGAATGCCGGCCTGGCCGAGCTCGAGGGCGGCGGCACCATGGTCTACGGCACCATGGGCGGCGATGGCCAGCCGCAGACCCAGGCCACCGTCTTCACACGGATTCATCACTTCGGCATGGATCCACAGGCCGCCATTGAGGCGCCGCGCTGGCTGCTCGGCCGCACCTGGGGGCAGGCGAGCGACAGCCTCAAGCTCGAGTCTCGCTTTGGCGCGGATGTGGTGGAGGCGCTTCGGGCCAAGGGCCACTGGGTGGAGCGCCTTGGCGCCTGGGATGAATCCGTGGGCCATGCGGGCGCCATCATTCGCCAGCCCAATGGCCTGCTGTCGGGTGGCTTCGACCCGCGCTCCAATGGTGCCGTTGCGGCATTCTGAGGCGCTGACATGGCCGTGACCTCCGCCACGCCCTTTGATGAACTTCTGCTTGCCTACGGTGCGGATGCGACCGGCGCAAGCCCGCGCACGCACCTTGAGGGCTTCTGGAGATGGCTGGCCAGCCAGCCCACCGAGTCCTTGGAGCGGGCCCGACAAGACGCAGACCTCCTTTTTCGTCGCGTGGGCATCACCTTCAATGTCTATGGGGATGAGGCCGGGGCCGAGCGGCTCATTCCCTTCGACCTCATTCCACGGGTGCTCTCGGCCTCGGAGTGGGCCACGCTGGAGCGTGGCCTGCAGCAGCGGGTGCAGGCCCTCAACATGTTTCTGGAAGATGTCTACTGCGAGGGCGGCCGCATCATTCAAGAGGGCATCGTGCCCGCCGAACTCATCTATCAGAACCCCCAGTATCGACCCGAGATTGCAGGCATTCAGCTGCCGCACAAGGTCTGGGCCCACATCAGTGGAGTAGACATCGTGCGGGCGGGGCAGGGCGAGTTCTTCGTGCTCGAGGACAACCTTCGGGTGCCCTCGGGGGTGTCCTACATGATCGAAGACCGGCGGGTCATGATGCGGCTCTTCCCCGAGCTCTTTGCCCAGCACGCGGTTGCACCCGTGGAGCATTACCCAGACCTGCTGCTCGAGCACCTGCGCTCGGTGGCGCCTCCCGGGGTGGATGACCCCACCGTGGTCATCCTCACGCCTGGGGTCTTCAACAGCGCCTACTTCGAGCATGCCTACCTGGCCCAGCAGATGGGCGTGGAGCTCGTCGAGGGCTCGGACCTCTTCGTGTCGGAGGGGCGTGTCTTTGCAAAGACCACGCGAGGGCCACAACGCATCGATGTGATTTACCGGCGCATCGATGATGACTTCCTCGACCCGCTCGTCTTTCGCGCCGACTCGGTGCTGGGAGTGCCGGGCCTGGTCTCGGTCTTTCGGGCGGGCCGGGTCTCGATCTGCAATGCCATCGGCACCGGGATTGCCGATGACAAGGCGGTCTACCCCTTCGTGCCCGACATGATTCGTTTCTATCTGGATGAAGACCCAGTGCTCTCGAACGTGCCCACGTTTCTCTGCAGGCGGCCCGATGAGTGCGAGCATGTCTTGGCCAACCTCAGAGACCTCGTGGTCAAGGAGACGCACGGCGCCGGTGGCTACGGCATGCTCATAGGCCCGGCCGCAAGCCAGGCCGAGATCGAGGCCTTCCGCCAGCGCATCATCGCCTCGCCGCAGACCTACATCGCCCAGCCCACACTGGCCTTGTCCACCTGCCCGACCATGGTCTCTGAGGGCATCGCCCCGAGGCATGTGGACCTTCGCCCGTTTGTGCTCAGTGGCCGCAAGACCTCCATGGTGCCCGGCGGCCTCACCCGCGTGGCCTTGAAGAAGGGTTCGCTGGTGGTGAACTCCTCGCAGGGTGGCGGCACCAAAGACACCTGGGTGCTCGACGATGCTCAGTAGGCTGGCCGATCACCTCTTCTGGATGTCGCGCTACATCGAGCGGGCTGAGAACACGGCGCGCCTGCTCGATGTCCAGCACCAGTCGTCCATGCTGCCCGGTGGCCAAGACCTCGCCCATGAGGGATGGCGGGCCGTGCTCACGCTCTCAGAGCTCGATGCCCAGTACTGGGCCAGTCACGACCGGGTCACGCCTGAGCGGGTGCTCAACTTCATGGTGGCCGACACCACCAATCCATCGAGCATTGCCAGCTGCCTGCGGGCCGCGCGCGAGAATGCGCGTGCAGTGCGGGTGGTGCTCGCCCCCGACCTCTGGGAGGCGGTCAACAGCAGCTGGCTGGAGTCACAGTCCCTGCTGCGAACCCCGGGCTGGATCCGCGACCCGAGCCGGTTCTTTGAGTGGGTGAAGCTGCGGTCTCACCTCTGCCGAGGCGTGATGATTGGCACCATGCTCAAGGACGAGGCCTTCTTCTTCTCGCGCATTGGCACCTTCCTCGAGCGGGCCGACAACACCGCCAGAATTTTGGACATCAAGTATGTGTCGCATGCCTCGGGAGGCGCCTCGAGCTCCCTGACCGTGGGCCGAACCGAATTCTATTTCTGGGCCTCGGTCCTGCGGTCGGTCTCGGCCTTTGAGATCTACCGCAAGGTCTATCGAGATGTGGTCACGCCGCTGCGCATTGCGGAGCTTCTCATCCAGCGTGCCGACATGCCACGCTCCTTGCTGGCCTGTCTTAATGAGCTCATGCTCAACCTGGAGGCCGTGTCTGCGGGCCAGCGTGGCCAGTCGCTTCGCATCGCGGGCCGCATGCAGGCCGAGCTGCAGTACCTCTCCATTGATGCCGAGTTCGCCCCCACCATTCACCTGTTTCTCACCAAGTTTCTTGCGGAGACGCACCGACTGGGTCTTCAGATCAGCGAGGAGTTCCTGGTGCCCATCGCGGCCACGGCCTGATGCGACTCATCGTCGAGCACCAAACCCAGTACGAGTATGCCGAGATGGTGGGCCACGCCATTCAGCGCATCTACCTGCAGCCCATCGAGAGTGCCACCCAGCGGGTGGTGCGCTGGTCGCTGACGGGCACCGGCGAGGTCTGGTCTCAGCCTGACGCCCATGGCAACACCATGTCCCTCATGGTCGTGGACAAGCCCACCCAGGTCATCAGCATTCGGGTGAGTGGTGAGGTGGAGGTCACGCGGCCGGATGCCCGGCTCGTAAGGGCCGTGCCGGAGGATCCGAGCGTGGTGCCAGTGGCGTATTTTCTGCGCTCAACACCGCTCACCGAGGCATCAGACGACCTGTTGGAATTTGGCCGCACACACCTGCCGGCCCAGACGCGGGAGGGCCTGATTGCACTGGCCAGCGCCATCGAGGACAAGCTCACCTACACGCCCGGGGCCACCGATGTGGGCAGCACCGCCCTGGAGGCCTGGGCCCGCGGCGCGGGTGTCTGTCAGGACCATGCCCATGTGATGATCGCCATCTGCCGAAGCATGGGCCTGCCCGCCCGTTATGTGAGCGGCTATCTGGCCGGAGAGGCCCGTGCCAGCGAGGCCACCCATGCCTGGATGGAATGCTGGCTGGAGGGCCAGTGGCACGGCATCGATGCCACCCATCGCTGTGGCGTGGGAGACCGCTGGCTGCGCCTGGCGGTGGGGGCAGATTACGAGGCCGTATCGCCAGTGCGGGGCGTGCGCCGCGGCGGGGGCGTGGAGTCGATGCGGGTGGCCGTGTCCGTCCATCAGGCCTGATGCCCATGGCTCATTTAGACTCTCGAACATGACCTACTGCGTTGCGACCAACCTTCATCAGGGCCTGGTGTTTCTCTCCGACTCCCGCACCAATGCGGGCATGGACCAGGTCTCCACCTTTCGCAAGATGACCGTCTATGAGCGACCGGGTGACCGGGTCTTGGTGCTCATGAGCGCGGGCAACCTGGCCATCACGCAGAGTGTGCGAGACATCCTGCAGAGCGCGCCCGAGTCGGAATCGCTCTGGTCTGCCAACACCATGGCGGAGGCGGCCGCCCGCGTGGGTGCGGCTGTGCGGAAGGTCCATGCGCGCGACCATGCCGCACTCACCGAGTTCGGCATTGAGTTCAACTGCAGCTTCATTCTGGGCGGCCAGATTCGTGGCGAGGCCTGCCGGCTCTTTCAGGTCTATGCGGCGGGCAATTACATCGAGGCCCAGGCCGAGTCGCCTTACCTTCAGATCGGCGAATCCAAGTATGGCAAGCCCATTCTGGATCGGGTGATCACGCCCGAGACCGATCTCGACGACGCCATGAAGTGTGTGCTGATCTCCATGGACTCGACGCTGAAGTCCAACATCTCGGTGGGGCTGCCCCTGGACCTGCTCGTCTATCGGGCCGACGAACTCAAGGTGAACCGGTTCGTGTCCATCACCGAGAAGAACCCGTACTTCGACCTCATCCACCAGGCCTGGGGCCGGCTCATTCGGGAGGCCTTTGCGGACCTGCCACCGCCGAACTGGGATGCCATGGGCATGGAGGATTCAAGGCCCGTGTTCGAGCGGATGATTCGCACGGTCGATCAGTAGTCTGGGCCATGCCCCCATTCAGAGGGGCGCCAGCGAAAGTTGGGAGACGGCGCGAGGGTTTGGAGAGTGCGTGTTTAGCGCCGCGGTGCTTCGAGGCGGCCTGATTTCTCGTAGCGCAGCGGAATGAGCCCGTTGCCGGTGGTGCCGGTGCCCACCACGCGCACCTCGAGCAGTCCGCTCACCAGCGAGAGCGCCACCCGAGACAGGCTGCTCGGCAGGCTTTTGAATTCCACACGGCCACTCAGCGGAATGCTCACCGACGACTGGGCAGCCAGTTGGTGCACCTGCTGCATGGCCTTGAGGTTCAGCACGGTCTCTCCTTGAATTTGAAGGTCGGCCGCCAGGTTTTCGAGCGGAATGCTCACCTTGTTGGGGTTGTAGACACGAAGGGTGACGGTGACCTGTGCGCCGTCGCGGTCGAACTGACCCACCCGCATGTCCACCGCCTCGATGGTGGGCTTGATGCTCACGCCGGCCGGGCCCGCGCAGCCAACGATGAGCAGGAATGGGGCCAGAAGCCATGTGAGACGCCAGTTCTTCATGCGCGCAGTATGGCATGATCTTTTCCCATGCTGATGCTGCTCTCACCTGCCAAGACACTCGACTATGAGTCGCCTGTGACGGTTGCGCCGGCCTCCATGCCGCCGCTCATGTCCGAGGCGGCCGTGCTCATCGAGACCCTGCGACAGAAGTCCTCCGCGGAGATCTCCTCGCTCATGGACATCAGCCCCAAGCTGGCCGATCTCAACCAGGCCCGCTACCAGGCCTGGTCCATCAAGCCGCCCAAAGAGGCCACCCGGGCTGCGGTGCTTGCCTTCAATGGCGATGTCTACGAGGGCCTGGATGCCCGCAGCCTGGATGCAGCCTCGCTCGCCTGGGCGCAGTCGCACCTCATCATTCTCTCGGGCCTCTACGGCCTGCTGCGTCCGCTTGATGCCCTGCAGCCGTATCGCCTGGAAATGGGCACGTCCTTGACCAACCCACGGGGTGCAAACCTGTATCGGTACTGGTCCGATCAGGTCACGACGGCCATCACACAGAGTGAGGCCATGCAGTCGGAGAGCCCATGGCTCTTGAACCTTGCCTCCGATGAATACTTCAAGGTGGTGGATGCCAAGCGGGTTGCGGCACCCATCATCAGCCCTGTCTTTCAAGATGAGAAGGCCGGCCGCTACAAGGTCATCA
The DNA here is from genome assembly GCA_964589205.1 of uncultured Bordetella sp. Lineage (GTDB taxonomy): Bacteria > Pseudomonadota > Gammaproteobacteria > Burkholderiales > Burkholderiaceae_A > Hahnella. The sequence continues at coordinate 4,365 of CAZPRT010000021.1, read as the reverse complement.
GTTTTTATGCCAAGCGCGCCCGTGGCCTCATGGCCCGTTATGCCATCGAGCAGCGGGTCTCACACCCCGATGATCTCCTGGGCTTTGCAGCCGAGGGCTATGCCTTCGATGCCGAGGCCTCGGCACCACTCAAGCCCGTCTTTCGACGGGCGGAACAATCGTAGGCTCGGGCTCGAGCCAAATGCCAAAGCGTTCCATCACCCGCTGCTGAACCTCGTGGGCCAGGCCCATGATGTCCTCTGCGGTGGCCTTCCCGTGATTCACCAGCACCAGGGCGTGATGGTCGTAGACGCCTGCCGCGCCATGCCGATGGCCCTTGAGGCCTGCGGCCTCAATGAGCCAGCCCGCCGAGAGCTTCACCCCTTGCGAGCTCGCATACTGCGGCATGCGGGGGTGGTGTTCGGCCAGTGCGCTGGCCACCCCCTCGGGCACCGCCGGATTCTGAAAGAAGCTGCCCACATTGCCCAGCTGGTCTGGGTCTGGGAGCTTTTGGCGCCGCAGGGCCATCACGGTGTGGGCGATGCGCATTGGGGCTTCGGGGCCGGGCGCATCGAGGCCTTCCAGGCCCGCATAGCCGACCACCAAGGGCGCCTTGTGCGCGGGCCACAGGCCGAAGTCCACCGCGGTGATGAGAAAGCGGGGATGGTCCCAGGGGCCTTGCATGTTGGGGTCTTTGAACTGGCTGTGTCGGTAGCCAAAGTCGCACTCGTCGGCGCGAAAGACGCAGTGCCCATGGGCCTGAAAATCCCAGGCGTGCACGGCGAGGATGCGGTCAGACAGCTCGACCCCATAGGCGCCAATGTTCTGAATGGGCGCCGCACCCACCGTGCCCGGAATGAGGCTCAGGTTCTCCAGGCCCCCCAGGCCTTGGGCCAAGGTCCACATCACGAACCGATGCCATCCCTCGCCGGCCGCGCAGCGAATGACGACGCGGTCGTCCTGCGCGGGCAGCCGAACAATGCCGGTCAGCTGGTTGTGAATGACGGTGGCCTTGAGCGGTGCCTTTGCATCGGCCCGCACGACAAGGTTGCTGCCGCCCCCCAGAACGAGTCGGGGGGCATCGGCCAGCCGAACGGTGAGGTCTGGCAGTTGAAGCGAGTCGGTGAGGCAGACCAGGTCGTCTGCGTGGCTCGGGAGCCCCAGGCTGGTGAGGTGCCCGAATGCAACGGACATCAGTGGGTCTGGTGGCCGAGCCGAATGTAGATGGGCGCAAACGGTGCGGCCTGCGTGATGTCCACGAGGCCTTCTCGGGCCAGTTCCAGAAGCGCCAGGAAGTGCACCACAATCACGGGGATGCCGCCGCCTTCGCGCAGGGCCGCCATGAAGAGGTCGCTGAATTCCACGAACTGGGCATCCTGCAACTGGCGGAGAATCTTCGACATGTGCTCGCGCACCGAGAGGGACTCTCGCGAGACCTGATGGTGCTCCACCAGCTTGGCCTTCTTCAGAATCTCGCGCCAGGCGGCCTGGAGGTCTGCGGGGTTCACGTCGGGCAGGCGTGGCGCGATGGACTGCTCGAGGAAGACCTGGGCCACGGCGATGTCTCTGCCCACCTGGGGGAGTTGGTCGATCTGCTGGGCGGCCATCTTCATGCGCTCGTATTCCACAAGCCGGCGAACCAGCTCGGCCCGCGGGTCTTCCGGCTCTTCCTCGCCGGCCTGCACCCGCACCGGCAGGAGCATGCGCGATTTGATCTCGATCAGCATGGCGGCCATGAGCAGGTACTCGGCGGCGAGTTCCAGGTTGTGCTGACGAACTTCATCGATGTAGCGCAGGTACTGCTGGGTGACCTCGGCCATCGGGATGTCGAGGATGTTGAAGTTCTGTCGCCGGATGAGGTAGAGCAGCAGGTCGAGCGGGCCCTCGAAGGCGTCGAGAATGATCTCGAGGGCATCCGGTGGGATGTAGAGATCTTGCGGCAGCGAGCCAATCGGCTCTCCATAGAGCCGGGCCGTCAGGGTGTCAGACATTCGAGCCTGGCCTCAATGGCCCGTGGTACACGTAGGGTTGCTGGGGCACCTTGGCCGAGCGTTCGCGGGCGATTTGGTCTGGGGATTTGGGCGGCTTGTCCCAGAGCAGGGATCGGCCCGCCTGCTGCTTCTGCTCCAGTTCGGGCCGTTCGAGCTTGAGGCTGTCGATGAAATTGGTGGCATCCGACACATAGTGTGGGCGGGCAAAACGAAAGACGATGGGCATGGGGCCTCCTTAGCGGTTGGCGTCGATCAGGCGGTCGACCGCATCGCGATCGACCCGGGTCATCAGGTGGGCAAAGGTGCTGAGCCGGGGCAGCTCGGGCGCATCAAGGTCGGCCCAGCGCCAGGGTGTGGCCTGGAAGACCTCGGCCTCCACCCGGGCCACGGTGGCTGGGCAGATGGGCTTTAGGAGAATGCTCAGCCGAGCAAAGCAGCGCAGCGTGGTGGAGAGCACGCGGTGAAGAACCTCGGGCTCTGCCTCGCGTTTGGCCATCTCCCATGGCTTGTGGCGGTCCACATACTCGTTCACCGCATCCATCAGGCCCACAAGCTCTCGCACCACACGTGCGGTGTCTCGGTTCTCATAGCCTTCCGCAAGTGATTCGGCTGCATCCACGAGCAATTGTTCCAAGGCAGCATGGTCTGTTCCAGGAGCGGCCGAGCGGGCATCTGCGAGCAGTTGGCCATCGAAACGTTTGTTGATGAAGCCAGCCGAGCGGCTGGCGATGTTCACGAACTTTCCAACCAGGTCGCTGTTGACCTTCGCGATGAAGTCGTTGAAGTTGAGGTCCAGGTCTTCCATCGACCCATTGAGCTTGGAGGCAAAGTAATAGCGCAGCCACTCGGGGTTGAGGCCCTGCTCGATGTAACTCTGGGCGGTGATGAAGGTGCCGCGCGACTTGCTCATCTTGGCGCCATCGACCGTGAGAAAGCCGTGGGCATAGACGCGGCTTGGGGTTCGCAGGCCCGCAAAATGCAGCATGGCGGGCCAGAAGAGGGTGTGGAAGTAGAGGATGTCCTTGCCGATGAAGTGCACCTGCTCCACCGTGGAGTCTGGGCCAATGAAGCGCTCGAGCCTGTCGCCGTGGAGCTCGCACCAGCGTGCCAGTGCTGCGTAATAGCCCACGGGAGCATCGAGCCAGACGTAGAAGTACTTGCCGGGGGCGCCCGGAATTTCAAAGCCAAAGTAGGGCGCATCGCGAGAGATGTCCCAGTCGTTGAGTGGGGTGTCTCCGCTGAGCCATTCACGCAATTTGTTGGCGGCCTCGGGCTGAAGCCGCCCAGAGTTCAGCGCCCAGTCGCGCAGGAAGCCCACGCAACGTGGGTCGGAGAGGCGAAAGAAGTGGTGGTCGCTCTCTCGGGTCTCGGGCGTGGCGCCACTCACCGCCGAGGTGGGGTTGATCAGGTCGGTGGGCGCATAGGTGGCGCCGCAGGCCTCGCAGGAGTCGCCGTATTGGTCCTTGGCGTGGCACTTGGGGCACTCGCCACGAATGAACCGGTCGGGCAGGAACATTTTCTCCACCGGGTCGTAGAGCTGCTCGATGGTTCGAACCTCGATGAGGCCGGCCTCCTTCAGGTCGCCATAGATGCGCTCGGAGAGGGCCTTGTTCTCGGGTGAGTGGGTGGAGTGGTAGACGTCAAAGGCCACGCCGAAGGATTCAAAATCTCGGCGATGCTCGTGCCAGACCCGCTCAATCAAGGCCTCGGGTGTGATGCCTTCCTTCTGGGCCCGAAGCATGATGGGGGTGCCATGGGTGTCATCGGCGCAGGCGTAGACCACCTCGTGGCCACGAAGCCGCTGATAACGCGCCCAGATGTCGGTCTGGATGTATTCCACCAGGTGCCCAATGTGGATGGCCCCGTTGGCATAGGGCAGGGCGGAGGTGAGGAAAATCGAGCGTTTGGGCATAACCGGGCATTTTACTGGTTCGGTCATAATTGGGCATGGCAATCAAGAGCGACCACTGGATCCGCCGCATGGCGGCCGACCACGGCATGATCGAGCCCTTCGAGGCGGGGCAGGTTCGCGAGGCCAACGGCCAGCGCATCGTGTCCTATGGCACCTCGAGCTATGGCTATGACGTGCGCTGTGCCAACGAATTCAAGATCTTCACCAACATCAACAGCACCATCGTAGATCCGAAGGCCTTCGACCCGGGCTCCTTCGTCGATTTCAAAGGCGATGTCTGCATCATTCCGCCCAACTCCTTTGCCCTGGCCCGAACCGTGGAGTACTTCCGCATTCCCCGGAGCGTGCTGACGGTCTGCCTCGGAAAAAGCACGTACGCACGCTGCGGCATCATCGTGAACGTAACGCCCTTGGAGCCCGAGTGGGAGGGCCACGTCACGCTGGAGTTCTCCAACACCACACCGCTGCCGGCCAAGATCTACG
>CAZPRT010000020.1:0-18066 GCA_964589205.1 uncultured Bordetella sp. | reverse complement strand
CGAACCCACGTCTTGAGCATGGGAAGCTCAGGTCCTGCCATTGAACGACGCCCGCACAACGGCCCTACGATTGTATCCGGCCCTCGGGGCTTGTGGCGTTGGGGGTGTCCGTGTCCTGGGGAGTTTGTGGCGCGGGGCTCTCTGATGCATCAACTGCGGCACCGGCCTGCGACTCAGACCCAGATGCCTCTGCGGGGGACTGGCCGGGCGGGCTGGCTGGGGGATCCACCGGGGGGTGTGCAGCCAGGCGAGCCTCCTCTTCGAGTTTGGCCAAAATGGCGACACGGGCTTCTTCGACTCTGGCCTTGGCGGCATCTCGGGTGGCCACCAGGGGGTTCATGGGCGGCTCGGCCTCTGCCTTGCGCTTGGCAATGGCCTTCATTTCTTGGCGGTGCATCCAGTAGAGCAGCAGGACCACGCCGAAGCCCAGAAAGCCTTCAATGATGATGATGGGGGTAAAGCCGTCCATGTCGAGCATTCTGACAGGGAATCCACTTGGCCGATTCGCGTGCATGCCCATCCAGACCAGCATCAGGGCTCTTTCGAATCAGGAGCCTTCAACATGTTTCAGTCCAAACGCAACACCCGATCCCGCCTGCTGGCCACCCTGTCTGTGTCGGGCTGGTCGTTGTTACTGCTCGTCTGGCTGACCCCCGATGGCGACCTTCAGCTTGCGCTCAAGGGCCTGGGCCAACTCCTTTCAGACTGGCCCGCCCACTCGGCCCATCGGTTTGTGTCTAGCGAATGAAGTTCTGTATCGCCTTGGAGACCCGGGCCGAGTCCTCGCTGACCAGGAAGCGCAACAGTGCCACCTTGTCGTCGTAAGAATTCGCTGTGTTGAGCAACTCCATCGAAATCTTGGGCTTCTTGGGCTTGAGGCGAGCCTTGATTTCCTCGAGGGATTCGCCCTCCTCGATCTCGATGACATCTTCGGGGTTGATGACATCCGGCGGTGGCAGGGCAGCGGCGGCCGCGGCGGCAGCAACCTCTGCGGCTTGGGCTGCCTGCGCATCGGCGGCGGCCTTGGCCATGACCTGCTTCACATGGGCCTTGGGGTCGTTGACCCGTTTGGTCAGCGACGTGGCCCGCGTGCGAATTTCTTTGGGCACCGGCGGCACCATCGAGCGCCAGAGAAAGCCGGCAATGGCCGTGATCATCATGGCCATGACGAGAAAGCCCACAACCTCCACACTGAAAAGAAGCTCGGGGGACTTCACCCCCACGTAGGAGACCACCATGAGGGCGGCGCCCAGGATGGCGGCCGAAACCACCTGCGAGCGGGGGTCGGCCACCTTGATCTTGGCCTTGTAGGTGGGGCGCGGCTTGATCTCCTCGCCATCGGTCTTCACGATCACGTAGGTCATGAAGGCCATCAGGCCAACCATCACGACATAGGCCATGATGTCAAAGGCCAGGAAGACTTTTGGGTGCACCATGGCGAGCACCATGTAGATCAGGGCAATGGGGGCCACGGCCAAAAAGGCAATCAGCTTCTTTTGAATGAGGCGGGTCTGAACCATGGTGCTCTCCATCCCTGAAAAGTGTCTATCAGTGGCTAGATCGGTCGAGCAGCCGGTTTCTTGAGCCTGGGATGCGACACCGGCCTTATTTCTTGGCGTCCTTCTCGGCCTTCTCTGCAGCCGCCTTCTCTGCCTCCTCTGAGCCCGGTGGCGGGGGTGGCGGCTCGACATAGCCAGAGGAGGTCGTGCTGCTCTCAACGGAGCAGACCAACTCGTGCAGGGTTGGAAGCACACCTGTGCTCCCAATGTCTTTCCAGTCGGGGTCGTCCGAGCGCAGTGAGGCAATGATCTGACCGCCAGCAGCCGTTCCTTGGTAGTGGATGGAAAATACGGTGCGGGCGCGGCGACCCTTGCACTCGATGTCCATGCGAGACCGCAGCGAGAGGGCCCCAACCTTGTCTCGCTCAATGAGGTTGGTGAGCCGCCAGAAGCTGCGGACGTCCCCGCGAACATCGATCCGATCGACATCGAGGAAGTGTTTAACGCGAACAGGCTCTTCACCGATGAAGCGATAGGTCACCTGGGCATGAAGGCTCGAGGCCTGGCAGAGAAGAACCGCTGCAATGCTGGCAAGAACGTTCGGTCGCATGGCCACATCCTAACCGAGCTCAACGAATTCCGAAACGTCGCTCGGTGAGTCGAAGCGCGAGAAAGAAGCTCCCAAGCCCATAGATCGCCAGCAGTCCGAGGTTCGGCAGCACCGTGGTCGGCCACTCGCCCATGAACAAAGGTCGCACCAGCGAGACCGCCGCCGTGAGGGGCAGCCATTCCGACAAGGTCCACAAGAAAGGCGGCAACTGTTCTCTCGGGAAGTAGACCCCAGACAAAAACGTCATGGGTGTCAGGAAGAGGGTGATGTAGTAAGTGAAGAAGTCATAGCCGCGGGCCAGGGCATTGAAGACCAGCGCCATGGCGGCAAAGACCAGGCCGATGAAGAGCATGAGCGGCCAGACCAGCAGCAAGGTTGGCGCGGTTGAAATGCCAAGCACCACCATGACCACGAGAATGGCCGTGGCCGTGAAGAGGGATTTAAAGCCCGCCCAGATGGCTTCGGCCAGCACAATGTCCCTCAGGCCAATCGGCGCATTGAGAATGCCCTCCCAAGTCCGCTGCGGCCCCATTCGAGAGTAGGCCGAATACAGGCCTTCAAAGCTCGCTGCGGTCATGGTGCTTGCGCAGATCGAGCCGCTGGCGAGGAACAACAGGTAGGGAATGGCCTGCCCGTTGTAGTCCACGGCGCCAATGAGGCCTCCGACACCAAAGCCGAATGCGACCAGCACAAAGAGTGGTTCGGCGATGTTGCCAATGAGGCTTGGGACCAACAGTTTTCGCCAGACCAGCAGGTTGCGCTGGAATACAGGCACCCAGGGCCAGCGGGTTGCGAGAATAGACATCGGGCTCATGCGGCCTCCCGAATCTCTCGGCCGGTAAATTTAAGGAAGACATCCTCGAGGTCGGCGGGCCGGTGCAAGACTCGCAGGCCTGGCCTGTCCTCCAGTGCCTGCAGCAGTGCATGTGGCGCCCGCGAGTAGAAAAAGGTGCTCTCCCCACTGACCTCCACGCGGTCTGCGTGCATGGCGATGTCTGTCCGTTCTGAATCTGTTTGGAGGCCCTGCACCTCCACCACGTGCGGCTCAACCTCCGCCGCAATCAGGGCCTTGGGTGAGCCCTCAGCAATCTTTTGGCCATGGTCCATCACCATGACCCGGTCGCAGAGTCGCTCGGCCTCTTCCATGAAGTGGGTGGTGAGGATGATGGCCTTTCCACGCTTTCGAAGGGCGCCGAGTCGCTCCCACATGACGTGACGGGCCTGGGGGTCCAGGCCCGTGGTGGGCTCATCGAGGATGAGCACGTCCGGGTCGTTGACGAGTGATCGGGCCAGGCTCAGGCGTCGCTTCATGCCGCCGGAGAGCTCATCAATGCGTGCATGCGCCTTGTGCGTGAGCTCGGCAAAGGCGAGTAGGTCGGGAATCTGTTTTTCAATCGCGGCATCGGAGAGACCAAAGTAGCGGCCGTAGGTCAGGATGTTCTCGCGGCAATTAAAGTCCGGGTCCAGGGTGTCGAATTGACCCACAACGCCAAGGCGTTTGCGAACACGCCGGGCATGGCTGGGCTGCTCAAGGCCGAATGCAGTCACCTGGCCAGCATCTGCCGTGAGCAGTCCGAGCAGAATGCGGGTGGTGGTGGTCTTGCCCGCGCCGTTGGGCCCGATGATGCCCAGGCATTCGCCGGGGAAGAGCGCCAGGTCGAGACCTGAGAGGGCGGTGTGTCGGCCGAGCCGCTTGGTCACGCCCTGCATCAGGATGAGTGGTGTGCGGTTTGCGGCGGCAGTTCGTGCTAAGTTGGTGTCGTTCATGAAACGGATCGAGACACGGGTATGAAGAAGTTCATCATCATCATTGTCGTGCTTTTCCTGGCTGCTGCCGGCGCCGGCGGTTTTGCCTTCCTGCAGTGGCAGACGGCCACTGAACTCAGCGCAGAAGTAGAGCAGCTCCGGGCGGAAACGGCCTCCCAGCGCCAGCAGCTCGAGGGTCTCTCGAGGATGGAGAGCCTGCTTTCCAAGGAGAAGCAGTTTGATGCGGCCCGTGAAGCCTTGGCCGGTGGCCAAGTCCTGTCGGATATGGAGGCCATCGTGCGCGGCTCGAAAGAGCCCAGCACCGAGCGGCTCCTGGGCCTTGGTGCCCTGCGTCTGATGGTCAAGGGCCCCCAAGATCCCTCCGTGGCAGAAGCCTTCGACCGTGCCCTGAAGATGACGGACCTTCCGAGTCGCTTGGCAGCAACCTGTGCTGCACAGGCCGGCATTCGTGCCGCCGGCGGCCAGGTGGAGATGCTCAGTGAGTGCGCCAAGCTTCGGCCCGCACCCGAGCCGGCAGCGCCCCCGGCAACGGAGCCCGCACCAGCAGCGCCTGGGGCGGCTGCACCTGCTGCAGCCGGCAATGGGGCCGCTCCCACGGCACCGACAGCCCAGCCGTCTGGGTCTGCGCCCGCACCAGCAAGCGCCCCACCTGCGCCGGCAGCGGACAAAAAAGGCTAGCGACCCTCTGGAATGGTCAGACCGTGACGGTGCCCACAAAGCGCCGGATGGCCTGACAGACCTCGATGTCGTAGGGCGCGGGGTGGCGGGCCTCCGGCACCACCAGGGTCTCACCCAGTGGGTTGCAGCGGCGTGTGGCCTCGATGGCCTGGTCATTCACCACATCGCTCTGTCCCGCCTTGATGAGCAGCACCGGCTGTGTCACTTGTGAGAACGTCTCTCGGAAGTCCACACCGTGCATGGTTGTCTGGTGCACGATGTCGAGGTGCTTGGGCTGTTGAACGGCCCGCAGCAGGCGGTGGTCGATCTGAAGGTCTTCGGCCACCTCTCGATGGTTTCCAAAGAGGGATGCGCCCTTGGTGGCAGCGCCGAGCCCGCTCATCAGTCCAAAGATGCCCGCCCATGGCAGCAGACAGGCCACGTCATTGAGCACCACACTGGCCAGGCCTGCTGGCTGCTGGGCTGCGATGGACATCGCCAGAATGCCGCCCATGCTGGTGCCCACCAAATGCAGCCGAGGGGAGGGCCGAGATTCTCGAAAACGGCTTGATGGCTTGGCGGAGGAGGCCATTCGGCCCTGGACATAGGCCAGCGCCACGCCAATGTCGCTCAGGTAGCGGCTCATTCGGTAGTGGGAGGCCTCCTTCATGGGGTCGCTGTCGCCGCGTCCGGCATGGTCGAGGATGAAGAGCCTGTGGTCATGACCCAACTCCCGCTGCAGGCCGCTGAAGCTCTCGTGTGTCTCCAGCAGGCCCGGCAGGCAGAGCAGCACCTCCGAGGCCGATTCGGGCCCAACTTCTTGAATGGCGATGCGTCTGGTGGGCTCCTCGCCTGCAATCAGCAGGCGAACAACAACAGCCTCAGTGTCCTTCACTGCGCTCAAAGGCCTCTGCGACATTGGCGTGTGCAGGGAAGGTCACCACGTGGTCGGCCTCAAGCCGGATGCCAATGGGCTCATGCAAGGGATGGTCGTGGTGGCTCGGGACCAGCGAGAGAATCTGCTCGCCATTGGGCAGTTCCAATGTGTAGAGGAAGTCGGCCCCGCGAAAACTCTTGCGAATGACCTTGGCCTGCAGCGGGCTCTCGTCGTCGTGCACGACGTCATCAGGCCGCAACAAGACACGCACCTCCTCCGCCTGAATCTTCTCGTTGCAGCAGCAGGGTGCCAGGGCCAGGGTGCCCAGTGGGGTGCTGACCTCGTGGTGGGTCTGAAGGCCGCTCACCATGGCGCCTTCACCGATGAAGCGGGCCACCTTGGGAGAGCAGGGCTCGTGGTAGACGTTGTAGGGGCTGCTCCACTGGGCGAGTTGACCATCAAACATCACCCCGAGCTGGTCGGCCATGGTGAAGGCCTCCGCCTGGTCGTGTGTGACCAGCACGGCCGTCTGGCCTGCGGTCTTGAGGATGTCGCGAACCTCTCGGGCGAGTCGGGCGCGAAGGTTGAGGTCTAGGTTGGAGAAAGGCTCATCGAGCAAAAGCAGGCCAGGGGCAGGGGCCAGTGCACGGGCCAGCGCCACGCGCTGGGCCTGACCGCCAGAAATCTCGTGCGGGTAACGATCGGCAAGGGCACGCAGGCCGACCAGGTCGATCATGTCGCGCGCGCGCTGCCGTGCTTGTGTGTCGGCCGCCTTGGGGCGGCCTGCCGTCAGGCCGAAGAGAACGTTCTCCTCCAGCCGAAGGTGCGGAAAGAGGGCGTAGTCCTGAAAGACCATGCCGATGCCGCGGGTCTCTGGCGCCAGGTTCACACCAGGCCCGAAGAGCATTCGGCTCCCAAGCAGGATGCGTCCGGTGATGGGCTGCACAAAGCCAGCAATGGCCCGAAGCAGGCTGCTCTTGCCGCAGCCGGATGGGCCCACCAGGCAGGCAATCTCCCCGTCGGCCAGGTCTAGGCTCAGCCCGCGCACCGCATCTGCTCCATGGGGTGTGTCGGGGTAACGGATGGTGATCGCGTCGATTTGGAGGGACTCAGACATGCGCCCCAGTATAGTGTCTGCGTATGCAAAGTCGGGTACTTCGCGCCACCGTCTCCCTTGTTTTCATCCTCGCAATTGCGGCGCCGCTCATCGCGGTGGCCTGGCTTGGGGCGGCCGCATTTGCGGATCCGTCCGCACTGGGCTGGATGGCCCAAACAGTGCTGCCCATTTACCTCCTCAACAGCGTCTTGCTGTGCTTGGGCAGCCTGGCGGTGGCCTGGGTCCTGGGACTTCCAGCGGCCTGGTTCCTGAGTCAGTACGAGTTTCGGGGTCGGGTCGCACTGGAGTGGGCCATGATTCTTCCGATGGCTTTGCCCGCGTATGTGGTGGCCTACGCCTATACCGATGCCCTGGATTTTTCCGGCTGGTTGGCACAGTGGCTCCAGACGCATGCCCTGCGGGTGGGCCTTTCGGCACAGGATTTTCAGACGATCTGGCCCGAGATTCGCTCTTTGCCGGGTGCTGTTTTTGTTTTGGGCGTGGCCCTGAGCCCTTATGTGGCCTTGCTCGCCAAGACCGCCTTCGAAGACCGGCAGGTGAACCTCTCGGAGGCGGCCCGCTCATTGGGCCTCTCGCCTGCGGGCGCCTTCTACCGAGTGGTGCTGCCCTTGGCCAGGCCTGCGCTGGTGGCGGGCAGCGCGCTGGTCATCATGGAGTGCCTGGCCGATTACGGCACCGTGGCCTTCTTCTCGGTGCAGACGCTCTCCACAGGGCTTTTCAAGACATGGTTTGGCTATGGCGATCGCTCGGCGGCCGCGCTCATGGGCCTGGGCATGCTGTTGCTGGCGGTGCTCATTCTGGCCTGGGAGCGAGTGGTTCGAGGGCGCGCAGGCTTCACAGGACGGCCGGGGCAGGCGCGGCCACGACTTCCGCTGCAGGGCAAGGCCCGGTATTGGGTCCCGCTGGTGTGCGGCCTCGGCGGCTTGTTCGGGTTTGTGCTGCCGGTGGTGCTCCTGCTGGTCGCGGGTCTTTCCTCGGCCGAGCCCATCGCGGCGAACAGCCTGATGCGGCAGACCCTTCAGACGGCCCTCTATGGCCTGTATGCCCTGGCGGTCATTCTTCCAATGGCCATCGTGCTCGCCTATGGTCAACGCAGCATGCAGGGGGGATGGCTCGCCAAGGGCCTGCAGCTGGCCTCATCGGGCTACGCCGTGCCTGGTCTGGTGGTGGCCTTGGGGCTGCTCGGCTGGAGTGCGTTCTTTACCCAGACCGCCATGGCCCTCTTCGACTGGCGGGTGACACTCACTGCCACCAGCGTGCTGCTGATCGGCGGTTACCTCACCCGATTCTTCACGGTGGGCTACTCCAGCGTGGAGGTTGGGCTGGGGCGGTTGACCAACAGCCTGGACTGGTCGGCCCGCAGCCTCGGGCTGTCTGCGCAGCAGGTTGTGTTCCGGGTGCACTGGCCTGTGCTTCGTGGCAGCGCCGCGGTGGCTGGCCTTCTGGTGTTCGTCGATGTGGTGAAAGAACTTCCCCTGACACTGGTGCTGCGGCCCATGAATGTGGAGACCCTCGCCACCGCGGCCCATCAGTTCGCCGCGGATGAACGCCTGGCCCAGGCGGCCTGGCCCTCGCTGACCATCGCCCTGGTGGGCCTTGTTCCGCTGCTGGTCTTGGGGCCGAGGCTTCGGGCCTAGAGCGCCATCTGCAAGAGGGTGTCCTGCACGGCCTTGCGATTCGCACCCGTGCGTCGACGCACCGTGTAGACGCCATCGGCCCGCATCTGCCAGCTCGTGGCGTTGTCGGTCAGATGGAGGCGCAGGCCCTCTCGAATCACACGGCGCTTGAGGGCTTTGTCGAGGATGGGGCAGGCCAGCTCCACGCGACGAAAGAAGTTGCGATCCATCCAGTCCGCACTCGAGATGTAGACGTCCTCGGCCCCCTCGTTGCGGAAGTAAAAGAGGCGGCTGTGCTCCAAAAAGCGACCAATGGTGCTGCGAACACGAATGTTCTCTGAGAGCCCAGGCACACCGGGCCGAAGCACACAGATGCCGCGAATGATGAGGTCCACCTGCACACCGGCCTGGCTGGCCGCGTAGAGCGCCTCGACCACAGCAAGCTCGACCAAAGAGTTCATCTTGGCCATGATCTGCGCCTTGCCGCCTTGCTTGGCGATCAGGGTCTCCCGACGAATCGCCTTGAGCACATTGGAGTGAAGGGTGAAGGGTGACTGCCAGACCTTTCGCAGGGCCCGAGCCTTGCCCAGCCCCGTGAGCTGGTGAAAGACCTCGTGTGCGTCTTGGCAGAGGTCTGGGTTGGCGGTGAAAAGCCCGAAGTCTTCATAGAGGCTGGCCGTGCGCGGGTGGTAATTGCCCGTGCCGATATGCACATAGCGACGCAGGCCGGTTTTTTCCTTGCGCACCACCAGGCACATCTTGGCGTGGGTCTTGTTGCCCACCACGCCAAACACCACATGGGCACCCACCTCCTCGAGCCGGGAGGCCCAATTGATGTTGGTCTCCTCATCGAACCGGGCCATGAGCTCCACCACCACGGTGACCTCCTTGCCGGAGCGGGCGGCCGAAATAAGTGACTCCATGAGCGAAGAGGTCTGACCGGTTCGGTAGACCGTCATGCTGATGGCCACCACCGAGGGGTCCTCTGAGGCGGTGCGCAGGAAGTCGACCACGGCACTGAAGCTCTCGTAGGGGTGATGAACAAGTACGTCTTGATTGGAAATGACCTCGAAGTGGTTCTTTCCAACGAAGGCGTCCGGGTGTCGGGCTGAAAAGGCCGGGAATTTGAGATCGGGCCGGTCGACCTGATCGGGCATGCTCATAAGACGCACCAGGTTGACCGGTCCCGGCACACGGTAGCAATCCTCCGGGCCGAGCTTGTATTCGCGCAGCAGCAGGTCGAGCAAGGCGTCTGGAATGGCATCGGCCACCTCAAGCCGCACCGAGTCCCCAAACTGCCGCTGGGAGAGCTCGCCCTTCAGCGCCTCTCGCAGGTCCGTCACCTCCTCGTCATCCACGAACAAATCGCTGTTGCGGGTGACACGAAACTGGTAGACGCCTTTGACATCCATTCCTGGGAAGAGGGCGGGGACGTTGTCTTGGAGGATGGAGCTCAGCAGCATGAAGCCGTGGGGGTGGCCCGAGACCTGCTTGGGCACGCGAATGAGCCTGGGCAGCACCCGAGGGGCCTGCACCACCGCAGCCCGAGATTCTCGGCCAAAAGAGTCCCGGCCCTCCATTTCGAGAATGAAATTGAGGCTCTTGTTCAGGGTTCGCGGGAAGGGATGCGATGGGTCGAGCCCGATCGGTGTGAGAACCGGCATGACCTCCTTCACGAAATACTGGTGGGCCCATTTGCGTTGGGCCGGGGTGAAGCTGGCGGTGAGGTGAATCTTGACGCCAGTCTTCTCCAGCTCAGGGAGGATGCCTTGGTTCAGAATTTGGTATTGACGATCCACAAGACGGTGGGCCCGTCGTTGAACATCGTGGAAGCTCTGGGCGGCCGTGTAGCCATCGAGGTCGGGCAGGTCGCCCGCGCCCTGCCGAATCTTGGCCTTGAGCCCTGAGACCCGGATTTCGAAGATCTCATCGAGGTTGCTCGAGACAATGCAGATGTATCGCAGCCGCTCGAGCAGGGGGGTCTCGAGGCATTCGGCCATGGCCAGCACACGCTCATTGAAGGCGAGCAGGCTGAGTTCGCGGTTGAGGTAACGGCTCTGGCCTGGCTGCCCCTCGGTGTGGAAGACAGGGATCGGCAAGGGTTTTTTTGATTTCATCTGCGCTCCAGTGTAGCCACCTATAATCCGGCCATGGCGACTGTGTTGGCCCAAATACAAAACGATCCAGAGCTCGTGGCTGCCGTGGATCTCGGGTCGAATTCATTCCACCTGCTCATCGGGCGGGTACAGAGCACGCCGGCCGGCCCCCAGATTTCTCCGCTCGACAGCCTCAAGGACGTGGTTCGGCTGGCCTCGGGCTTGTCTGCCGACAAGCGTCTGGATGCTGCCTCGCAGGCCAGGGCCATTGCTGCCCTGCAGCGTTTCGGAGAGCGACTCCGTGCCTTTGATGCCCAGCACGTGAGGGCGGTCGCCACCAACACCTTTCGCGTGGCCAAGAACGGGGCCGAGTTTCTAAAGACCTGCGAGGCGGCCCTCGGGTTCCCCATCGAGGTGATTGCTGGCAAGGAAGAAGCCCGGCTCATCTACAACGGCGTGGCCCACTCCCTGGCAGCCGATGGTGCCCGACGCCTGGTCATCGACATTGGTGGAGGCTCCACCGAGTTCATCATTGGCACCAACTACGACGCCGAGCTGCTCGAGAGCGTCTTCGTCGGCTGTATTCGCTTTAGCCGCGACTTTTTCCCTGGTGGAGACATCACCCGTTCTGGCTTCAAGGACGCCATCTTTGAAGCCCGGCGCAGCATCCAGGTCATCAGTGCCGGTTACCGACAGCACGGCTGGGAGCGGGCCGTGGGCTCCAGTGGATCGGCCCGAGCCATCCAGGACGTTCTGGTGGCCTTGGGCGACACGAGTCACCGCATCACCCTAGAGGGCATGGAGCGCATCCGAGCCCTGCTGATCAAGGCGGGGCGGGTGGAAGATGCAGCCCTGCCGGGCCTCAAAGTGGATCGCATGCCGGTATTTGCGGGGGGGCTTGTGATCATGATGGCTGCCTTTGAGGAGCTCAAGATTGAGGAGATGCAGTACGCGGATGGAGCCCTTCGCCTGGGTGTTCTCTACGACGTGCTCGGCCGGGTCCGGCACGATGACATGCGCATTCACACGGTGGAGCAGTTCATGAAGCGCTATCAGGTGGACCGTGCCCAGGCCGCCAGGTTGGGCGGACTGGCGCAGTCGCTGTGGATGCAGCTCTCGACCGGCACCCGTGAGGAGCGGGCCGAGATGTCAGCCCTCATTGGCTGGTCGGCCAGCCTTCTGGAAATTGGTCACTCCATCTCCCACAACAGCTTTCACAAGCACACCGCCTACATCCTCGCGCAGGCCGACATGCCCGGTTTTTCGCGGCGCGACCAGCGGATCATGTCCACGCTCGCCATGGGCCATGTGGGCAAGCTGGGCAAGGTCATGCCCATGGTGGGTGAGGCCGTTCCCTGGGCTGCAGTTCTGTGTCTGCGGCTGGCGGCCGTGTTCTTTCGGAACCGCTCTGATGCAAAACTGCCCGCCATTTCGCTCATGGGCGATGGACGCCAGTTCGAATTGGGCCTGCCCAAGACCTGGCTCTCCAGGCATCCCTTGACCCAGCACAGCCTCGACCAGGACCGCCTGGAATGGCGGAAAGTGGGCGTGGAGCTCAGCATTCGGGCGGGATAGGTCTGCTACACTGCGGCTTCTGTTTTCGGCAGGCGCGTAGCTCAGCTGGTTAGAGCACCACCTTGACATGGTGGGGGTCGTTGGTTCGAGTCCAATCGCGCCTACCAATCAAGCCCATATGGTCAACATCACCCTTCCAGATCAGTCTGTTCGCTCATTTGAATCCCCCGTGACTGTGGCCGCGGTGGCGGCGAGCATCGGAGCAGGGCTGGCCAAGGCCGCACTGGCCGGGCGCGTGAATGGGCAGCTGGTGGACACCCACCACCTCATCGATCAAGACGCGGCGCTGGCCATCGTGACCGAGAAAGACCCAGAGGGTCTGGACATCCTGCGTCACTCCACAGCCCATCTCCTGGCTTACGCGGCCAAGAGCCTGTTCCCAGATCTTCAGGTCACCATTGGGCCTGTCATCGACAACGGTTTTTATTACGACTTCTCCTACAAGCGCCCGCTGACCCCCGAGGACCTCACCGCCATTGAGGCCAAGATGCGTGAACTGGCCAGCAAAGACGAGCCCGTGACCCGAGAGGTCATGGACCGCGACGCTGCTGTGGGCCTGTTCAAGTCCATGGGGGAGCATTACAAGGCCGAAATCATCGCCAGCATTCCGGCCGGCGAGCAGATTTCACTCTACCGGGAGGGCGATTTCGTCGACCTCTGCCGCGGCCCGCACGTGCCGTCGACGGGCAAGCTCAAGGTCTTCAAGCTCATGAAGGTGGCCGGCGCCTACTGGCGAGGCGACCATCGCAATGAAATGCTCCAGCGGGTCTATGGCACGGCCTGGGCCAAGAAGGAAGACCTGGAGCAATACCTGCACCAGCTCGAGGAGGCTGAGCGGCGAGACCATCGCAAGCTTGGCAAATCCCTGGATCTCTTCCACCTTCAGGACAACGCCCCGGGCTTGGTCTTCTGGCACCCCAAGGGCTGGACGATCTGGCAGCAGGTGGAGCAGTACCTGCGTCATGTTTACCTGGCCTCGGGTTATCAAGAGATTCGTTGCCCCCAGATCCTCGACCGCAGCCTTTGGGAGCAGTCGGGCCATTGGGAGCACTACAAAGACAACATGTTCACCACGGCCTCGGAAAACCGAGACTATGCCGTCAAGCCCATGAACTGCCCGGGCCATGTCCAGGTGTTCAATTCCAACCTTCGCAGTTACCGAGACCTGCCGCTGCGCTATGGTGAGTTCGGCTCCTGTCATCGCAATGAATCCTCTGGAAGCCTGCACGGCCTGCTCCGAGTTCGTGGCTTCACCCAAGACGACGGCCATATTTTTTGCACGGAAGACCAGATCCAGGCAGAGGTCTACGCCTTCACCCAGAAGCTGCTCGAGGTCTACAGAGACTTCGGCTTCCAAGACGTCATTTATCGGCTCTCGACCCGCCCGCCCAATCGGGTGGGCTCCGACGAGAGCTGGGACAAGGCCGAGAAGGCACTCTCAGAGGCGCTGGATCGGGTCGGGGTGGACTGGCAGCTGCTGCCCGGCGAGGGCGCTTTTTACGGCCCGAAGATCGAATACAGCCTGAAAGACTCCCTCGGGCGCATTTGGCAGTGCGGCACGATCCAAGTCGACTTCAACATGCCCGTGCGCCTCGGGGCCGAGTATGTGGCCGAGGACAACACCCGCAGGCACCCGGTCATGCTGCATCGTGCGATTGTGGGCTCGCTCGAGCGCTTCATTGGCATTCTCATTGAGAACCACGCCGGGGCCATGCCCTGCTGGCTGGCCCCCCTGCAGGTGGCGGTGGCCAGCATCACCGAAAATCAGGCCGACTACGCCCAGTCTGTTGCGAAAAGATTACAAGCCCGGGGCTTTCGTGCCGATGCTGATTTGCGAAACGACAAAATTTCCTACAAAATCAGAGAATTAAGCCTGCAAAAGATTCCTTTTGTGCTGGTCGTGGGCCAGAAAGAAAAGGATTCCGAGCAGGTGGCGGTCCGAGCCCGTGGGGGTGAAGACCTGGGAAGCATGTCGATGAACGCCTTTTTCGAGCTCCTGTCCGAAACAGTCGAGCAGCGGAAATAGGGCGTTTTTATTTTTAGAAAGGCAACGCAATCGCTACAGAACGAAGCCACCGAATCAACGGTGAAATCACAGCCTTGCAGGTGCGGCTGGTTGGATTAGAAAACGAAGCCATCGGAATCGTGACCCTCAATGAGGCGATCCGAATGGCGGAAGAAGCAGAAGTAGACCTTGTCGAGATTGCCCCTCAGGCAGTTCCTGTGGTGTGCAAGCTCATGGATTTCGGAAAGTTCAAGTACCAGGAGCAGAAGCGGGCTCAAGAGGCCAAGGCCAAGCAGAAGATCATCCAGGTGAAAGAGGTGAAGTTTCGCCCCGGCACCGATGACAACGACTACCAGGTCAAGATGCGCAACCTCACTCGGTTCCTGGAAGACGGCGACAAGGCCAAGATCACCATCCGGTTCCGGGGGCGCGAAATGGCCCACCAGGAATTCGGAATGCGAATGCTGGAACGCGTGAAGTCCGACCTCGGCGAGCTCGCCCAGGTGGAACAAATGCCCAAGTTGGAAGGCCGCCAGATGGTCATGGTGGTGGCCCCCAAGAAGAAGAAGTAAGGCAGTCGATTCAGTTGTAAGGCAGTTGGAAGAAGGTCGCTGAGGGTTCAACAAGTGAGGGCAAGGTGCCCACCACCCGCCGAGACCAAATCAGAGGAGCAGTCATGCCCAAGATGAAAACGAAGAAGGCCGCCTCCAAGCGGTTCATCGCCCGCGGCAGTGGGTCGATCAAGCGCGCGCACGCCACCAAGCGTCACATCCTGACCAAGCGCACCACCAAGAACAAGCGTCAGCTTCGCGGCACGCTCACTGTGCATCCCTCGGATGTGCAGCACGTTCGCGACATGATGCCCTACGCGTAAAGGAGAACTCAGATGCCTCGCGTTAAACGTGGTGTAACGGCTCGTGCCCGTCACAAGAAAATTCTGGCCCTCGCAAAAGGTTTTCGAGGCCGCCGCAACAATGTCTTTCGTGTGGCCAAACAGGCCGTCATGCGTGCAGGTCAGTACGCCTACCGCGACCGCCGCAATCGCAAGCGTGTGTTCCGTGCGCTCTGGATCACCCGCATCAATGCGGCCTGCCGTGCAAACGACCTCAGCTACAGCCGCTTCATTGCGGGCCTCAAGAAGGCCAACATCGACATGGACCGCAAGGTGCTGGCCGACCTCGCCGTGATGGACAAGCCCGCATTTGCGGCCATCGTGGCCAAAGTGAAGATCGCCCTCGGGGCTTAACCCCCCGGGCATGTCGGATCTCAATCAGCTCGTCTCGGAGGCGCAGCGCGCCTTCGAGGCTGCTCCCGATGCGCCTGCGCTCGAGGATGCCAAGGCACGTTTTCTTGGCAAGACGGGCCTCCTCACCGAACAGCTCAAGCAGCTTGGCAAGATGGACCCAGAGGCCCGAAAGGCCGCCGGTGCCGCGCTCAATGAGGTCAAGACTCAGATCGAAGCCCACCTGCAGGCGCGCCGAGATCAGCTCGGCCAGGCCCAGCTACAGGCGCGACTGGCCCAGGAGGCCATCGATGTCTCTCTGCCGGGCCGTGGCCCCTTCGTGGGTGGTCTGCATCCCGTGGTTCGAACCTGGCGGCGTGTGCAGGAGATCTTTCAGTCGATTGGCTTTGATGTGGCCGATGGCCCAGAGATTGAAACCGACTGGTTCAACTTCACGGCGCTGAACAATCCCGAGAATCACCCCGCGCGCTCCATGCAGGACACCTTCTACCTCGAGGACCGCGACGAGTCGGGCTTGCCACTGCTGTTGCGCACGCACACCAGTCCCATGCAGGTGCGCTACGCCCAGACGCACAAGCCGCCCATCAAGCTCATCGCCCCGGGCCGAACCTATCGGGTGGACAGCGATGCCACCCACTCGCCCATGTTCCATCAGGTTGAGGGCCTTTGGCTCTCTGATCGAGTGAGCTTTGCTGATCTCAAAGGCGTCTACCACGACTTTCTGGCCCGCTTCTTCGAAGACGACCAGCTCGACCTTCGCTTTCGTCCCTCGTTCTTCCCCTTCACTGAGCCCTCGGTGGAGGTGGACATGCGATTTTCCAGTGGCCCCTTGAAGGGGCGCTGGCTGGAGATCTCGGGGGCAGGCCAGGTGCATCCCAACGTGATCCGCCACTTTGGGTTTGATCCGGAGGAGGTCATCGGCTTTGCCTTTGGCAGTGGCCTCGAGCGGCTCACCATGCTGCGTTATGGGATTGGCGATCTTCGCCTCTTTTTCGAAAACGACCTGCGCTTTCTGCGCCAATTTTCCTAGCCCATCATGAGAATTCCTGAGGCCTGGCTTCGCGAGATGGTCCACACCGATCTCCCCATCGAGCGCATTGCGGATGTGCTCACCATGGCCGGCCTCGAGGTGGAGGAGGTTGAGACGGCTGCGCCACCGTTTACCGGCGTGCGGCTGGGCAAGATTCTCTCAGCGCAGAAGCACCCCGATGCGGATCGCCTGCAGGTCTGTGAGGTGAGCCTCGGGGCTGGTACCACGGCCCTTCAAATTGTCTGTGGTGCACCGAATGCCAGGGCAGGGCTGATGGTGGCCTGCGCCACCGATGGCGCGCTGCTGCCCGGTGGCTTCAAGATCAAGCAGGCCAAGATGCGTGGCGTCGTGAGCCAAGGCATGCTCTGCTCGGCCAAGGAGCTCGGCATCTCGGAGGCCTCCGAGGGCATTTTGGAAGTCGATGCGAGCGAGGCCAGCCTGGGCGAGGACATCCGCCAGACCCTCAGCCTGGATGCGGCTACCCTGGTGCTGAAGCTCACCCCCAATCGGGGCGACTGCCTCTCCATGCTGGGCGTGGCCCGTGAACTCTCGGCGCTGCTGGGGGTGCCGCTCGCCGCGCCGAGCTGGTCTGTGGTGTCGCCCAGCATCAAAGACACGCCGACCATCACCTGCGCCACGGATGCCAAGAACCTGTGCGGCCGGTTCTCGAGCCGCGTCATTCGTGGCGTGAATGCCCAGGCCCCGACGCCGGGCTGGATGAAACAGCGCCTGGAGCAGTCTGGTCAGCGGCCCATTTCTGCCCTGGTGGACATCTCCAATTACGTGATGCTCGAGCTCGGTCGGCCATCCCATGTCTTCGACCTCGATGCCCTCGCGCCCATCGATGCACCCGCAAGCCTGGCCGTGCGCTGGGCGCAACAGGGCGAGGCCTGCGAACTGCTCAATGGTCAAGCCGTCTCGCTCGACCCCAGCGTGGGGGTGATCGCCGATGCCAAGGGGCCAGTGGCACTGGCCGGCATCATGGGTGGGGCCCGCACGGGTGTGTCTGATCAAACCAAGAACATTCTCTTAGAGGCCGCCTTCTGGTGGCCTGATGCCATACGGGGTCGTGCCCAGCGCTTCAAGTTCAGCACCGATGCGGGCCATCGGTTCGAGCGCGGGGTGGACCCATCCACCACGGCCGATCACCTCGAGCGCATCACGGCCCTTATTTTGGAAGTCTGCGGTGGGCAGGCGGGCCCCGTGGCCGATGCCCAATGGAATCTTCCAGCGGCCACTCCCGTGCGAATGCGCCGCAGCCGTTGTGAGCGCCTGATTGGTCGCCCCTATTCCCGGGCGGAGGTGGAATCTGTGTTCAAAGGCTTGGGCTTCACGTTCACCCACGCCGTGGTTGGCGAGGACGATGTCTTCACGGTTGTACCGCCGGCGCACCGCTTCGACCTGGCCATTGAAGAAGACCTGGTGGAGGAGGTGGCCCGTGTGATTGGCTTTGAGCACATTCCATCACACCCGCCGGTAGGGCCGCAGCGCATGTCTGCTCAGCCCGAGACCCAGCGCACGCCCATGGCCATGCGCGACCGCATGGTCAGCCTCGATTACCAAGAGGTCGTCACCTATTCCTTCATGGACTCCGCACTGGCCGCGCAGTTTGCCCCGCCGACCGAGCACCTCGTGCTCCAGAATCCCATCGCCTTGCAGCTCTCCACAATGCGGCCCTCCATTGTTCCCAACCTGCTCAAGGTGCTGGCAGACAACATTGCCCACCGAGAGACGCGGGTTCGCATCTTCGAACTCGGCCGGGTGTTTCGGCGGGATGCATCGGTTCATGGCGGGCCTTGGTCGGTCAAGGGGGTATCCCAGCCGATGACGCTCTGCGCCCTGGCTTGGGGTGGTGTGCCTTTTTCGTCCTGGGAGGGCAAGGTTCAACCCACGGACTTCTTCGACCTCAAGCAAGACCTGGTGCGACTGGCTGCACCTTGCGCCCTCACCACCAGTGCCCCGGCAGCGCCCATC
>CAZPRT010000019.1:0-18240 GCA_964589205.1 uncultured Bordetella sp. | reverse complement strand
GCCGTGGCCAGGGCCCTGGCGGCGGACAAGACCATGGCCGCGAGGGCCCCCGCGGCCAGCCGGCTCACCCGGACGATCCGGCTCAAGACCGATGGCACGGCAGTCAACGACGCCAGCGATGAGGCTGGGCACAGGTGGGCTTTCATCGCCTTAGAATACGGGACCAGCCAAATTTTCATTCGGAGAATGCGTCCATGAGCAGCAAAATCGTCGTGCCATCCGTCGGGCAGAAGATCACGGTCAACCCCGACAACTCCCTGCAGGTGCCCGACCAGCCCATCATTCCCTTCATTGAGGGCGACGGCACGGGCGTGGACATCACCCCCGTCATGATCAAGGTGGTCGATGCCGCCGTGCAGAAAGCCTATGGCGGCCGCCGCAAGATCTCTTGGATGGAGATCTTCTGTGGCGAGAAGTCCACCAAGGTCTATGGCCCAGACGTCTGGCTGCCCGAAGAGACCCTTGAGGTTCTGCGCGACTACGTGGTCTCCATCAAGGGCCCCCTGACCACGCCTGTGGGCGGCGGCATTCGGTCCCTGAATGTGGCCCTTCGCCAGCAGCTCGACCTGTATGTCTGCCTGCGGCCGGTGCGCTATTTCAAGGGCGTGCCCAGCCCCCTCAAGGAGCCCGAAAAGACTGACATGGTCATCTTCCGCGAGAACTCCGAGGACATCTATGCCGGCATTGAGTATGCGGCCGAATCGCCGGAGGCCAGGCGGCTCATCGAGATCCTCATGAAGGATTTCGCAGTCAAGAAGATCCGCTTTCCCGAGACCTCGGGCATCGGCATCAAGCCGGTCTCCCGAGAGGGCACCGAGCGGCTTGTGCGCAAGGCCATGCAGTACGTGATCGACAACGACAAGCCCTCACTCACCATCGTGCACAAGGGCAACATCATGAAGTTCACCGAGGGTGGCTTTCGGGATTGGGCCTACGCCTTGGCCCAGCGCGAGTTCGGCGCAGAGCCGATCGACGGCGGCCCATGGTGCAAGTTCAAGAACCCCAAGACGGGCCGAGAGGTGATCGTGAAGGATTCCATCGCAGACGCCTTCTTGCAACAGATTCTGTTGCGGCCAGCCGAGTACAGCGTGATTGCCACGCTCAACCTCAACGGCGACTATGTCTCTGATGCCCTGGCCGCCCAGGTGGGTGGCATCGGCATCGCGCCGGGTGCAAACCTCTCAGACCGCGTGGCCATGTTCGAGGCCACCCACGGCACTGCGCCCAAGTATGCGGGCCAGGACTATGTGAACCCGGGCTCGCTCATCCTCTCGGCCGAGATGATGCTGCGCCACATGGGCTGGGTGGAGGCCGCAGACCTCATCATTGGGTCGATGGAGCGCTCGATCTCAAGCCGCCGTGTCACCTATGACTTTGCCCGCCTCATGGAGGGTGCCACCCAGGTGAGCTGCTCGGGCTTCGGCGAGGTCATGATCGAGCACATGTAAGCGCAGCCCAGGCCGGCTGTCTGCAGCCTTTGGCCATAAAAAAACCCCGATCGAGTGACCGGGGTTTTTTTTCGTGTGCGCCTCGTACTTAGGCGGCGGGCACGATGTTTGAAGCCTGCTTGCCTTTGGGGCCCTGAATGATGTCGAACTGCACCTTCTGGCCTTCTTTCAACGACCGAAAGCCGTTGGTTTGAATGGCCGAGAAGTGAGCAAAGACGTCTTCGCCGCCCTCATCGGGGGTGATGAAACCAAAACCTTTGGCATCGTTGAACCACTTGACTGTACCTGTAGACATTCCTGCGTTCCTACCTTTTCAAAAGAACAAAAAACCGCACGTCAAGAGAACAACTCTGCCATGCGAAGCGGACTACCACACCCCAATATATTCCCAGTTCCTGGCTTTGTCCAACAAAGAATGACGGTTTCTCTGGGGAAGATTGGCTCTACACTTGGTGCATGGCGACAAATGTCCCTTCCGCTCCCCCAGACGTCGGCACGCCGGTGCTCGAACGGGCGCCGTCCAAACTGGCGCCCCCGCCACGGTTCACGGTGTGGCTTTTAAATGACGATTTCACCCCGATGGAATTTGTGGTGTTAATTCTGCAAAAATTCTTTTCCATGGACCGTGAGAAGGCCACGCAGGTCATGCTCAGGGTGCACAGGGAAGGGCGGGGCGTTTGCGGGGTCTACCCCAAAGAGGTGGCCGAGACCAAAGTGGAGCAGGTCAATGGCTTTTCGCGGATGCATCAGCATCCGCTGCAGTGTGTGATGGAGGAAGCATGATCTCGCAAGAACTAGAAGTCAGTCTCCACATGGCGTTTGTGGAAGCCCGCCAGCAGCGCCATGAGTTCATCACCGTGGAGCATCTGCTCCTGGCCTTGCTCGACAATCCATCCTCTGCGGACATCCTTCGGGCCTGCGCAGTCGACATGGACGTCCTGCGCAAATCCCTGACTGGCCACATCGCCGAGAACACGCCCGTCATCCAGGGCTCCGACGATGTCGACACCCAGCCCACGCTCGGCTTTCAGCGGGTGATTCAGCGGGCCATCATGCATGTTCAGTCCACCTCCAACGGCAAGAAGGAGGTCACCGGGGCCAATGTGCTCGTGGCCATCTTCGGCGAGAAGGACTCCCACGCCGTCTACTTCCTGCACCAGCAGGGCGTCACCCGCCTCGATGTGGTGAACTTCATTGCCCATGGCATCACCAAGTCGGGCACCACGCCGCCCAATGCCACCGAGGAGCAGGCTGCTGAGCCGCAGGAGTCGGGCGGTTCCTCCAGTTCGGCCGCCCAGCCCACGCCGCTTGACCAATACACGCAAAACCTCAACAAGCTGGCCCTCGAAGGCAAGATCGACCCGCTCATCGGCCGTGAGCATGAGGTCGAGCGCGTCGTGCAGGTGCTCTGCCGCCGCCGCAAGAACAATCCCTTGCTGGTCGGCGAGGCAGGGGTGGGCAAGACGGCCATCGCCGAGGGCTTGGCCTGGCGCATCACCGAGAAGCAGGTGCCCGAGATCCTCGAGGCCGCCACGGTCTATTCGCTCGACATGGGTGCGCTGCTGGCGGGTACGAAGTACCGGGGCGACTTCGAACAACGGCTCAAGGCCGTGCTCAAGCAGCTCAAGGCCGACCCACATGCGGTGCTCTTCATCGACGAGATCCACACCCTCATTGGTGCAGGCTCGGCCTCGGGCGGCACGCTCGATGCCAGCAACCTGCTCAAGCCCGCACTCTCATCGGGAAGCCTGCGCTGCATCGGTGCCACCACCTACAACGAGTACCGCGGCATCTTCGAGAAGGACCACGCCCTGTCT
The DNA here is from genome assembly GCA_964589205.1 of uncultured Bordetella sp. Lineage (GTDB taxonomy): Bacteria > Pseudomonadota > Gammaproteobacteria > Burkholderiales > Burkholderiaceae_A > Hahnella. Next base: position 14,975 of record CAZPRT010000019.1, on the reverse strand, counting down.
CGGCGCTTCCAGAAGATCGATGTCAACGAGCCCTCGGTCGACCAGACCGTTCAGATTCTGAAGGGCCTCAAGTCTCGCTTTGAGGAGCACCATGGGGTGAAGTACCAGGCTGGTGCGCTCACCGCCGCGGCTGAGCTTGCCGCGCGTTACATCAACGACCGTCATCTGCCAGACAAGGCCATCGATGTCATCGATGAGGCCGGTGCGGCCCAGCGCATCCTGCCCAAGAGCAAGCAGAAGCGCACCATTGGCAAGGCTGAGATTGAGGAGATCGTCTCCAAGATCGCCCGCATTCCGCCGCAGACCGTCAACACCGATGACCGACAAATTCTCGCCAAGCTCGACCGCAACCTGAAGAACGTGGTCTTTGGCCAAGACCCGGCCATCGACTCCCTCACGGCCGCCATCAAGATGGCCCGGTCTGGCCTGGGCAAGACTGACAAGCCGATTGGCTGCTTCCTGCTGAGCGGCCCCACGGGTGTGGGCAAGACCGAGGTGGCCAAGCAGTTGGCCTTCCTGCTGGGCATCGAACTCATTCGCTTCGACATGTCCGAGTACATGGAGCGGCACGCCGTCTCCCGGCTCATTGGTGCGCCCCCGGGCTATGTTGGCTTCGACCAGGGCGGTCTCCTCACCGAGGCCGTGCACAAGAAGCCCCATGCGGTGCTCTTGCTCGATGAGATTGAGAAGGCCCACCCCGACATCTTCAACATCCTGTTGCAGGTGATGGACCACGGCACCCTCACCGACAACAACGGCCGCAAGGCCGACTTCCGCAATGTCATTCTCATCATGACGACCAATGCGGGTGCAGACATCCTCGGCAAACGTGCCATTGGCTTTTCGAACCCGCGTCAGTCCGGTGATGAAATCGAGGAGATCAAGCGCGTCTTTACGCCGGAATTCCGCAACCGGCTCGATGCGGTGGTCTCGTTCAGGTCACTCGACGAGGACATCATCCTTCGCGTCGTCGACAAATTCCTCATCGACCTTGAGACCCAGTTGCACGAAAAGAAAGTCGAGGCCTCATTCTCCGAGCGGCTGCGCAAGTACCTGGCCAAAAAGGGCTTCGACCCCGCCATGGGCGCGCGGCCCATGCAGCGCATCATCCAGGACAAAATCCGCAAGGCCCTGGCCGATGAACTGCTCTTTGGCAAGCTCGTCAACGGTGGCCGAGTCGACATCGACCTGGCCGAGGACGACGAGACCGTTTCACTGGCCATGGTGGCTGCCGACCCGTCCGGTGGTAAGCGTCCGTCCGCATCGCAGGAGGCCGCGGAGGAGGTGTCCTCTTAGGGTGTCCTCTTAGGGCCTAGGGTTTCCCTGGGGTCAAAAGTGTTCATTTGGGCTTGCACCCGCGTGTGTTTTCAGGAAACTACACATACGCATGAAAACATACTCAAAGGAGACCCTATGAAACTGCGTCTGGTCATGGCCGGCATGGCGGCATCGCTGGCCCTCGGTGCTGTGCACGCCGCCGATCTCAACAAGGCACGTTATCTCGCGGCCGCCTGTGCTAACTGCCACGGCACCAATGGCAACGCAGTCGGAGGCGGCTTCAGCCTGGCGGGCTACCCCAAAGACCGCTTCATCGACACCATGAACGGCTTTAAGTCGGGCCAGCGCCCGGCCACGCTCATGCATCAAATTGCCAAGGGCTACACCGACGAGCAGATCGCCATCATGGGCGACTTCTTCGCGGCACAGAAAAAGCGCTAAGCAGGCGCCCCTCTTTCGACCAAATTGTTTCAGGGAGACAACATGAATAACGCATCCTCGTCCCGTCGGGGCATTCTCAAGGCCGGCGCAGGAGCGGCCGCACTCTCCGGCGCTGGCCTGCTCACCGGCTGCGCCACCACAGCAGGTGGCATGTCGTCCACCAAGAAGATTGGCCGTGTGGTGGTCATCGGTGGCGGATTTGGTGGTGCCACGGCCGCCAAGTACCTGCAAGAGTGGGGCGGCGGCGCCATTGAGGTGGTGCTCATCGAGCGCGAGCGTGAGTTCTACTCATGCCCCATCTCCAACCTGGTGCTCGGTGGCGTTCAAAAGATCGACTACATCAAGCGCGGCTACGGCAGCCTTCGCGAGCGCGGCATTCTGGTACTCAACGACGAGGTCACCAAGATCGACCCGGTCAAGCAGACGGTCTCCATGCGCAAGATTGCCGACATGAAATACGATCGTCTCGTGGTGTCTCCGGGTGTGGACTTCAACTTCGGGGCCGTTCGCGGCCTGGATGCCGAGGCGCAGAAGGTGGTCCTGCACTCCTGGAAGGCTGGCGCACAGACCATTGCCCTGCGGGCCCAGCTCGAGGCCATGCCCAATGGTGGGGTCTATGTGCTCACCGTGCCCAAGTCACCCTACCGGTGCCCCCCTGGCCCCTACGAGCGTGCCTCGCAGATCGCCAACTATTTCAAGCGTGAGAAGCCCAAGAGCAAGGTGCTCATCCTGGATGCCAACCCCGACATTCAGTCCAAGAAGGGCCTGTTCATGAAGGTCTGGAAGGAGCAGTACGCCGGCATCATCACCTACACGCCGAACATGGTGGTCAATGAACTCGACCTCAAGGGCAAGACCCTCATGACCGAGGTCGGCGACAAGATCAAGGGCGATGTCCTCAATGTGGTGCCGCCCAACCAGGCGGGCCAGATTGCCAAAGATTCCGGCCTGGTGAACATGAACAACCTCTGGTGCGGCGTGGACTGGCTCACACTGGAATCCACCGCCCACAAGAACATTCATGTGCTCGGTGATGCCACCTTCTCGGCCCCCAAGATGCCCAAGTCGGGCCACATGGCGAACCAGCATGGCAAGGCGGCTGCCGCAGCCATCGTGGAGATCATGAACGGCCGTGCACCCGTGCCGGTCACCATGGCCAACACCTGCTACAGCTTCGTGGATCAGGCCAATGTTGTTCACGTGGCGAGCGTTCACCAGTACGACCCTGTCACCAAGACCATGCAGGCGGTCCAGGGCGCGGGTGGCCTGTCCACGGCGCCCACAGAGCTCGAAGGCAAGTACGCCTACAACTGGGCTCAGAACATCTGGGCCGACATGCTCACCTAAACTGTGCTTGGGCAGGGCGGCCTCAAGCCGCCCGCCCTGTGGCTTTCGGGCATGATTGGGGTTTCCTGATCATGCCCTTTTCTTTTGGCCCAGACTTTTGTCCATGAACGCCCTTGAATCACTCCGGCAGGTGACCACCATCGTGGCGGACACGGGCAGCCTTGCGCGCATCCGTGAGGTGCGGCCTCAGGATGCCACCACCAACCCCAGCCTCATTTTGAAGGCGATGTCCGAGCCCGAGGGCCGGGCCCTGGCCGAGGCGGTGCAGGCCGAGCTGCCGCAGGCCTCTGCCGATGAGCGTCTCCAGGCGCTGGTGGTGGGTTTTGGCCTGGCCATCCTCAAGCTCATCCCCGGGCGAGTCTCCTCGGAGGTCGATGCCCGGCTTGCCTTTGATGTGGAGGGCACGGTGGCCCAGGCCATGTCCATGGCCGAGGCCTACGACCATGCGGGCGTGCCATTGTCTCGGGTGCTCATCAAGCTGCCCGCCACCTGGGAGGGCATTCGGGCTGCAGAAAAACTGAGCCTACGGGGTGTGGCCTGCAACATGACCCTCATCTTTTCCATGGCCCAGGCCAGCGCCTGCGCCGATGCGGGGGTGCAGCTCATCTCGCCCTTTGTGGGCCGGATCAGCGACTGGTTCAAGCAGCGTGGAGAGACCTGGTCTGCTGCACAGGACGACCCAGGCGTTCGCTTCGTGCGGGCGGTCTTTGAGGACTACAAGGCCAGGGGTGTCTCCACCGAGATCATGGGTGCGAGCTTTCGGTCGGTGGAGCAGGTGATGGCCCTGGCGGGCTGCGACCTGCTCACCGTCAGTCCAGACCTGCTGGATCAACTCGCCCAGCGCCCCGCCATGACCGGCCCCACGCCGCTGGAACCAGACACCAGCCCAGAGGCCCAGGGCCGAGCCCTGGCGGCGCCCTGGCGTTACCTGCACGAGTCGGCCTTCCGTTATCAGTTGAACGACGATGCGATGGCCTCGGAGAAACTCGCCGAGGGCATTCGCCTGTTTGCCCGCGATGGGTCCCAACTGCTGGCCTTGTTGGCCAGCGCCACCAAGGAGTAAGGCATGAGCAAGGCCTATGTGATTGGTCACCTTCAGATACACAACCCAGAGGGCTACAAGGCCTACAGCACACAAGTGCCGCCCACCCTCACGCCCTTTGGGGGGCGGTTCATTGTTCGGGGTGGTGATGTGGTTGTCTTCGATGGCGAGCCGCTTGGCCCGCGCAATGTGGTCATCGAGTTTCCAAGCATGCAGGCCGCCCAGGACTGGTATCACTCCGAGGCCTACCAGGCCATCGTGCAGGGACGCATTCAGAACGCCAATGGCTACCTGATGGTCGTTGCAGGGTATGACGCCTAGCAGCCTCCAGGGCCGGCACCTGGTGCTCGGCGTGAGTGGCGGCATTGCCGCTTACAAGAGCTGCGACCTGGTGCGCCGACTGCTCGAACGAGGGGCCAGCGTGCAGGTGGTCATGACCGAGGCGGCCACTCGGTTCGTCTCGCCGCTCACCTTTTCGGCCCTGTCGGGCCGGCCGGTCATGCAAGACCCATGGGGGGGTGTGGAGAACCAGATGCCCCACATCACGCTTGGCCGCGAGTCCGACGGCATCCTGGTGGCACCCGCCTCGGCCGACTTCATGTCGCGCATTGCCATGGGCCAGACCCAAGACCTCCTCGCCAGCCTGTGCCTGGCCCGCGATGTCCCTCTCTGGGTGGCGCCTGCCATGAACCGCCAGATGTGGTCCAACCCGGCCACGCAAGAGAATGTGGCCCGCCTCAAGGCCCATGGCGTGGGCATTTGGGGGCCGGCCGCGGGTGAGCAGGCCTGCGGCGAGGTGGGGGATGGGCGCATGCTCGAGCCACTCGACCTCGTGGCCCTTCTGGAGGCGCACTTTGAGGGGCAGGCGCCCGGTGTTGGCATCCCACTGCGTGGCCTCCTGGTTGGCCGCAGGGTGGTGGTCACGGCAGGCCCCACCCAGGAGCCCATCGACCCTATTCGTGTCATCACCAATCGGTCCTCTGGACAAATGGGCTTTGAAATTGCGCGGGCGTGCGCCATGGCGGGCGCCGCGGTCACGCTGGTGGCCGGGCCCGTCTCTCAGCCCACGCCCGATGCCGTGGAACGCGTGAACATTCAGACTGCACTCGAGATGCAGACGGCGGTGGAGGCCGCCCTGGCCAAGGCCGGGCCCGACGACCTCTTCTGGGCCGTGGCGGCCGTGGCCGACTGGCGTCCCGACCGAGTGGCTGCCGAGAAACTCAAGAAGGACGCCGGTGCCAGCTTAGAAGGCCTGCGCTGGACAGAGAACCCCGACATCCTCGCGGCCGTCGCCCACCGGCCTGCGGCGCAGCGCCCCTTCTGCATTGGCTTTGCAGCCGAGACGGGCGATGAGACCGGCCTGCTGCCCAAGCTGGCGCAGAAGTTTTCCCGCAAGGGTGTCGACCTGCTCGTGGGCAACATCGGCCCGGCCGTGGTGGGCCAGGCCCAGGCGGCCCTCACACTCTACGACGGAGAACAGGCCCTGCCACTGCCCCTGGCAGACAAATCACAACAGGCAGACGCCTTGGTATTGCAGGTGGCCCAGCGTCTTCGAGCACGGGAGCATGTCGCATGATCAAGGTGGCTGTGAAGGCGTTGGACCCTCGGGTGTCTGCAGAGGCACCGACATACGCCACCAACGGGTCTGCGGGCCTGGACCTGCGCGCGGCCATTGATGCGCCACTGCGCCTTGCGCCTGGCGACGTGAATCTCGTGTCCACAGGCTTGTCGATGTTCATTGCAGACCCAGGCTACGCCGCACTCATCCTGCCGCGCAGTGGCCTTGGCCATCGTCACGGCATCGTGCTGGGGAATCTGGTGGGCCTCATCGACTCCGACTATCAAGGCCCGCTCATGGTCTCGCTTTGGAACCGGGGCAGCGAGCCCTTCGAGATTCAGCCCATGGATCGAATTGCCCAGCTGGTCATCGTGCCAGTGCAGCAGGCGCAGTTTGAGTGGGTGGAGTCCTTTGAGAAGACCGACCGCGGCGAGGGCGGCTTCGGCAGCACCGGGCGCGGCTAGGCGCGGTCGGGGCGGGGTGGCTTTGCGCGCTTCACGCGGCGAAGCTCATCCAGAATAAAGAGGCCAGCACCCAGCACAATCACCGAGTCTGCAAGGTTGAAGGCCGGCCAATGCCAGCCTGCCACATGCAGGTCCACGAAGTCGACCACGGCGCCGATGGTCACCCGGTCAATGAGGTTGCCGAGTGCGCCGCCGATCACCAAGGCCGAGGCAAAGGCAAACAGGCGCTGCTCGGGCGCTCGCCAGACCAGCACCCCCAGCACCCCCGAGACCGCCAGCGCCAGGCCTGAGAAGAACCAGCGCTGCCAGCCACCGGCATCGGACAAGAAACTAAAGGCTGCCCCCGTGTTGTAGACATGCACCAGGTTGAGGTTCGCGGTGATGGGCCAGACCTCGCCCGGGGCGAGCAGCTGCATGACCATGAGCTTGCTGAGCTGATCCAGGCTGATGAGCAGCAGGCTCAGCATGAAAAAAGGCAGGGCCTTGTTGGCCTGCGACCTAGGCCGCATGACGACGCTCGCCAGGTTCGCTCAGGTTCGAGATGCAGCGGCCGCAGAGGTCGGGATGGGCCGGGTCCTGGCCCACGTCTGCCCGAAGGTGCCAGCAGCGGCCGCACTTGGGGAGGCCCAGGGCCTTGGCCTGTGCCTCGGTCTCACCCTGGGCGACCTCATGCACATGCACCTCTGAGGTGATCATCACAAAGCGCAGGTCGTCACCGAGCGAGACCAGTGCCCGGGCGGTCTCGCCGCTGGCCTGAATCGTGAGGCTCGCCTGCAGAGATGAGCCCACCTCGCCTGCCTCACGTGCCTTCTCAATGGCCTTCATGGCCACGGCCCGGGCCTCGCGAATGCATGCCCACTTCGCCCGAAGTGCCTCCGCATCTGCCGAGAGGGGGATATCAGCAGCCTTTTGGGCAAAGAGGGTCTCGGCCGATTCGCCACGGTGGAGCAGCCAGGCCTCATGCGCTGTGAATGACAGGGCGGGCGACAGAAGCCGAATGAGCGACTCGGTGATGTGCCAGATGGCGGTCTGCGCCGAGCGGCGCGGCTGGCCTTTGGCATGGCTGGTGTAGAGCCGGTCCTTCAAGATGTCGAGGTAGAAGGCTCCGAGGTCTTCAGAGCAGAAGGCCGTGAGCCGCGCCATGGCTGGGTGAAAGGCATAGGCCGCGTAGTGGCCCATGACTTCATCTTGCATGCTGGCCGTCAGGGCCAGGGCATAGCGGTCGATCTCCAGGCAGTCGGCTGGGCTCAGGGCATCTGTCTGCGGATCGAAGTCGGTCAGGTTGGCGAGCAAGAAGGTGAGCGTGTTTCGAATGCGCCGGTAGGACTCCACCACCCGCTTGAGAATGGTGTCGGAAATTGAGAGCTCACCCGAGTAGTCGGTGGAGGCCACCCAGAGCCGAAGGATGTCGGCCCCGAGCGTCTCAGAGACCTTCTGCGGGGCCACCACATTGCCCATGGATTTCGACATTTTTCGGCCCTGGCCGTCCACCACAAAGCCATGCGTGAGCAGGGCCTTGTAGGGCGGGCGGCCATCCGTCATGCAGGCCGTGAGCAGCGAGGAATGGAACCAGCCTCGGTGCTGGTCACTGCCCTCGAGGTAGAGGTCTGCTGGGAATTGAAGGTCTTGGGCATGAGAGCCACGCAGCACATGGGCATGGGTGGTGCCGGAGTCGAACCAGACGTCGAGGGTGTCCTTGTTCTTTTCGTAGAGGTCGGCGGGGCCAGTGAGGCCTTGGAGCAACTCGGCCACGGTGAGGGTCTGCCAGGCCTCAATGCCGCCTTGCTCCACGGCCTTGGCCACACGCTCAAGCACAGCGGGCGTGTCGGGGTGGAGTGCACCAGTCTCTCGGTGCACGAGAAAGGCCATGGGGACGCCCCACTGCCGCTGGCGTGAGAGGGTCCAGTCGGGTCGATTGGCAATCATGGCCGACAGGCGAGCCTGGCCCCAGGCCGGATAGAACTGGGTCTGCTCAATGCCGGCCAGGGCACGTGCGCGAAGGCTCGGCCCACCGTCTCTGGGGGTGATGTCCATGCCCGCGAACCACTGGCTGGTGGCCCGGTAGATGATGGGTGTCTTATGTCGCCAGCAGTGCATGTAGCTGTGGGGGTGGGGTGCCGTGTGCACCAGAGAACCCGCCGCAGCCAGGGCCTCCACAATCACCGGGTTCGCCTTCCAAATGTGCAGCCCGCCAAAAAGGGGCAGGCCCTCGGCATACACGCCATTGCCCATGACCGGGTGCAGCACGTCGGCCTCGGCCCGACCATCGCCACACCAGCTTTGGAAGTCTTCCACACCATAGGCGGGCGCCGAGTGAACAATGCCGGTGCCCGAGTCGAGCGTCACGTAGTCGGCCAGAATGACCGACGAGGTGCGATCAAAGCCTGTGTGCTGTTTGTAGAGTGGGTGATGAAATGCCAGCCCTTTGAATTTTTCGCCGGGCGCCTTGGCCAGCACCTCGCCCGCGAGCTTCCACTCTTGCAGGCAGGCGTCCACGCGGTCGGCCGCCATGATCAGGAGATTCTGCGTGCTATGGCCATCGACATTGACGAGCGCCATGTCGTGGTCCGCATGCAGGTTGAGTGCCTGGTTGGCGGGCAGTGTCCAGGGGGTGGTGGTCCAGATGACGGCCGCCACACGCTGGCCCTCCAGGCGCTTGCCGAAGATGGTGCCCAGTTGTGCGCGGGTGGCATCGGTGGCCTCGAAGGCCACATGCACGGCCGGGTCGGTCTTGTCGGCATATTCCACCTCGGCCTCGGCCAGCGCCGAGTTGCAGTCGAAGCACCAGTTCACGGGCTTTAAGCCTCGATAGACAAAGCCCGCCTCCACAATGGCCTTGAGTGCCCGAATCTCATCTGCCTCGTTGCGAAAGTCCATGGTCTGGTAGGGCCGATCCCAGTCGCCCAGCACACCAAGCCGAATGAAATCTTGTTTCTGCTTTCGAATCTGCTCGAGGGCGTAGGCCCTGGATTTGGCCTGCACCTCGGCCGTGGGAAGTCCTTTGCCGTGCAGCTTCTCGATCTGAATTTCGATCGGCATGCCGTGGCAATCCCAGCCCGGCACGTAGCGGGCATCGAAGCCGGCCAGCGTCTTGGACTTGATGATCATGTCCTTCAGGATCTTGTTGACCGCATGGCCAATGTGAATGTCGCCGTTGGCATAGGGCGGGCCATCGTGGAGCACAAAGAGCGGGCGGCCATGGGTGAGGGCACGAATGCGTGTGTAGACGCCCTGGGTCTGCCACTCCTGCACCCAGGCGGGCTCCCGCTTGGCGAGGTCGCCGCGCATCGGCATGGGCGAGGGGTGAAGGTTGAGGCTGTCGCGGTGCGGGTTTTGGTCTGCGGGCTGGTCGGTCTGGGACATGGCGTTATGTTGACAGGGATTGGTCTGCGATCTGGCGGTCGAGTTGCATCTGGGCGGTGAGGGCCTCGAGGGAGTTGAAGGCGAGTTCATGCCGAATGAATCGGGCGAGTTCCACGGACACGCAGGCCCCGTAGGCATCACCCTGCCAGTCGAGCAGGTGCACCTCGAGCAGGGGGCGTCCGTGGGTCTCCACCGTGGGCCGTCGCCCGATGCTCGCCACGCCCCGCAGCCGCCTGGGCCCGAGCCCCGAGACCCAGACTGCGTAGATGCCGCTGACGGCGAAGGGGTCGGGCAGCAGCAGGTTCAGGGTGGGAAAGCCGAGGGTCCGGCCCAGGGCCTGGCCGTGAATGACGTGACCGGAATAGGTGAGGGGCCGGCCCATGAGACGGTGGGCGGCATCCAGATCGCCCGCCTGCAGGTGGCGCCGAACCATGGAGCTTGAGATCACCTCGCCCTGGGCATCTCGAACCGGGTCCACGACCTGCACCGAGAACCTGTGGGCATGGCCCGCGGCCTGAAGGCTCTCCACCGAGCCACCGCGCTTGGCGCCGAAACGAAAGTCTTGGCCCACCACCACCGCACGGGCCCTCAACTGCCGCACCAGAATGTTTTCGACGAAGGCTTCGGCCGGCATGCTCGCGAGCGCCCTGCGAAAGGGCAGCACCCAGACCGTCTCGATGCCCATGGACTTCAGTGTCTGAAATTTGTCTCTGGCCAGCAGAATGCGTGGCGGCCTGGCTGCTGGGGTGAAGAAGGCGCGAGGGTGTGGTTCGAAGGTGATCACTGCGCTGGCCACATCCTGCTGCTTGGCACTGGCCAGGGTGGCATTCAGGAGCGCCTGGTGCCCATGGTGCAGGCCATCGAAGCTCCCGATGGTGACCGCATGGTCCTGGGAGGGGCAGGCGGGTTGGAGTCCTCGGAGAATCCGCATGGGGCCGTCAGATAAAACCGCGATTATAGGGCGCGGCATACAATCCGCCTGGTGAAACCTCGATTGGTCATGCTCATCTCCGGACGCGGCAGCAACATGGTGGCCGTCCTGGATGCGCTCGATGCGGGGGGCCGGCCCGTCGATGTGGCCGCGGTGATCTCCAACCGCCCCGAGGCGCAGGGCCTGGCCGTGGCACGGTCTCGAGGCATTCACACCGAGGTGATTGATCACAAGGCGTTTGCCGCTCGAGAGGCCTTCGATGATGCCCTGGCCCAGGCCATCGAGGCCCATGCGCCCGACCTCATCGTGCTCGCCGGCTTCATGCGCATTCTCACCACCCCATTCTGCGAGGCCTTCGCGGGCCGACTGCTCAACATTCACCCGTCTTTGTTGCCCGCCTACAAAGGCCTGGACACCCATGCCCGGGTGTTGGCCGATGGCGGCCGCTTCCATGGGGCCACGGTGCATGCAGTCACGGCTGAACTCGACCATGGCCCCATCCTGGCCCAGGCCGTCGTGCCCGTGCTGGACGACGACACACCCAGCACGCTTGCAGCCCGCGTGCTGTCCATGGAGCATCAACTCCTTCCCATGTCGGTCATCGCGGTGCTGGGAGGGCTCATGCGGCTCTCACCCGCCGGGTGGGTGGCTGGTTCCCCCCGACCCGGTTTTGAATCCCTTGAGTTCCGTCCTTGGCACGTTCACCCAAATCTCACGCACAGCCCCGACTAGACCGCCTGGCGGAATGGCTGGTGGCCATCTCCGGCTTTCAGCAGCCGGTGGACCAATCGCTCTCATCGCGCTTTCGGGCCCATCCGTTTTTGGGGCCCCGCGAGCGCGCCTTCTTGGCCGAATCGGTCTATGCCGCCGTTCGGCATTGGGGTGCGCATGCCAGCCTGCTCAGGGCAGAGGGCTTCAAGCCATCGGCCACCACCTATGCGCGGCGGCAGGCCATGCTGGCTGCAAGCCTCTCGGTGGGGGTAGACCGCATGGTCTCGGAGATCACCGAGGGCGAGCGGGCCTGGCTGCTGGCAGCCCTGGACAAGCTGGAGGCTGAAGCGCAGCCGGCCACGCGCCTGAGCCTACCCAACTGGGTCTGGAATGACTGGGTGGCCCAATTGGGGTCCGAGGAGGCCGTGGCCTGTGGCCGCACCATGCTCGAGTCTGCCGGGCTCGACCTGCGTGTGAACACGCAGCGGGCCAAGACGGCCGAGGTGCTCCTGGCCCTAAAAGAATTTGGCGTGGCCGCCCGCGGCTCGACGCTGCTCGAAGAGGCCATTCATGTCGAGGGCAAGCCCGGCCTGCAAAAGATGGCGGCCTTTCTCGCGGGTGCATTCGAGGTGCAAGACCTGGGCAGCCAACTCTTGGCCCGACTCGCCGCGCCCAAGCGAGGCAGTTTTGTGGTGGATTACTGCGCCGGTGCGGGCGGCAAGACCTTGGCCTTGGGTGCCCTGATGCGAAACACCGGTCGGCTCTATGCCCTGGACCGTTCCGTGTCTCGGCTCGCCCGAATCAAACCGCGCCTGGCCCGAAGTGGTTTGTCCAACGTCTGGCCGATTGCCATCACCGGTGCCACCGACGACCGGGTCAAACGCCTTCGGGGCAAGGCCGAACTGGTGCTCGTGGATGCTCCTTGCACGGGCCTGGGCACACTGCGCCGCAACCCTGACCTGAAATGGCGGCAGAGTCCGGAGTCGCTTGCAGAACTGGTGGCCTTGCAGGCCGAGATTCTGGATGCCGCAGCCCAGTTGTGTGCCCCCCAGGGTCGCCTGGTCTACGCCACCTGCAGCACCTCGCGCGCAGAGAACGAGGAGCAGGTGCAGGCCTTTCTCGGGCGACACCCGGAATTTGTCCAAGTCAACTCACTGGAGCGGCTGGCGCAGCAGGGGGTGAGTCTGCCGGAGCACTGGCAGGCCTTGGCCGATGGGGGCGCCATGCGGCTCTGGCCCCACCGCACAGAGACCGATGGTTTTTATGGGGCAATGCTGGTGAAGCAGCCGGTCTAGTGGGACAATGACCGGTGATATCAATCTCAAAGGATGCTGAATTGGAACCGCTGATCGATTTCTTGGCGTTTGGCCTCACCGGCTGGAACTGGCTCGCCATCGTTGGATTCACCCTGGTTGTCACGCACATCACGATTGCGGCGGTCACCATTTATTTGCATCGGTGCCAGGCGCACCGTGCGGTTGAGCTGCACCCCATCGTCTCGCATTTCTTCCGTATGTGGCTGTGGCTCACCACGGGCATGGTCACGGGGGAGTGGGCCTCCATCCACCGCAAGCACCACGCCAAGTGCGAGACCGAGCAAGACCCGCACAGCCCGCAGGTGCTCGGCCTCTCGAAGGTGCTCTGGGGCGGCGCCGACCTCTACCGTGAGGCCGCCAAAGACCAAGACACCATGAGCCGCTATGGCCATGGCTGCCCAGACGACTGGATCGAGCGCAACCTCTACAAGCCGCACAGCGCCCTCGGCATCGGAATCTTTTTGGTGATCGATGTCCTGCTCTTCGGCGTGGCGGGTCTCGCCGTGTGGGCCGTGCAGATGGCCTGGATTCCCTTCTTTGCGGCCGGCATCATCAACGGTGTGGCCCACTACTGGGGCTATCGCAATTTCAAGAGCCCCGACACCAGCGCCAACATCATTCCTTGGGGAATCCTGATTGGTGGTGAAGAACTGCACAACAACCACCATGCCAATGCCACCTCGCCGAAGTTGTCGGCCAAGTGGTACGAGTTCGACATCGGCTGGCTCTACATTCGCCTGATGTCCTTCGTGGGCCTTGCCAAGCCGCGCGCCCTGCCGCCGGCCGTTCGCATGGACCCATCCCGCATGGAGATCGATGCAGAAACCATTCGTGCGGTGCTCTCTTCGAAGTACGAGCAACTCGCGCGTCTTTCCAAGCTGGTCGCCAAGGATGTCTCACGGCCCTCCACCGAGCTGAAGGAGAGCTTCGAGGCCATCTGGGCCCAGCGCAGCCTCACGCTTGAGCAGGCGGTTGCTGCTTTAACGCAGTGGTGTCAGCAGGCAGAGGCCAGCGGCGTGGCGGCCTATCAAGACTTCGCTCGGCGCATTCGGTCGTTGCACCTTGGAGGCGCCAGCGCTTAACGCGCTCGTAACCGCACCGCGCCTTTGCTGTCGGTGACAACCACCTGCGTGCGCGATGCGCGCACGGTGAGCCGGGAGCCCACCTTGGGCTCGCCGGCCAGGTTGTTGAGTTTCTTGAGTGTGGCCACACTGATGCCGAAGCGGCGCGCAATTTTTGCCAGCGTGTCGTTCTTGCGCACGCGGTACACCTTCGCGGGCAGGCGCACCCGCTCAACGGTCTTGGCACCGGTAAAGCGAGCCAAGACCTCTTCCACGGCGGCATCGCTCTGGTCGGTCACGATGGGGGCCAGCAGCACGGTGCCGGGCATCAGCGCCTGCCGCGGGCTCTTGAGGCCGTTGGCCTGGGCCAGTTCCTCCGGGCTGATGTCGGTTTTGTCGGCCAGGCTGCGAAGGCTCTCACCCTTCTTGAGGGTGTAGGGCACCCAGCTTACGAGCGGCTTGCCTGCAGCCTGGTGTCGCTCGAGGTTGGCCTGGTATAGATCGGCCTTCTCGATGGGCAGGATGATTCGGTTGGTTCGGCTCACCGTGATGACCGGCCTGCGCAGCTGTGGGTTGAGCATGCGGAAATCTGCGAGGGGGAGCTCTGCAAATTCTGCGGCCAGGGCGAGGTCGACCGACTGGCTCTTTTCGATGGCTGTGAAATACGGGCGGTCTTCCACATAGGGCAGCGTTACACCGTAGCGCTGTGGGTCTCGCAGCACGTTGCGAAGGGCAATGAGGGCCGGCACGTAGTGTCTGGTCTCGCGTGGAAGCCGAATGCTGAGGAAGTCCGCAGGCCTGCCCCGAGCCTTGTTGGCCTTCACGGCCCGCATCACGGCGTTCTCGCCTCGGTTGTAGGAGGCCAGCGCGAGGAACCAGTCGCCGTTGTGAAGCGTGTGGATCTTGTCGAGGTACTCCAGGGCTGCGCGGGTGGACTCAATGATGTCGCGGCGCTCGTCTCGCCACCAATCCTGGGAGAGCGCAAAGGCCCGGCCGGTGGCGGGCATGAACTGCCACAGGCCAGCGGCCTTGGCCCTGGAGGTGGCCTCTGGGTTGAAGGCACTCTCGACAATCGGCAGCAGGGCCAGTTCACTGGGCATCTGGCGTGCGTCGATCTCCTCCATGATGTGGTGCAAATAACGGCCGCCTCGGTCGAAGACCCGCTCGAGATATTCCGGGTTCGATGTGATGCGTCGGATGTGTGCGCGCAGCACCCGCTCGGGCAATTCGGGTAGTTCAAAGCCCGCCTGGATTCGAATCAGAAGGTTGCCTGGGGGCTGACTGGGCACGGGCACCGCGGCCGCAGGTTCGGCGGCAGGGGCTACGGATGCGCTGGCTACGGCGGCCGTGCTGGCAGCCTCGCCGCCACCCACCGTGGCGTCGACCACAGGTGCGCCGCCCTCCGACAGGGGCACCGTGGCGCAGCCCGCCAGCAAGCCCAGCAGCAGCGCACCAGCCAGCAG
>CAZPRT010000018.1:4570-18394 GCA_964589205.1 uncultured Bordetella sp. | reverse complement strand
AGGCACTTCATCTCCGGCTTGCGGCCAGTCCCCTTCAAACGGGCTGGCTTTTTTTTGCCCGGAATTTGGCCGGCAGAGGGATCGAGGCTTGAACGACGCCCCGGGGCGGCAACTACTGCGATAGGGCCTTGCGTCTTCTTGTGACCTGGGCCAGCACCTGCTCGGGGGCCGCACCGCCCAGGTGGTCTCTGGCCGCAAGAGAGCCCTCGAGCGTGAGCACTGCATAGACATCCTGCTCAATGAGTGGGCTGAAGCCTCGAAGTGCCTCCAAGGAGAGGTCCTCGAGGCTGCAATCCTTGTTGACGGCCTCTCGCACGGCCAAGGCCACGGCCTCATGGGCGTCCCGAAAGGGCAGGCCTTTCTTGACCAGGTAGTCGGCCAGGTCTGTTGCTGTGGCGTAGCCCTCCATGGCTGCAGCCCGCATGGCCGCGGGCTGGGGCTGAAGTCCAGCCATCATCTCCGAGAAGGCGCGCAGGGTGTCGAGCACGGTGTCCACGGTGTCAAAGAGGGGCTCTTTGTCCTCTTGGTTGTCTTTGTTGTAGGCCAGGGGCTGAGCCTTCATCAGGGTCAGCAGGCCCATCAGGTGTCCAAAGACCCGTCCGGTTTTTCCGCGAGCCAACTCTGGTACGTCGGGGTTCTTCTTCTGCGGCATGATCGACGAGCCCGTGCAGAAGCGGTCGGGCAGTTTCACGAAGCCATAGCGGCTCGTCATCCAGAGAATCAGTTCCTCAGAGAGGCGCGACAGGTGGGTCATGATGAGCGACGCCGCCGCAGTGAACTCAATGGCGAAGTCTCGATCGCTCACGGCATCTAGGCTGTTCTCACACACGCCCTCAAACCCCAGCGTCTTGGCCACCCGCAGCCGATCAATCGGGTAAGAGGTGCCCGCCAGTGCGGCCGCGCCCAAGGGAAGTTGATTCAGGCGAGACCTTGCGTCGCGAAGCCGCTCGTCGTCTCGGGCAAACATGGCCTCATAGGCCAGCATGTGATGCCCGAAGCTGATGGGCTGGGCCACCTGAAGATGGGTGAAGCCCGGCATGATGGTGTGCGCATGCTGCTCGGCCTGGTCGATGAGGGCGCTGCGCAGGCTGCGAAGCGCCTCGCGAATATCATCGATGCTCTGGCGCAGCCAGAGCCGGATGTCTGTGGCCACCTGGTCGTTTCGAGACCGTGCGGTGTGCAGCCGCTTGCCTGCATCACCCACGAGGTCGGTCAGGCGTTTCTCAATGTTGAGGTGCACATCCTCCAGGGCCACGGACCATTCAAAATTGCCCTCGGCGATCTCATTGGCAATGGTCGCCAGACCCGACTCAATTGCAGTGAGGTCTGCCTTTGAGAGCAGCCCGACGGCGTGCAGCATCTCCGCGTGGGCCAAAGAGCCCTGGATATCAAATGGTGCGAGGCGTTGGTCAAATCCCACCGAGGCCGTGTAGCGCTGAACCAATTCCGAGACGGGTTCGTCGAAGCGGCCCGACCAGCCGACATGCTTGTTCTGAAGTGATCCGCTCATGAGGGGCGCCTGTCTGTTGTCCATTACACTGCCAAGTATGTGGATTATTGCATCGCGTGAAAGCCGGCTCGCCATGTGGCAGGCCGAGCATGTTCAGGCCCTCCTGGCCAAGGCCAGCGGCCAGCCCGTCAACATCCTTGGCATGACCACTCGGGGTGACCAAATTCTGGACCGAACCCTCTCCAAGGTGGGTGGCAAGGGGCTCTTTGTCAAGGAACTGGAGACCGCGCTCGAGGAGGGCCGCGCCCACCTGGCGGTGCATTCGCTCAAAGACGTCCCCATGGAGTTGCCCGAAGGCTTTGAGCTGGCCACCGTCATGGCCCGAGAAGACCCGCGTGATGCCCTGGTCTCCCCCCATGTGGCAAGCCTCGATGAGCTGCCACCCGGTGCGGTGGTGGGCACCTCCAGCCTGCGCCGTGAGGCCCAGCTTCGGGCGCGTTATCCCTCGCTCAAGATCGTGCCTTTGCGCGGAAACCTCGACACCCGCTTGGCCAAGCTCGATCGTGGTGAGATGCAGGCCATCATTCTGGCTGCGGCCGGGCTAAAGCGGCTGGGCCTTGCCAACCGAATTCGGCAGGTCATTCCCCCCGAGGTCATGCTGCCCGCGGCTGGGCAGGGCGCATTGGGCATCGAGATTCGTGCTGGCGATGCGCCCACGGCGGCGCTGGTCTCGTCCCTGGCCGATGTCAAGACTTTCATGGAGGTCCGAGCTGAACGCGCAGTGTCAAGGGCGCTGGGGGGCAGTTGCCAGGTCCCGCTCGCGGCCTACTGCGTCACGGAACCAGACGGCAAGACGCTCTGGCTGCGTGCTCGGATTGGAATGCCCGACGGCTCGCGCCTGTGCCAGGCCGAAGGCCACGGCACCGACCCCGAGGCCTTGGGCCTATCGGTGTCACAAGACCTTCGAGGCCAGGGCGCCGACGAGATCCTCTCCGCCCTCGAGGGCTGACAGGGCGGCCCAGATGGCCGGCACCCTCGTCTCGCTCCGACCGCTATGGGCGTCGGATGCCCGCCTTGGCCGACGAGGCCAGCCGTCTCTGCTCGAGGACGGCACCAGCCTTGTTCATTCCCCTGTCCAACGACTTGTTCCGGAGCCCTGGACTGCTGCGCTGAGCCCCGCTTTTTTCTCTGGTGACGACAAACCCAGGTGGCTTGCGGCCACCAGCCCTGCCAGTGCTCAGGCCCTGCAGCAGCAGCCGATGGCATGTCAGGTGCTCGTGGCGCAGGCCGCCCGGCTCCGATGGGCGGCCGTGGGCGAGGGCTCTGCACAGGTCCTCCGACAGGTGCTGGAAGCATTGGGGCTTGATTCGACGGTCGTCTGTCCGGATGGCCCTGGCGATGCCCTTGCCCTCATCGAGAGACTCTCCGCCGAGGTGCCCGGGGACATCGCACTGCTCGAGTCCACAGACAATCGACCTGTGCTTGCGCAGGGCCTCGCGCAGGCCGGCTGGTGTGTCCAGCGATGGGCCTTGTACCGGCGTGAGCCTCTGCCACTGATCCGCCTCGCAGAACTTGAGAGACCGCTTTGGATGCTCTTGTCGAGTTCTGGGCAGGTGCGTACGGCACTGGATGAAATGGCTGTCCAGGGAATCGCCCCGCATGATGCACGCTGGCTCGTGCATCATCCGACGATAGAGGCGGTGCTTCGAGCTGCCTGCCCGAGCGCGCAGATTCAGCGGCTGGCCTCACCAAATGAGGCAGATGCCGCAACAGCGATTAAACTGGCCCCATGAGCACCGATACTGATATGGCCCGAGACAAGGCTGAAACCTCGGCACCGCCCATTGTGCCGCCGGCCAGTGCCGCTGCGGCAACCTCCTCTGGATCGCCATTGTTTGTTGGCATTTTGGTGGGCGTGCTGGTGGGTCTTGTGGCGGGCGTTGTCGCAGGTCAGCGCTCCGACCTTCGGGCCCTGCTGGCGGTCTTTGAGCCAGAGCAGGTGCAGCGCGAGGCGGCAACATCAGCGCCCGAGGGCGCGCCGGCCTCGGATGCGGCCGAGACCCCGCTGGCGGCGCCCGCGCCTGTGGCCCCACTCGTCCTTGAACCAACCCTTCCCAAGCGCCCGGATCAGCAGGCGGCATGGCTGGCCACCATCGAAGCGGCCCTGCAGGCGACCGACCAGCTTGTGGCCTTGTCGTCTCCGCCCGAGGTGGCTGCGCCCGTCAGTGCCGGCCAGGGCTTCTGGGAGGGGCTCTTTCAGTTGCGCAAGACCACCCAGACCCCGGATGCTTTTTATCGGGCGGAGTTTTATGCCGTGACCCGCGAGCAGGTTCGACTGCGCCTTCTGTCTGCCCGGCTGTCGATCCAAGTGCTCGACTTTCAGATTGCCGCCGGAGATCTCTCCGTGGCCCGTGAACTCATGGTTCGATTCTTTGACCCACAGTCTGCCCCGCTGGCTGACATGCTTGCACGGCTCGAGACGGTCGAGGCAGAGCTGCGCCGCGTTCCATGACGCGACTGCTGATCTATGCGATTTTGGCTGCGGTGGTCGTGGCCCTGGTGCTGGGCCTTCAGTCGCATGGTGGTGCGGTCACGATCTGGTGGTCCGAATGGCGTCTCGATCTCAGCCTCTCCACGGCACTCTTTGCCCTCGCAGCGCTCTTCATCGCCCACTTGGTGCTCACGCGTGTGCTGGGCTGGCTCATGGACATTCCAGCCCGTGTTCGTCGTGCACAGGCCAAGCGTGCAGAGTTGCGTCGGCTCAAGGCCCTGGCCGACCTGGCCCTTGATTTTCATGAGGGTCGCTTTGCACGGGTGATGAAATCGGCCGAAGACTTTCAGGCCCAGTTCGGTGAGCTTCAGGAGGCCCAGCGGCCCGTATCGCGGCTGGTGTCCGTCATGGCGGCCCGGGCCGCCCATGAGCTCAGAGACCCACTGCTGCGCAAGCGCTGGCTGGCGCGGCTCTCCTCGGAGGACCTCAGCAAGTCGGATCATCCCCATTTGTTGGCCCTGACCGAGGCGCAGTTTGCCCTCGATGAGCGTCAACCTGTGAGGGCGCTCGAGAGCCTGGAGGGGCTCATTCGGGGAGAGAGACGACAAATTCACACCATGCGACTTCTCACCCGAGCGTATCAGTTGGGCGAGCAGTGGGAAGACCTCATTCGCATCACCAAGCTCTTGGAGAATCGCCATGCGATCTCGCACCTGGTGGCCGATCACAATCGAGAGATGGCTGTTCGAGGTTTATTGAAGAAGGCCCCCGATGCCGCCGCCGTCAGGCGCGTGGCCGACATGCTCTCTCGCGAAGACTTACATCAGCCCGGGGTGGCCATCGCGGTCTCGAGCGCTTACCTCGCCGCTGCACATCCCGGCGAGGCACGCCGTCTCATCGAGGCAGCGCTCCGAGAGAAGTGGGATGACCGGCTGTTGCCAATCTATGCGGACTGCGATGACAACGTGGCTGCCCAATTGGCGCAGATGGAAGAGTGGGCGCGGCACCAGACAGCCAGTCACGAAATGCACCTGGCGCTCGGCCGCCTTTACCATCGCGCTCAGCAGATGGGCAAGGCTGGCGTGCATTTGGAGCAGGCTGTTGCTGCTCGCACGAGTGCCGAGGCACTCTTGGCACTGGCTCAGTGGGCCGACGATCAAGGCGATACGGAAGCGGCCCGGCGTCACTGGCGCCAGGCCGCCTCTATTCGGTCTACAGCACCGGCACGATCAGCAGCGCCACAATATTGATGATCTTGATGAGCGGGTTCACAGCAGGCCCCGCCGTGTCTTTGTAAGGGTCCCCGACTGTGTCGCCGGTGACGGCTGCCTTGTGGGCCTCTGAGCCCTTGCCCCCATGGAATCCATCTTCAATGTACTTTTTGGCATTGTCCCACGCACCACCTCCCGTGCACATCGAGATCGCCACGAACAGGCCTGTCACAATGGTGCCCATCAGCAGGCCGCCCAGGGCTACCGGTCCGAGGATCAGGCCGACCGCGATCGGCACCATCACTGGCAGTAACGAGGGGACAATCATTTCTCGAATGGCCGAGGCAGTGAGCATGTCAACAGCCTTGTGGTACTCCGGCTTTGCAGTGCCCTCCATGATGCCGGGAATCTCCCTGAACTGACGGCGCACCTCGGTCACCACGGAGGCGGCACAGCGACCAACAGCCTCCATGGCCATGGCGCCGAAGAGGAACGGAATGAGCCCACCGATGAATAGGCCCACGATCACCATGTGATCTGAAAGGTCGAAGCGAACGACCTGGCCGGCGCTCTCAAGGGCGTGTGTGTAATCGGCAAAGAGCACCAGTGCAGCCAGTCCAGCCGAGCCAATTGCATAGCCCTTGGTGACGGCCTTGGTGGTGTTGCCGACGGCATCAAGCGGGTCGGTCACGGCCCGAATCTCGGGTGGGAGCTCTGCCATTTCGGCGATGCCGCCGGCGTTGTCTGTGATGGGGCCATACGCATCGAGGGCCACGATGATGCCCGCCATGGAGAGCATCGCTGTGGCGGCCACCGCAATGCCATAGAGGCCTGCCAGCGCGTAGGCCGCCAGAATGGCTGCGACCACGGCCATCACGGGCCATGCTGTTGACCGCATGGACACTGCAATGCCCGCAATGATATTGGTGGCGTGACCTGTCTCGGAGGCTGCCGCCACATGACGAACGGGGGCGTACTCTGTGGCTGTGTAGTACTCCG
This sequence comes from uncultured Bordetella sp., assembly GCA_964589205.1. Classification (GTDB taxonomy): domain Bacteria; phylum Pseudomonadota; class Gammaproteobacteria; order Burkholderiales; family Burkholderiaceae_A; genus Hahnella. The sequence goes on along the minus strand of CAZPRT010000018.1, from coordinate 12,243 downwards.
TGATGATCACCATCGCGCCCGTGAGCAGGATGCCCACCACGGCAGCGCCCCAGAGTTTGGCAACGGACAATCCCGGCACGGCACCGGCCACATCGCCCAGCAGCCAGTCGGTTACAAACCAAAACAGCACCACCGAGAGGCCGGCTGCCACGATCAGCCCTTTGTAAAGGGCCGTCATGATTTTTCCCTGACCCGAGTAGCGGACAAAGAAACAGCCGATGATCGAGGCAATGATTGACACGCCACCCAGAGCCAGCGGGTAGATGGCGGCAGCGTCTCCCATGGCAGATAGAGTGAGGGCACCCAACAGCATGGTGGCAATGATGGTGACCGCATAGGTTTCAAAAAGGTCGGCGGCCATGCCAGCGCAGTCGCCAACGTTGTCACCGACGTTGTCGGCAATGACGGCCGGGTTGCGCGGGTCGTCTTCCGGGATACCTGCCTCGACCTTGCCCACCAAATCGGCGCCTACGTCTGCACCTTTCGTGAAGATGCCCCCTCCGAGCCTCGCAAAGATGGAAATCAGTGAGGAGCCAAAGGCGAGGCCAATGAGCGGCTGAAGGGCGTGGTGGATGTCTACGCCTGAGCTTCGCATGGCTGCATAGAAGAGGGTGACTCCAATGAGGCCTAAGCCCACCACGAACATCCCCGTGATGGCTCCTCCGCGGAATGCGATGTCCAGGGCTGGGTTGATACCGCCCTTGGCAGCCTCAGCCGTTCGGACATTGGCCCGTACGTTGATGTTCATGCCGATGAATCCCGCGGCACCCGAGAGAATCGCGCCAACGGCAAAGCCAATCGCGGTGGCCACCCCAAGTCCAGGAATCACCAGGATCACCACGAAGATGATCACCCCAACGATTGCAATCGTTCGGTACTGCCGAGCCAGATAGGCCGAGGCACCCGCCTGAATGGCCGCCGCAATCTCCTGCATGCGAGCGTTGCCTGCCGGCTGCGCCAGTATCCAACGACTCGACAGGAGGCCGTACAAAATGGCCAACGCACCACAGACCAGCGCAAGGACAAGACCAGCCGACATGAATCGCTCCTCAAATGGATTGGGTGTCGTGAGTCTTGCCCTTTTTGTCTTGGAGCGGATTGGGGGAATCCCTTATGATTCGGGCATCTTCCTTTTCTTTTTTCCGAAAGCTATCTGCCATGTCCCTTAAAAGTGTGCCCCCTGGAGACCGCATTCCCGAAGAGTTCAACGTCATCATCGAGATTCCTGCCCACAGTGACCCCATCAAGTACGAGGTCGACAAGGACACGGGCGCCCTGTTCGTAGACCGGTTCATGATGACCTCCATGCACTACCCGTGTAACTACGGCTATGTGCCGGAAACCATCTCAGACGATGGCGATCCGGTCGATGTGCTTGTCATCACGCCATTTCCAGTCGCGGGTGGTGCGGTGGTGGCCTGCCGAGCCATTGGCGTGCTTCAGATGGACGATGAGGCTGGGGGCGATGCCAAGGTCTTGGCGGTCCCCACCGACAAAATTCTCCCCATCTACAAGCACTGGCGAAAGCCAGAGGACATTGCGCCTGAGCGGCTGCATCAGATCCAGCATTTCTTTGAGCATTACAAAGATCTGGAAAAGGGAAAGTGGGTCAAGATCAAGGGCTGGGAGGGTCCTGAGGCGGCCAAGGCCGAGATCTCCAACGGCGTGTCCCGGTTCAAGAAAGGCGGCTAACCGACTGGCCTGCGGGCTACCCCGCGGGCTCAATTCGGAAGGGGCGACGGTCATCGAGTTCTGAGAGGTAGGCGTCTACGCCGCCTTGCTCGCGTGTCAGAAAGCGCGCAACCGCGTCCCGGAATTCTGGCCGTGAGATCCAGTGCGACGACCATGTCTCGACGGGGTCAAAGCCCCTGGCCATCTTGTGCTCGCCCTGGGCGCCACCCTCGATGCGGTCGATGCCTGCCGAGATGGCCCATTCCAGGGGCGTGTAGTAGGCGAGCTCAAAATGCAGCATCGGCACCTGCTCCACAGCCCCCCAGTAGCGGCCGTAGGCCACGCTGCGGCCCTGGTCGGTCCCGCGAAGCAAGAGGGCGCAGGCGACCGGTGTGGCGCCTCGGTGGGCCATGGCCAGCACCAGTGTTTCCGGCATGCTGCGCCGAATCTGCTCGAAGAATGCCTCGGTGAGGTATGGCGGGTTGCCCCGATCGAAATAGGTCTGGCAGTAGCACCGGTAGAAGAAGGCCCAGTCGGCATCGGTGATGGCCTGCCCACAGGTGACGCTGCAGCTGATGCCGGCCTCTGCCACGCGGCGTCGTTCGGCTCGAATCTTTTTGCGCTTGGGCTGGGTGAGTGACTCAAGAAAATCGTTGAAGTCTCGGTAGCCTCGGTGATGCCAATGGAACTGAACGCCCTTGCGCAGCAGCCAGCCCGCCTGAGAGAGCGCCTGGTGGTCTGTTTCATGGCCAAACAGCACATGGGCCGATGACCAGCCAGACTGCCGCACGAGGTCGGTGAGGCCTGCTGCCAGACCGAGGCGTGCCTCGGGGTCTGCCGCCAGAAGCCTGCTGCCCGGCACAGGGCTAAAGGGGCTGGCCACCAGCCATTTGGGGAAATAAGGCAGCCCGGCCTCTTCGTAAGCCCGGGCCCAGGCCCAGTCGAAGACATACTCGCCATAGCTGTGGCCTTTGGCAAAGAGCGGTATGGCCCCCACGATGCGGTCGGATTCATCAAACAGGAGGGCTGGGCGGGCCTGCCAGCCGGTGTCCGGACAGGCGCTCTGACTCGTTTCCATGGCCTGAAGGAAGTCTGCTCGCATGAAGGGCGTGGCCAGTGGTGAGGCGGCCAGGAGTTGCCCCCATGCATCGGCCGGGACTTGGGCAAAACGCTCGAAAACCTGCATGCGATAATTCAAGAATGTCACTCCAATTGCTGGTCGCCCAGATCAACGCCACCGTTGGCGACGTGACCGGCAATGCCGAAAAAATAAAGGCTGCCGCGCAGCGCGCCCTCAAACATTCGGCCTCTATTCTCCTGACCCCAGAGCTCTCCTTGGTGGGATACCCCCCCGAAGACTTGGTCTTGAGACCCGCATTCTTGCGCAGAAGCCAAGAAGTCCTCGAGGAGTTGGTTCAGGCGAGCGCCCAATGGCCTGGCCTGGCGGTGGTGGTGGGTCACCCTCGGCTGCACGATGGTCATGTCTTCAATGCGGCCACGGTCTTTAGAGAGGGCCAGGTGCTCGGGGTCTATGGCAAGCTCGAACTGCCCAACTATGCCGTCTTTGACGAGCAGCGGTATTTCCAGGCCGATGGAGCCCCCCTGGTCTTTGATTCCAAGGGCATTCGGTTTGGGGTGAACATCTGCGAGGACGTCTGGTTCCCGCGCGGTCCCGCCATGGCCAAGGCCGAGGGCGCACAGGTCCTGCTGGTGCTCAATGCATCACCCTTTCACGTCAACAAAGAGCTCGAGCGGCTCGATGTCGTGCACCGCCATGTCAACGACCGAGGTCTGGCAGCGGTGATGTGCAACCTGGTGGGTGGGCAAGATGAGCTCATCTTCGATGGCGACAGCTTCGCCACGAACGCATCTGGCGAGGTGGCGGCCAGGGCGAATCGTTTCGTGGAGGACGACCTATTGCTCACCATCGGCGAGGATGGGCTCATCGCCGAAGCCGACACCGCGCCGGTCATGTCGCCCGATGAGCAAATCTACGAGGCACTCGTCATGGGAACCCGAGACTACGTTCGAAAGAACGGCTTTCAGGGCGGCATCATTGGCCTCTCGGGTGGTGTGGACTCCGCATTGACGCTGGCCATCGCCGTGGATGCGCTCGGAGCAGACCAGGTCACAGCGGTGATGATGCCCTCGGCCTACACCGCATCCATGAGCCTTGAGGATGCCAAGGCGTGTGCTGCAGCCCTCGGTGTGACCTTGCACGATCTGCCCATCACGCCAGCCTTCACCGCCTTGGAATCCACCCTCGCCCCGCTCTTCAAAGGCCTGCCGGCCGACACCACCGAGGAGAACCTGCAGTCGCGCATTCGTGGGGTGCTGCTCATGGCCATCTCGAACAAGACGGGCCGGCTGGTGCTCACCACTGGAAACAAATCAGAAATGGCGGTTGGCTACTGCACCCTCTACGGGGACATGGCTGGTGGTTATGCCGTCCTCAAAGACCTCCTCAAGCGCCAGGTCTACAGCCTCTCGCACATGCGCAACGCCCGAGGCCTGGCCCAGGGCAGGGGAAAGGTCATCCCAGAGCGCATTCTCACCCGACCCCCATCGGCGGAGCTGCGGCCCGACCAGACCGATCAAGACTCTCTTCCACCCTACGATCAGCTCGATGAGGTCTTGCAGCGGTTCGTGGAGGACGGGCAGTCCGTGGCAGACTTACTAGGGGCTGGCTTTTCTCGCGAACTGCTCTCGCAGGTGATTCGGCTGGTTCGATCCAATGAGTACAAGCGTCGTCAGGCCGCCCCCGGCCCGCGCATCAGCAAGCGGGCCTTTGGCCGCGACTGGCGATTCCCCATCACCAATCGATTCACCGAGAAGGAGTTTTTCCAATGAAACTCATCACCGCGATTGTCAAACCATTCAAGCTCGATGAAGTCCGCGAGGCCCTTGGCGAACTCGGGGTCTCTGGTCTGACTGTCACAGATGTCAAGGGCTTCGGCCGTCAGAAGGGCCACACCGAGGTCTATCGGGGTGCTGAGTATGTGGTGGATTTCCTTCCAAAGATTCGCATCGAGGCTGTGGTGCGAGATGACATGGCCGATCGTGTGGTGGAGGCCATTGTCGAGGCCGCCCGAACAGGCCGCATTGGCGATGGCAAGATCTTCGTGCAGTCCATGGAACAGGTGGTGCGCATTCGCACCGGTGAGACTGGCGACGAGGCCGTCTAGTCGTCGCAGTTCAAGCGGCAGACCGCAGCAGTACAAGCACTGCGCCCGAGCCCCCCTCGTGGCCAGGGGCCTGGCAGAAGGCGAGCACCTCGTCCTTCTGCATGAGCCAGGCCCGCACCTTGTTCTTCAAGACGGGCTCACGCCCGATCGATCCAAGGCCTTTGCCATGGATGATGCGAAGGCAGCGTCGATCTTTTCGGTGACAGTCTCGAATGAAATCAGAGAAGGCCATGCGGGCCTCGTCACTGCGAAGCCCATGGAGGTCTAGTTCGGCCTGAATCGTCCAGTGACCACGGCGCAGTCGCCGCAAGGTGTCCGACGAAATGCCGTTTCGCGCAAACGAGAGGGTCTCATCGCTGTCGAGGAGCGTCTCGGGCGTGAGATCGGAGAGGCGGCTTTCATCCAATGCCCTGGCCTCGTCGGCCATGCGCTGACGGGGGATGGGGAGCGGGCGAGGCCGCTGGCGCACAGCGGGATGACGAGGGTCTTCCACAGGCGTGGCATTGGCCACCGCCGCACGGAAGAGGGCAATCTCCTCGTCAGTGGCCTTGGTCACCGAGTGCTTCAAGATAGCGTTGGGCATCGAGTGCGGCCATGCAGCCTGTCCCGGCGCTGGTGATGGCCTGCCGATAGACGTGGTCTTGTACATCGCCCGCTGCAAACACGCCCGGCACATTGGTGGCGGTGGCATTTCCCTCAAGGCCCGCCAAGGTCTTGATATAGCCATTGTTCATGTTGAGCTGGCCTTCAAAGATCTCGGTGTTGGGCCGATGGCCGATGGCCACGAACATGCCATGGACTGAAATGTCTTCTTTGCTGCCGTCTTGGCGTTGAACGCGCACGGCAGTGACGCCAGATTCATCGCCCAAGACCTCGTCCACCGTGCTGTTGAGGGCCAGCCGGACATGCCCCTCTTGAACCTTGGCCATGAGGCGGTCAATCAGGATGGGCTCAGCCCGGAATTTGTCTCGACGGTGAATGACCGTCACGGTCTTGGCGATGTTCGAAAGGTAGAGGGCTTCCTCGACGGCCGAGTTTCCACCGCCCACCACGCAGACATCCTGCCCTTTGTAGAAAAATCCATCGCAGGTGGCACAGGCCGAGACGCCGCGGCCCATGAAGGCCTCCTCGGAGGGCAGCCCCAGGTACATGGCCGAGGCCCCCGTGGCGATGATCAAGGCATCGCAGGTGTACTCGCCTGCATCACCAACCAGCCGAATGGGCTTTTCATTGAGGGCTGCGGTGTGGATGTGGTCAAAGAGAATCTGGGTCTGAAAACGCTCTGCATGGGCCAGGAACCGGCTCATGAGCTCCGGGCCTTGAACGCCATCGGCATCAGCGGGCCAGTTCTCGACATCGGTGGTGGTCATCAGCTGGCCGCCCTGCGCCATCCCGGTGATGAGCACAGGCTGAAGGTTGGCGCGGGCTGCGTAGATGGCCGCGGTGTATCCGGCTGGGCCAGAGCCCAGAATGAGGAGTCGATGGTGTTGGGACATGGTGGTGGATGAGCGTCGAGGAAGGAATAAGGGACAATTATAAGAACGGAGGTCTCTTACACGCGCCCATGCCCCCTTCCTTGAACAAAACCCGCAGCCGCACCGCCGCTCCCAAGTCGGCTCCAACGCGCTCGGCCACGCCGCGCCGGTCTGCAGACAGGATGGCCACCGCCTGGGTGCCCCCATGGATGGCCGATCTGGCATGGATCGTCTGGGCCGCTTCGGCAGCGGTTTTGGCACTCTCCTTGTTGAGCTTCTCGCCCAATGACCAGGGCTGGTTCCAGGTCTCCGCAGGCATGGAGCCCCAGAATTGGCTCGGCCGATTCGGTGCAGCCCTGGCCGATGGCCTGGTGTTCATGCTGGGCTTGTCCTCAGCCTGGCTCGTGCTCCTGGCGCTGGTGCTTGCCTGGGATGCGTGGCGACTGGCCGCTGGCATGCGTGGCCAACAGGCGCTGTCGGATCCATCCCAACGCCATTCGGCCCAGTCGCCCATGCCGTCGGTGGTGCCGTCCCGGCTCTGGGGCTTTATTCTGCTCATGGCCTCGAGTGCGTCCCTGGAGGCCCAACGGCTCGGGCTGGGCGACAGCTTCTTTGCGAACATCCCCGGCGGGGCCCTGGGCAGCTTTCTGGGCAGCACCGTGGAGTGGCTCGTCGGCCCGACAGGCCTCACGCTGGTGGCACTGGTGTCTTTTTTCGTGGGGCTGAGCCTCTTTCTGCGCTTCTCATGGATCGGATTTTTCGAGTCTTTGGGTCAGGCCACTGAGCGCAGTGCGCAGGTCGTGCGAGCCTGGTTTCAGGCGCGCCAGGATCGCCGACTGGGCGCCTCCATTGCAGAGAAGCGGGCCGAGCGCATCGAGATCAAACGAAGGGTACGCCCAGAGGCCGAGATCGACCTCATGCCAGTGGCACAGGTCGAGCCAGCTCGCCCCACGCCGGAGGCGGTCTTTCAGAGCAAACAAGACGACCTTTTCTCGGCCGATCCCATCGCTGGCTCTCACCCGATGCCAGAGTTGTCCTTGCTCGAGGCCGTCACTGGACGCGCAGAGCCAGTTCCCGCAGACACCCTGCATTTCACCTCCCGGCTCATCGAGAACCGACTAAACGATTTTGGAATCAGCGTGCGTGTGGTCAGTGCCCAGCCGGGTCCTGTGATCACGCGCTACGAGATTGAGCCTGCCTCTGGCGTGAAGGGCTCTCAGATTGTGAACCTGGCCAGAGACCTTGCGAGAGCCCTCTCCCTCACCAGTGTACGGGTGGTGGAGACCATTCCTGGCAAGAATTTGATGGGCCTTGAGCTTCCAAACCCACGCCGCCAGACGGT
>CAZPRT010000018.1:0-4470 GCA_964589205.1 uncultured Bordetella sp. | reverse complement strand
TACGAGGGCATTCCGCACCTGCTCACGCCCGTGGTCACGGACATGAAATTGGCCGCCAATGCCCTGCATTGGTGTGTGGGAGAGATGGAGCGCCGCTACCGCCTGATGAGCAAGCTCAACACCCGAGGACTGGCCAGCTTTAATCAGCGTGTTGAAGAGGCCTTGCGCAAGGGCAAGCCCATATTAGATCCGCTGGCCACCGAGGAGATGGTGGCGGCTGGAGAGGCCAAGCCGCTGCAGCCGTTGCCCCAAATCGTGGTCGTCATTGACGAGCTCGCCGACCTCATGATGGTGGTGGGCAAAAAGATTGAAGAACTCATTGCGCGGCTGGCCCAGAAGGCCAGGGCCGCTGGCATTCATCTAATTTTGGCCACCCAGCGCCCCTCGGTCGATGTCATCACGGGGCTGATCAAGGCCAACATCCCTTCCCGTATTTCCTTTCAGGTGTCCAGCAAGATCGATTCGCGCACGATTCTCGACCAGATGGGCGCCGAGGCCCTGCTCGGCCAGGGCGACATGCTCTTCTTGGCGGCTGGCGCCGGCATCCCCACGCGTATTCACGGCGCCTTCGTGGCCGATGAAGAAGTCTTGGCCGTGGTGCAACGGCTCCGTGAGGCTGGTGGCGCGCAGTACGACGATCAAATTCTGGAGGGGGCAGACCCAGAGGCCGGGGGTGTCTTCACCGCGGGACTCGATGCAGGCAGTGGCAGCCAAGACCCCGAGTCCGATGCCCTCTATGACGAGGCCGTGGCTGTGGTGCTGCAGCACCGCCGTGCATCCATCTCCCTCGTGCAGCGTCACCTGCGAATTGGATACAACCGCGCTGCACGGCTGCTCGAGGCCATGGAGAAGGCGGGCCTCGTTTCTCCCATGCAGTCCAATGGCAACCGCGACATTCTTGTGCCTGCCGGCCGTGAATAGGCCCGCGCGTCGAGAAGTGCTTGGGCTGGCCTCGGCCTGGCTTGGCGCCGTGGTCTGTATGTCATGGCTGGGCGTGGTTCAGGCCCAGCCCGTGGTGGAGGTCATTGCGGGACCAGAGGAGCGACTCATCACGGCGCTTCGAGACATCCAAAGCCTGCAGGCCAACTTTCTTCATGAACAGGCCTCACCGTCGGGACGTGTGATGCGTTTCTCCGGCGTGCTTGCGCTTGCGCGTCCGGGACGGTTCCGTTGGGAGGTTCAGAAGCCTTACCCTCAACTGCAACTCATCCGCGGCGATGAATTCCTGCTCTACGATCCAGACCTTGCCCAGGTGACGGTACGGCGCATCGATACAGCCCAGATGACCAGCCCCGCTGGCCTGTTGCTGTTGGTGGGCCCCGATGCAGAGCGACTGGTGCGAGAGCGGTTTGAGCTCTCAGGGCTGCCAGACCGAGATGGCCTCTCTTGGGTGTCGGTCAAGCCGCGTGAGACCACCGAGACGCTCTCGGCCCTGGAGGTCGGACTGAGCCTTGAGGGTCAGATTACACAATTCTTATTGGTGGATGCCATGGGCCGCCGCAGCAAGGTCACGCTCTCGGCGCAGCGGCGCAATGTCGCCTTGCCTGCGGGCACTTTTGAATTCAAGGCACCCGCAGGCGTCGAGTGGTTGCGCCCGCCGCAGTGATGTCAATGGCCGTTCCGCTGGCCGAGCAGCTTCGGCCTCGGGCGCTCTCTGAGGTGATTGGTCAGCAGCATCTCTTGGGCACCAATGGTCCGCTTGTGCGGGCCGTGGCCCAGGGCCGACTGCCCTCCGTCATTCTATGGGGCCCGCCTGGCGTGGGGAAGACCACCATTGCCAGGCTTTTGGCACAGGCCGTGGGCGCTCGCATGGAGTCGCTGTCTGCCGTGCTGGCCGGGGTCAAGGACATTCGTGAGGTTGTGGAACGGGCCGAGCAGGCCCGGGCCCTTGGCGAGCAGACCGTGGTCTTCGTGGATGAGGTGCACCGATTCAACAAGACGCAACAAGACGCCTTCCTGCCCCATGTGGAATCTGGTCTCCTGATTCTGATCGGTGCCACCACCGAGAATCCGAGTTTTGAAGTCAATCGAGCCTTGCGATCCCGGGCCCAGGTGTTTCGGCTGGAACCGCTCTCGAGGGCCGATCTGCAAGCGTTGCTTGAGAGGGCTCTCAATGCAGAGGGCCTGGGAGGCTTGAGCTTTGAAGGGGCGGCAGGCGAGCGTCTCATCGATACTGCCGATGGCGATGGTCGGAGGCTACTGAACCTGACGGAGATGGTGGGGCTGGCCTTCTCCAGCCGGCCTGTTCACGTGACGGATGCGGAGTTGTCCGCCTGCCTGCCCGGCGTGATGCGACAGTTCGACAAGGGCGGAGACGTGTTCTACGACCAGATCAGCGCCCTTCACAAGTCGGTTCGTGGGTCAGACCCAGACGCCACGCTGTATTGGCTTGCGCGGATGCTCGATGGCGGCGCGGATCCGCTCTATGTGGCCCGGCGTCTCATTCGCATGGCAAGCGAGGACATCGGGCTGGCAGACCCTCGCGCCCTTGAGATGGCATTGTCGGCCGCGCAGGCCTACGAGCGGCTTGGCTCCCCCGAAGGTGAGTTGGCCTTGGCCCAGGCGGCAGTATTTCTGGCCATGGCGGCCAAGAGCAATGCGGTCTACAAGGCCTGGCAGGCGGCCCGGGCGCTGGTGGAGACGTCTGGGTCCTTGCCCGTGCCCGATCACTTGCGCAACGCACCCACCGGCTATCGTTACTCCCATGACGAGCCCGATGCCTTCTCCGCTGGTCAGGCTTACCTGCCAAAGGCGCTGCTGGGCCAGTCACCTCTCTATGCGCCGGTGGACCGAGGACTTGAAAGTAAAATCGCGGAAAAATTAGCGGCGCTGCGCCAGAAAAACGAAAACCACTCATGATCGACATTCAATTGCTTCGCAAAGACAGCGCGGCCGTGGCCAAAAGCCTTGCGGCTCGGGGCTACGACCTGGACACCCAGGCCTTTGATGCCTTGGAGGCCCGCCGCAAGGGTGTGCAGCTTCAGACGGAGGGGCTGCAGGCGAGCCGAAACGCGCTCTCTAAACAGATTGGTCAGGCCAAGGCCAAAGGAGAAGACGCCAGCGCGCTCATGGCCGAGGTGGCCGCATTGCCCGAGCAGCTGTCTGCCGCGGAGGCTGACCTCGCCGCCATTCAGGCCGAGCTCGATGCCTGGCTCGCGAGCATCCCGAACCTGCCCCACGAGACTGTTCCCGTGGGCAAGTCGGCCGACGACAATATCGAGGTGCGTCGCTGGGGCAAGCCTGCTGAGTTTGATTTCTCACCTGCCGACCACGTGGATCTCGGAGCACGCATTGGGCTGAACTTCGATGTGGGAGTCAAGCTCTCGGGGTCCCGGTTTACGTTCATGCAGGGCCCAGTGGCAAGGCTTCACCGCGCGTTGGCGCACTACATGTTGGATGTTCAGACCACGCGCAACGGCTATACCGAGTGCTACACGCCCTACATTGTGAACAGTGCCACGCTTTACGGCACGGGGCAGCTGCCCAAGTTTGCAGACGACCTATTTGCGGTTAAGAAGGGCGGACAGGAGGGCGACTCCGATGGTCTCTATCTCATTCCAACCTCCGAGGTCTCACTCACGAATCTCGTTCGAGATGAACTGCTTGACGAGGAAGCCCTTCCCATGCGGCTGACGGCCCACACACCATGCTTTCGAAGTGAGGCGGGCTCGTATGGTCGAGACACACGGGGAATGATTCGGCAGCACCAGTTCGACAAGGTTGAGATGGTGCAGTTGGTGGCTGCAGAGACGAGCTACAACGCCCTTGAAGAGATGGTCAGCCATGCGGAATCGATCTTGCAGGGGCTCGAGTTGCCGTATCGGGTCATGCTCTTATGCGCAGGAGACATGGGCTTTGGCGCTGCAAAAACCTACGACCTCGAGGTGTGGCTGCCGGCACAAAAAGCCTATCGAGAGATCTCGAGCGTCAGCAATTGCGAGGCCTTTCAGGCTCGGCGCATGCAGGCTCGGGTGAAGCGGTTGGGTGAGGGGGGTAAGACACGAAACGAGTTCATTCACACTCTGAATGGATCCGGCTTGGCAGTCGGCCGTACGCTCGTGGCGGTTCTAGAAAACCACCAGCAGGCCGATGGGAGCATCCGAGTGCCGAAGGCCCTGGTGCCCTACATGGGGGGCGCGGAGACGCTATAATCGCGGCTTCGCGGAGAGGTGGCAGAGTGGTCGAATGTACCTGACTCGAAATCAGGCGTGCGGGTAACCGCACCGTGGGTTCGAATCCCACCCTCTCCGCCAAATTAAAAATGGGCCCATGCGGGCCCATTTTTAATTTGGGAGATGGGTGGTTGATGAGAGCCCACCTGGGTTCGAAACGAGCCCTTGGCGAGTTCGGCGGAGGCTCACTTTGCAAAGCAAAGTTAGGCCGGAGCCAATCCCACCCTCACCGTCATAGGATTCCAACCAGCTACTCGGTCCGCCGAGACCAGTCGATCCAACGCGTCGTCACGACCTC
>CAZPRT010000017.1:0-18471 GCA_964589205.1 uncultured Bordetella sp. | reverse complement strand
CTACCCTCAACATCACTTGCGATGTGGTGGAGCCCTCCGACGGCAAGGGCTACGACCTCGACCCCCGCTCCATTGCGAAGCGTGCCGAGGCGTTTCTGAAGGCGTCCGGCGTGGGCGATACCGCCTACTTTGGCCCAGAGCCCGAGTTCTTTATTTTTGATGGCGTCACATGGAGCGTCGACATGTCCGGCTGTGGCGTGAAGATCAAATCCGAGGAGGGTAGCTGGTCCACCGGCATCGATTACGAAGGTGGCAACCTGGCCCACCGGCCGGCCGTCAAGGGTGGGTACTTCCCCGTGCCACCGGTCGATTCCTACCAAGACATCCGCTCCGAGATGTGCCTCATCCTGGAGCAGATGGGTGTGCCCGTGGAAGTCCATCACCACGAGGTGGCGGGTGCCGGCCAGTGCGAAATTGGCACCCGGTTCTCCACGCTCACGCAGCGCGCCGACTGGACTCAAATCCTCAAATATGTGGTCATGAATGTGGCGGCCAGCTATGGCAAGACAGCCACCTTCATGCCCAAGCCCGTGGTGGGCGACAACGGCTCCGGCATGCATGTGCACCAGTCCATCTGGAAGGGCGGAGAGAACCTGTTTGCGGGCAATGGCTATGCGGGCCTCTCTGAGTTTGCACTCTTTTACATCGGCGGCATCATCAAGCACGCTCGTGCGCTCAATGCCATCACCAACCCGGGCACCAACAGCTACAAGCGTCTTGTGCCTGGCTTTGAGGCTCCAGTGAAGCTGGCCTACTCGGCCCGCAACCGGTCCGCATCCATCCGAATTCCGTACGTCGCCAGCCCGAAGGGCCGTCGCATTGAGGTTCGCTTCCCGGACCCCACGGCCAACCCCTATCTGGCCTTCTCGGCCATGATGATGGCGGGCCTGGATGGCGTGATGAACAAGATTCATCCGGGTGAGGCTGCAGACAAGAACCTGTACGACCTGCCGCCCGAGGAGGACAAGAAGATTCCGACGGTCTGCTCATCGCTCGACATGGCCCTGGAGCACCTCGACAAAGACCGCGAGTTCCTCACCAAGGGCGGTGTGTTCAGCGACGCGATGATCGACGCTTACATCGGCCTGAAGATGGAAGAGGTCACACGGTTCCGGATGACCACCCATCCGGTCGAGTTCGACATGTACTACTCGCTCTGACACAGACGCATCCACTCGACCTGCTCAGCACAGCCGTGTTGTTGATCGACAACCGCGGCTGTGTCTGCCACGCCAACCTGGTGGCAGAGGGGCTGCTGGGGCAGTCCGCCCAGCAGCTTCTGGGTCAAAGCCTCTCAGACCTCCTGGCCTCGCCAGACGACCTCTCAGCACTCTGGTCGGAGGCTTCGGAGGGCAGTGTGGTGGTTCGAAGGCTCCAGGCCCGCTGGTATGTGAGCGGTGCCACCGAGGGACGCAGCGAGCGGTTGCTCGACACGGCCGTGATGGTGCTCGAAGACCCAGGCCTGTCGGTGTCGGTGGAGCTGCGTGAACCGGATGCCTTTCAACGGATTGGTCGGGAGGAGCGGCAGGCGGCCCTGATGCAAATGAACCAGTCTCTCTTGCGCAACCTTGGCCATGAGGTGAAGAACCCCCTGGGCGGCATTCGAGGCGCAGCACAGCTCCTTGATGCGGAGCTGCCCACCCGCGAGCTCAAGGAATACACCCAGATCATCATCAAGGAGTCTGATCGGCTGCAGTCGCTGGTCGACCGCATGCTTGCGCCAGTGCGGCGCAGCCTCACGCGGCGAGATGTGAATGTGCATGAGGTCTTGGAGCGGGTGCGCACCTTGGTCCTCTCTGAATTCTCCGCGGGTCTAGAGATTCGGCGCGACTACGACATCAGCCTTCCTGAGGTCTCTGCCGATCCAGAGCAGCTGATTCAAACCGTGCTCAACATCGTGCGAAATGCGGCGCAGGCCATTCAAGGTCAGCCCCCTGCTGGTGCATCTGCACCAGGTTGCATCACGCTCAAGACCCGTGCAGCCCGCCAGGTCACGCTGCATCGGCAGCGTTATCGGCTCGCGGTCCTTCTGAGCATCACCGACAACGGCCCAGGCATTCCCGAGGCCATTCGAGACGAAATTTTTTATCCATTGGTGTCTGGAAATCCGCAAGGCCATGGTCTTGGTCTGACTCTTGCTCAGACCATCGTGCATCAGCACGGCGGCACCATTGAATGTCAGACCGGGTCAGCCGGAACAACCTTCGAAATCTGCCTGCCCGTTGGTGAGCCACAGGGGAGAGGGGCATGAAGCCAGTCTGGATCGTAGACGACGACGCATCGATTCGATGGGTCTTGGAGAAGGCGCTTCGCAAGGCCGAGATTCCCTGCCGACTCTTCGAGAATGCGGGCGATGTCATGCGTGCCTTGCCCACCGAAACACCTCAGGTGTTGGTCTCCGACATCCGAATGCCAGGCGACTCAGGCCTGGCCCTGCTTGAGCGTGTGAAGGAGCGGCATCCCGAACTGCCCGTCATCATCATGACGGGGTTCTCCGACCTCGACAGCGCTGTGTCCGCCTTCCAGGGTGGGGCCTTCGAGTACCTGACCAAGCCCTTCGACATCGACGATGCCACGGCCCTCATACGGCGCGCCATCCGTGAGTCTCGCCCCAACGGGGCCAGCGCAACGGGCGGCGTGGAGCCACAGCTGGAGATGCTGGGCCAGGCGCCCGCCATGCAGGAGGTCTTTCGTGCCATCGGCCGGCTCTCTCAGTCATCGGCCACGGTGCTGATCACAGGCGAGTCTGGCACGGGCAAGGAGCTGGTGGCCAACGCCCTTCACCGGCACAGCCCCCGGGCGGACATGCCCTTCGTCGCCCTCAACACGGCAGCCATTCCCCACGACCTCTTAGAGTCGGAGCTCTTCGGCCATGAGAGAGGCTCCTTCACCGGTGCACAGGCACAACGACGTGGCCGCTTTGAGCAGGCCGAGGGCGGGACGCTGTTCTTGGATGAAATTGGTGACATGCCACTCGACCTTCAGACGCGGCTGCTTCGGGTGTTGTCGGATGGCCACTTCTACCGCGTGGGTGGCCATCAGCCGCTTAAGGCAAATGTTCGAGTCATCGCAGCCACGCATCAGAACCTAGAACAACGGGTGGCCGAAGGACGCTTTCGTGAAGACCTCTTCCATCGGCTCCATGTCATTCGCCTTCGGCTACCGCCGCTGCGGGAGCGTCGGGAGGACATACCAGAGCTGGTGAAGTTCTTCTTGTCTCGCTCTGCGAAGACACTGGGTGTGGAAGTGAAGCAGCTCTCTCCCGAGGCCATGGCCGTCATTGCGGCGCAGCCCTTCCCAGGCAACGTACGGCAGCTCGAGAACCTGTGTCATTGGCTCTCGGTCATGGCACCAAGCCAATGGGTGGAGTGCGAAGACCTGCCACCCGACATGCAGTCTGACCTACCGTTGGCCCAAAACGCTCCTGCGGATTCATCGGTTGCAGCACCTCTTGCCACAGTTCCTGGCCACGGGATGCATGAGGGTCCGGCTCCGGCGGCCGCCCAGACCGATGCCGGTGGAACAGGCGGGCCGTCGCATTCGGATTGGGCTGCCCGTTTGGCTGAGCTCGTCTCTGCATCCTTGGCGTCCACGCCACAGACAGGTGTGTCCTCGGATGGGCGGATGGCCGATTGGTCGCGCACCTTTGAGCGGGTTGTCTTTGGCACGGCCTTGGCCCACACCCGGGGCCGTCGGATGGAGGCCGCCCAGCTTCTCGGCGTCGGCCGCAACACCATCACCCGAAAGATTCAAGAACTCGGCCTCGAGGAAGCGGCCGAGTCGGATCACGTGCTGGGTGGTCGCGCGAGCAAGTAGGTCATGGCGCTGGCCAGCGCTGCGCAGGCCCAGAACACGAGAAACCCAAGTCCGTAGGCCTCCCTGCGTCCGATCTCAAGTTGCTCTGCAAAAAGCGGAACCTCCTGTGGGTCGATGACCGAGAACACCACACCCGACAATGCGGCGGCCGCCAGAAATGAGGGCCAGACAATGCTCATGGCGGCCCGAGCGGAGGAGGGTGTGTCCCGAGGGTCTTTGATCTGATAGGGCTCGTACTGGCTCATGGTGTTGGGACCCCTTTGGGTTGAATGTCGAGGCGACTCCGCACCCGCCAGTCGCCCGTGGGTGGCTCTGTGATGGCGTGCCAGTGTCCAGTGGTGAGGCCTGATACCTGCGCCTGATAAAGCCCCTGCTGAATCTGAACCAGCGAGACACTGGTGTCACGGTCTGCCAGTGTTGGGTGGGAGAGCGTGAGTCTGAGAAAGGACGGCGCCTGCGCGGAACTGTCCACAGCGCGGTACTTGACTTGTATCTGAAGCAGGTCATCGGAAACCCATTGAAGCTCGGGTGTCAGGCGAATGCCCATGCGCTCTGCGAGATCGTCTTTGGCGAGTCGCTTGTTGATGGTCTTGCCCTGGCGGGTGTAGTCATCCGAGACCAGGCTGTCGGTTGTGTTGGCTGCAATCACCAAGGTCACCAGGCTGGCCACCACGGTGGTGCCGAGCATGCCAATGACAATCCACGGCCAGGGCTGCTTCCACCAGATTTCAGGCTTATCGAGGGACATAGAATGCGGCCTTTTCTTGTACGCGCAGGCTTGGGTTGTCCTCAGATCGGACATCGAGTGCAATTTTGTGGGACCCCTTTTTCAGGGCCTCAGCCTTGTCGAGTGGGAGCTGCAGATTGATGATGGCCATGGTGTTGGCGCCCCCCTCAACCACCACATGGGTGTCCCCCTGAATCCGAAGACCATCGAGCCCGGATGGTGAGATGATGAATCGATGGGCCGCATGGCCCGTGTTGGTGATCTGCAGTCGGTAGGTGTTCTCAATGTGGGTTCCCTCCACCTCACGGGCCAGGGCGCCTCGGTCTCGAATGACATTCACATTGAGTGGCACCCGCATGGCCAGTGTGCTGAGCACCACCAGGGCCACGACCGACAAGACGGCCGTGTAGATGAGCACACGGGGCCGAAAGAATCGTTTCTTGACTTCGTCGGGCGTGAGCTTGTGCTCCAGCGCATTGAGGGTTGCATAACGCACCAGGCCGCGTGGGTAGTGCATGCGGTCCATGATGGTGTTGCAGGCATCGGCGCAGAGGCCACATCCGATGCACTCGTACTGCAGGCCATCACGGATGTCGATGCCGGTGGGGCAGACCTCGACGCAGACGCCACAGTCGATGCAGTCGCCCTTGCCCTGGGCATGATGGTCTGTTGCCTTCGATCGTTTCCCACGAGGCTCGCCGCGGCTCGTGTCATAGCTGACAATGAGTGTGTCTCGGTCGAACATGGCGCTCTGGAAGCGGGCGTAGGGGCACATGTACTTGCAGACCTGCTCGCGCATGAATCCGGCCTGCAGCATGGTGAAGAATGAGTAGAAGAGCATCCAGAACCATTGCCAGAAGCCGAGGCTCAGGGCCACGACACCTGCTGCAAGCTCGTGAATGGGCGTGAAATAGCCGGCAAAGGTGAAGCCTGTCCAGAGTGCAATCACAGCCCAGACCATCCACTTCAGCGCTTTTCTGGGCAGCCGGCTGGCCAGGCTCTTCTCGTGATCGGCCCGAATGCGGACATGGCGATCCCCTTCGATCCAGCGCTCCACCTGCATGAAGATCTCGGTGTAGACCGTCTGTGGGCACGCGTAGCCGCAGAAGAGCCGACCGGCAATCGCAGTAAAGAGGAATAGCCCAAAGGCCGAGAGCAGGAGCAGTGCGGTGAGGTAAATGAAGTCTTGTGGGACCAGGACGAGGTCGAGGATGTAAAAGCGCCGCGCCTCAAGGTCGAAGAGCACGGCGGGCCGTCCATTCCAGGTGATCCACGGCGTGAGGTAGTAGAGCGCCTGTGTGAAGAATACGAAGGCCCAGCGCCAGCGATTGAAAAGGCCATCCACCGCCCGGGCATAAATCTTCTTGCCGGGCGCGTAGAGCAGAACGGTCTGCTCTACGACGGGGGGCGGTTCACTGGCTCCCCCTGGGCTGGTCATGGGGTGGGTTTGTGGGAGAGGCTATAGGCGTACGCCGAGACCAGGTGGGCTTTCTCGTCGCCCATGATCTCCTTCCAGGCCGGCATCACCCCTGCGCGGCCCTTGTTGATGCTCTCCTGAATGCTGGCCAGAGAGCCACCGTAGAGCCAGACCTTGTCGCTGAGCCGAGGCGCACCCATGGCGGTGTTGCCCTCGCCGGCAGCTCCGTGACAGGCCGCACAGACGGCAAATTTTTCTTGGCCCAGGGCAGCCTTGATGGAGTCGTGTGCGGTGCCAGACAGGCTCAGCACATAGTGCGAGAGATTTTCGACATCGGCAGCGGTGCCAACGGCTGCGGCCATCGGCGGCATCATCCCATTGCGGCCAGCCAAGACGGAGGCCTTGATGGCATTGCCGTCCAGGCCGTACAGACTGTCTTGGTCGGTGAGGTTCGGGAAGCCTTTCCCACCCCGACCATCCACGCCGTGACATTGGGCACAATTGTTCACAAAGAGTCGCTGCCCAATGGCCAGGGCCTGGGCATCGGTGGCGGTCTCCTCGATGGTCATCGAGGCAAATTTCGCATAGATGGGGCCGTAGGTCTCATTGGCCCGCTGCATTTCTTTGACGTGCTCACCGGTGGAACTCCAGTTCAGGATGCCCTTTGCCGTTCCGAGCCCGGGAAAGAGCACCAGATACAGCACGGAAAAGGCAATGGTGAGATAGAAGAGAATCATCCACCAGCGCGGCAGTGGGTTGTCGAACTCCTGAAGGTCTTCATCCCAGACGTGCCCGGTGGTGTTTACGGAATCGCCAGCCTTCACCTTTTTGCGTGAGAGCACGAAGAGAAAAATGCCGCAGGCGGCAATGCTCAGCACCGTGAGGATAACGACCCAGAGATTCCAGAATTGAGAGTTGAAGTCGGCCATGTTGTGTCTCAGCGAGAGGGGGATGAGGGGGGCGTGTCGTCTTCCAGGGGAATCCTTGCGGCGGCGTCCATCTTCTCCTTCTGGCCCTTGCTGAAGGTGAAGGCAATGATTCCCACGAAGAGGACAAAGAGCACCACCGTGACAATCGCATGCATCTCATTCATGAGCGTTTCTCCCGCAAGGCCAAGCCCAAGGACTGGAGATAGGCGATCACCGCCTCAATCTCCGTCTTTCCTTCAATGGCCTGCTGCGCGCCCGCAATGTCCTCATCCGTGTAGGGCACGCCAAGGGTACGAAGGGCCCTCATCTTGTTCTCGAGGTGTGGGAGCCGAAGTGGCGCGTCTGCAAGCCAAGGGTAGGCCGGCATGTTGGACTCCGGCACGACATCACGTGGGTTGATCAGGTGTACCCGGTGCCATTCATCTGAGTAGCGCTCACCGACCCTTGCCAGGTCGGGGCCGGTTCGCTTGGAGCCCCAGAGGTGCGGAAAGTCGTAGACCGACTCACCTGCCACCGAGTAGTGGCCGTAACGTTCCGTCTCTGCCCGGAAGGGCCGAACCATCTGTGAGTGACAGCCCACGCAGCCCTCACGGATGTAGATGTCTCGGCCCGCCAGCTGCAGGGCGGTGTAGGGCTTGAGGTTGGCCACGGGCTCGGTGGTGGATTTCTGGAAGAAGAGCGGAACAATCTCCACCAGGCCACCAATGGCCACGACCAGCAGCACCATGACGATCAGCAGGCTGGGTCGCTTCTCGATGAATTCATGCTTGAAGCCCATCTTGGTCTCCCTGGATTAGGCGTGGGCCACAGCAGGAATTGCTGTGTTCACGGGCTGTGGGTTGCGGGCGGTCATGTAGACATTCCAGGCCATGATGAACATGCCGCTCAGGTAGAGCAGGCCGCCGCCCAGGCGAATCGCGTAGTAGGGGAAGCTCGCCTTCACGCCCTCGACAAAGGTGTAGGTGAGCGAACCATCGGTGTTGAGGGCTCGCCACATGAGGCCTTGCATCACGCCGGAGATCCACATGGCGGCGATGTAGAGCACGATGCCGATTGTGGCCACCCAGAAGTGGAGCTCGATGGCCTTGACGCTGTACATGCTGGTGCGGCCCACGAGCCGTGGGATGAGGTAATAAAGCGAGCCAATTGTGATGAAGCCGACCCAGCCCAGGGCGCCTGAGTGCACATGACCGATGGTCCAGTCGGTGTAGTGCGAGAGGGCATTCACCGTCTTGATGGCCATCATGGGGCCCTCGAAGGTCGACATGCCGTAGAACGACACCGAGACGATCAGAAACTTCAGGATGGGGTCGTTGCGCAGTTTGTGCCAGGCACCCGACATGGTCATGATGCCGTTGATCATGCCGCCCCAGCTCGGGGCCAGCAGAATGAGTGAAAAGACCATGCCGAGGGATTGTGTCCAGTCGGGCAGGGCGGTGTAGTGCAGGTGGTGTGGGCCGGCCCACATGTAGGTGAAGATCAGGGCCCAGAAGTGGACAATCGAGAGGCGGTAGGAGTACACCGGCCGCTCGGCCTGCTTGGGGATGAAGTAATACATCATGCCCAGGAAGCCTGCTGTGAGGAAAAAGCCAACGGCGTTGTGGCCGTACCACCACTGCACCATGGCGTCTTGCACGCCAGAAAAGACAGGCACGGCCTGCGTGAAACTCACCGGAATGGCCGCGCTGCGAACAATGTGCAGCAGGGCCACGGTCAGGATGAATGCACCGAAGAACCAGTTGCCGACATAAATGTGCTCAATCTTGCGCCGCCACAGGGTGCCAAAGAACACAACCGCATAGGCCACCCAGACCGCGGCCAGAAGGAGGTCGATGGGCCAGATGAGCTCGGCGTATTCGTGGGTGCTGGTCAGCCCCATGGGCAGGGTGATGGCGGCCAGCACAATCACCGCCTGGTAGCCCCAGGCGACGAAGTTCGGCAGCCAGCCGCCGAACAGTCGGGCATGCGAGGTGCGCTGGACGACATAAAAGGAGGTGGCCAACAGCGCACTGCCACCGAAGGCAAAAATGACCGCGTTGGTGTGAAGGGGCCGCAGGCGCCCGAAAGAGAGCCACGAGATGCCCTCGGCCAGCGTGGGGAAGGCCAGTTGGGCCGCGATCCACACGCCAACAAACATGCCCACGATGCCCCAGAAGACGGTGGCAAACGCGAGCATGCGAATCACATCGTAGTTGTATTCCTCAAGCCCCTGACGGCCTCCGGTGTCGACCCTGGGCAAGCCTCCCGCATCCAGCACTGCAGCCATTTTTGTATCCCCTTGTGGAATGGTCTCTGTTATATGCGTATTGCCGCATATAACCATACAAACGCACCAAATGGGGGAAAACCCGAGTAGAGGGCTCAGCCTTTCGGGGGAGGGTCTGGCGTCTCGGTGCCTGAGACGGCCTGTTGCGGCGACGCTGGCGGATCGACCGGGCGGCCGCCATCATCGTCGAGCAGGATCCGCCGGGCCGGCGCCTCAAGGTCGTCGAACTGACCGCCGCTGGACATCTGAAAGAACAGCCAGATCACCAGCGCAATGACCACAAGGCTGATCAGGAGGAGGATCGGGAGGATGTCCATGTCTGTGGGAGGAGCCTAGCAGCATTGAGCATGACCACCAATGACGAGCTGGCCATGCCAATCGCAGCCCAAACAGGCGGTATGAGCCCCAGGGCGGCCAGCGGAATGGCGGTGATGTTGTAGCCGACCGCCCAGAAGATGTTCTGAAAGAGAATGCGCCGCGTGCGTCGCGCCATGTTCAGCGTGTACACCACGCCCTCGAGGCCAGGCTGCAAGAGGTAGATGTCTGCCCGTTGCTGAGCCAGAGAGGCACTGCCATGCATCGCCCATGACACGTCTGCTGCGGCCATCACGGGCGCGTCGTTGAGCCCGTCGCCCACCATTCCCACCCCAGCCTGCTGCGTCTGAAGGGCCTGGAGGGTGCTGAGCTTGTCCTCGGGGCGCAGCGGCCCCTGGGCCTGGGTCGGAGGAAACCCGAGCTGCTGGGCCACGGACTGCACACGCGATGACTGGTCGCCACTCAAGAGCCAGGTGTCGATGCCCAGGCGCCGTATCGAGGCCATGGTCTGCAGGGCCTCCGGCCGCAGGGTGTCATCGAGCCAGAAGAAGCCCATCGGCTCCCCATCCATCGCCAGTGCAAGGCTCGGTGGATCTCCCTCAAATAAAGCGTTCTTTGCCAGGCAGGCCTCGGCCCCGACAAACCCCATGGCGCCCAGTTGGAGCAGCCGCCCCTGCGCATCACGAGCCTGAAGGCCGAGTCCCGCAAAGGCCTGCCGTTCCGTCACGGGCAGTGGCTCGGCCTGTTGGTCCGTACACGCAGCCAGTGCTGCCCTGGCATGGAGTCGCATGGCCCGTGCCAATGGGTGATGGCTCTCCTCGGTGAGCGCGAGGACGCGCGCCCACTGCAAGTCAGGAGTTTCTGTGCCACTGGCCTCTGTCCAGTGCACACGGATGTTGGCCAGCGCGGGTTCGGTGAGGGTGCCGGTCTTGTCGAAGACCAGTGTTCTCAGCGCCCAGGCCTTGGCCAGGGCGTTGGGGTTGGAGACAGCAACGCCCTTCTCCAAGAGGGCTCCCAGACCGGCTGCATAGGCGGCAGGACCTGCAAGGGACAGTGCGCAGGGGCAGGAGACCACGAGCACGGCCACCAGTCTTGGCAGCCATGTCTCAACGGGCTCACCCTGCAGCCAGCCGTAGGCCAAAGTGGTGGCAGCGATGATCAGCACGCCCAGGGTGAAACGACCGGCCACACGGTCGGCCCAGCTCGTCCAGTCCGGCCGTTGTGCGGCGGCCTGCTCGGTCAATTGCGAGAGTCGCGCAAGGGTGCCCGCCCCGCATCCGCTGACAACTGTGGCAATGGCCTCACGTCCGAGGTTGATCGCGCCCTCGGGGCACAGGTCGCCGCGCGCATGGGTTACGGGGTGCAGCTCCCCCGTGAGGGCCGAGAGGTCCAGGTCTGACTGGTCTGTCTTGAGGTTGGCGTCGGCTGGGAATCGCTCGCCGGTGGGCACCTTCACATCATCCCCCGGGCGCAACTCCCAGGCGGGCAGGGTGGCGGCCGGTGGGCTGATGCGGTGGGCGAGGGTCGGGGGCTGGTGGGCAATGGCCTCGCGCCGCAGCAGTGTGCGGGTGCGCATCCGTGCCTCCAGGTGCCGGGCGCCCAGCACCAGAAATACGAACATGGTCACCGACTCGAAATAGACGTGGGGTCCGTCCAAGAGCAGGCTCGCGACGCTGCCCAGGAAGGCCAGCCAGAGCCCGAGGCTGATGGGCACATCCATGTTCAGGCGCCGCTGGCCAAGGGCCCTCAGAGCAGACTTTGAGAAGCTGTCTCCGCTGTAGAGCAGTGCTGGGATGGTCAGCAGCATGGAGGCCCAGCGCAGGAGCTCGCGTGTCTCGGGCTCAAGCTGCGCTCCGGCGACATACTCCGGCATGGCCAGCATCATGACTTGCATGGCCAGGAAGCCCGAGACGAACAGCCGTCGGGTGTCTGATCGGGCATGTGCCTTGCGCGTGGCCTCCAGCGCGAGGGAGCCCACGGGCAGCGTGATGTAGCCGACTGCTCGCAGCAGACCGCAGAGCGTCTGCAGGCTCACCTGCTTGGGTCGCCAGCGAATGAACAATCGGGCATTGGTGGCATTGGCCTTGGCCAGGACGACGCCCTGCTGGCGGGTCAGAATGCGCTCGATCAGCCAGGCGCAGGCCCCGCAGCGCAGGCCCTCGACGGCGAGCGTCGTCTCGGAGATGGGCTCTCCGTCTGGGGTCTCGGCCTGCACGACATGCCTGCTGGTGAAGGCGGTATCCCCGAGAAGGTCTGCCCAGGGGCTGAGCTGATCGCGACGTTGAGGGTCAAGGGCTGGAACCGCCCGCTGCTCGTAGTAGGCCTGTGCACCGGCATCGACAATGGCCTGGGCCACGGCCTGGCAGCCACGGCAGCACATGGGCTGATCCATTCCAGCAATGGCCACGGAGAGGCCAACGGCCTCCGGTGGAACCGGCTCGCGGCAATGAAAGCAGCGCAGTGTTGGCATTCGTGTGGTCGGTGTTTAAGCGGGGGTGATGCAGAAGGCGTCGAGCCAGGGCAGGCTCACCCATTCGAGTGCGCGCAGCAAGCCCCAAACACCGAAGGCCATGATCAGCCAGCCCATCCCTCGGCGAACGCCATCGGCCCTGAGCATGCCAGTGAGTCGGCCGCCCGCCATCGAGGCCGCCCAGAGGGCAGGGATCGTCCCCAGGCCAAAGCTCACCATCCAGCCCGCACCCGAGGCGGGCGAACCCGTGACCGAGGCGGTGATGACCATGCTGTAGACCAGACCACAGGGCAGCCAGCCCCAGAGGGCACCGGCCCGCAGGGCCTTGGCCAGGCTGGGCAGCAAGGGTGGTGGGGGGAAAACGCCGGCCGGCTGGGCTGGCGTGAGCGTGGCAGTGGCCCAGGGAGCAAGCATTCGCCAAATGGGCCGTCCGATCTCTTCCAGAAACAGGATGAGGCTTGAGACCCGAGCAAGGTGAAGACCGAGCCCAATGAGCAGCAGATTGGCCAGCACCATGCCCGCGCGCTGTGTCTGCTCCACCATGCCCAAGTTCAGGAAGAAGGCGCCCATGGCACCAGCCAGGGCTCCCATGAGGCCATAACTGAGGACGCGACCAGCCTGCCAGCTGAGCATCTGAATGGCCTGGCCTGCGGGATGGCGAAGGCTGTGTCGGCCCTGCTGGCCCGCGGCCAGGGCCAGGCCGCCGCACATGGCCAGACAGTGTCCGGAGGACCAGAGTCCGATGGCCAGCGCTGTGCCCGACAGCATTTCAGGCGATGTCGGCCCAGACCGGTGCGTGGTCCGAGGGCTGCTCAAGCCCTCGGGGCAGCTTGTCGACCCCTGATGCATGGCATGGGCCGAATGCCTGCTCGCTCAGAAGGATGTGATCGATGCGCAGCCCCAGGTTGCGCCGAAAGCCGGCCTGTCGGTAATCCCACCAGCTGAAGAGAGACGTCTCATCGGGCGCATGGGCGCGGAGTGTGTCGGTCAGTCCGAGTTTGATCAGCCGGCCAAAGGCGTCCCGCTCTGGCGTCGAGCAGAGGATCTTCTCGTGCCAGGCCGCAGGGTCGTGCACGTCGAGATCTCCTGGGGCGATGTTGAAGTCGCCGACCAAGGCCAGGCGGGGGTGCGCGGCCAACTCCTCTTGAAGCCTCGCCTCCAGCGCGTCCAGCCAGGCGAGCTTGTAGCGGTATTTGTCCGAGCCGACCTCAGATCCATTGGGCACATAGACGCAGATGAATCGCATGTCCAGGCCGGTGCTGGCGTCCCTTGCGGTGAGGGCCGTCAGTCGTCGCTGATCATCAGGAAGCCGTGTGTCGTGGTGTGTCACATCGCTGATGTCGCTGAATCGCGCTTGTCTGGCCAGAATGGCCACGCCGTTGTAGGTGGGCTGACCGGTGTAGTGAACAGCATAGCCAGCCGCCTCGATCTCAGCCCGGGGAAATTTTTCATCGATGAGCTTGGTCTCTTGAAGACCCAGGAGGTCTGGCTGCGCCGTGGCCAGCCAGTCGAGCACATGCGGCAGCCGAACCCGCAGGGAGTTGACGTTCCAACTCGCCACGCGAAGGGCGCCATTGCCTGGGGGCCCCAGAGTGGCGCTCACTGGGCGCTCGCCAGGGCTGCATCGGCCTCGGCAATGCCTTTGGCGCGAAGCAGGCAGGCATCACAGCCACCGCAGGCCTGACCTGCTGCTGTGGGGTCGTAACAGCTGAGGGTCTCTTCGATGGGTACCCTCAGGGCTCGGGCCTTCTGAACGATCTGCGCCTTGGTGTCATGCTGCAGCGGGGCATGAATCCGCAGCGGCTCGTGGCCCTCCACGCCGGCACGGGTGGCGAGGTTGGCCATGGCCTCAAAGGCCTCGATAAAGGCCGGTCGGCAGTCGGGGTAGCCGCTGTAATCGAGGGCATTCACGCCGATGAAAATGTCCGTTGCACCCAGCACCTCTGCCAGCGCAAGGGCGTTGCTGAGAAAGATGGTGTTTCTGGCCGGCACGTAGGTGATGGGGATGCCCTGGCCCATGTCGGCCAGGCTGCGGTGTTTGGGCACGGGCATGTCGGCCGTGAGGGCAGAGCCACCAAATGCCCGCAGGTCGAGTGTCAGGACCCGATGGGTCTGGGCCCCAAGCCTGACTGCAATGCGTCTGGCGGCATCGAGCTCAGGGCGTTGACGTTGGCCGTAATCGAATGACAGGGCATGGCAGGCAAAGCCCTCGGCCCGCGCGATGGCCAGGCAGGTGGAGGAGTCGAGCCCTCCACTGAGCAAGACCACCGCGGGCTTCATGCGGCTTCGGCCAGTCCGTTGTGCCTGAGCAGTGGGTCGATGGAGGGTGCACGACCCCGGAAGGACTCAAATGAGACCAGCGCCGGGCGGGAGCCCCCGCGGGAGAGCACCTCATCCAAGAAGCGCTGGCCGACATCGGCGTAGGCCGATGGCCCTGCCTCTTCAAAGGCAGCATAGGCATCGGCCGACAGGACTTCTGCCCACTTGTAGCTGTAGTAGCCCGCCGCGTAGCCGCCCGCAAAAATATGGCCAAAGCTCTGCGCAAATCGATTGAAGGCCGGTGGCCGAATCACTGCCACCTGATCGCGAACCTCGTGGAGGATCGCCTGGATGTCCTGACCCACCGCATTGGCATCCTGGTTGGCCGCAGAGACGAGTTCGTGGTGGATGCGAATGTCGAAGAGGGAAAACTCAATCTGACGAATCGTAAAGAGGCCACTCTGGAAGTTCTTGGCCGCCTTCATTTTTTCATAGAGCGTTCGCGGCAGTGGGGCCTGCGTCTCGATGTGGCGGGTCATGGCCTGTAGGGTCTCCCACTCCCAGCAGAAGTTCTCCATGAACTGGCTGGGCAGTTCGACGGCATCCCACTCGACGCCATTGATGCCGGAGACCTCCAGTTCATCGACCTGGGTGAGGAGGTGGTGGAGTCCGTGGCCGAACTCATGAAAGAGCGTGATCACGTCATCGTGGGTGAGTGTGCTGGGCCGGTCACCCACCGGGGATGCAAAGTTACAGGTCAGCAGGGCCACAGGCGTTTGAAGGTCTTGCCCAAGGCGGCGGCGGCCTCTTGCATCGTCCATCCAGGCACCGCCACGCTTGGTGCTTCGGGCATAGAGGTCGAGGTAGAGATGGCCAATCGTGCTGCCTGCCCGACGCACCGCAAAGGCCTGCACGTCGGGATGCCAGGCCGCCGAGGGCTGCTCCTTGGGCATGGCCTCAATCGAGACGCCAAAGAGGTTACGGACCACGCCGAAGAGACCATCGAGGACCGCCGGCAGCGGGAAGTACTGACGGACTTCGTCTTCACTGAAGAGATACCGCGCCTGCCGGAGCTGCTCGCTGGCATAGGCAATGTCCCAGCCTTCGAGGGCATCGAGCCCGAGGGTCTCCTTCGCAAAGGCTTTTAAATCTGCAAGGTCGCGCTCTGCGCTGGGCCTTGCCTTCTGTGCGAGCGACTGAAGAAAGGCAGTGACCTCACCCGGAGAGGAGGCCATCTTGGAGGCCAATGACATTTCTGCAGCCGATCCGAATCCGAGCAGCTGCGCCTGGCGCTGACGCAGCGACAGAATCTCGCCCATGATCGGCGTGTTGTCATGCGTGGGGCCTTCCTCGGCGATCTCGGATGCGCGGGTTGCATGCTTTCGGTAGATCGCCTCACGAAGGCCGCGGTGCTTGGCAAACTGCAGCACGGGCAGCAGGCTCGGCTGCTGGAGTGTAAAGACATGGCCCTCCAGTCCGCGTTGCTTGGCCTCTTCGCGCGCTGCAGCCAGGGCATGTTCCGGAATGCCGTCTAGCTCGGCTGGATCGGTGACATGAACAAAGCTTGCGTTCGTGCTGTCGAGCAACTGCTCGGAGAAGGTCTGTGAGAGCTGCGCGAGCCGGGCGGTCTGTTCGGCGAAGGTTCGCTGCTGGTCGGTCGAGAGCTCTGCGCCACCGAGCCGAAAGTCTCTGAGGCCATTGGAGAGGGCCTGCTGACGTGCAGGGTCGGCGAGCACGTCGGCCGCGCTGGCCAGTGCCTTCATCTTTTCGAAGAGCCGCCTGTCTTGGGCCAGGCGCGACCAGAATGCCGTCACGACCTCAAGCTTGCTGTTGGTGAGGTCTCGCCACTCAGGGCTGTCCATCACTCCACCCATGTGGTGGACCGCAGACCATGTTCGGCTGAGGGCCTCCGTGGCCGTGGTGAGTGGGGCCATCACGGCGTCCCAGGTGGCGGACGTGTCGGGGGCCACCACGGCCTCGAGCGCTGACTGGGCCGAGGCAATCAGTTCGTCGATCTCTGGGCCAAGGGTCTTGGGATCAAGGCCGTCGTAACGGGGGAGGCCGCTTCGGGCAAGGAGTTCGTTCATGTGAGTTTTCTCTCTGCAGATTCCATGGTGTTGACGAGAAGCATGGCGATGGTCATGGGCCCCACGCCACCGGGCACCGGCGTGACGGCTGAGGCCACTGCGCAGACCGCCTCGGTATCGACATCTCCCGCGAGCCGGCCGTCGTCGAGCCGATTGATGCCGACATCGATGACCACGGCCCCCGGCTTGACCATGTCGGCCGTCACCAAGTGGGGGCGCCCCACGGCCGCCACAAGGATGTCCGCCCGGCGCGTGTGGTCTGCGAGGCTGCGCGTCTTGCTGTTGCAGAGGGTCACGGTGGCACCGGCCTGCAGCAGCAGCATGGCCATCGGCTTTCCAACAATGTTGCTCGCCCCGAGAATCACGGCCTCCGCACCGCGGATGCTGACCTGGGCCTCCTCGAGGAGTTTCATCACGCCGTAGGGCGTACAGGGTCGAAAGAGCGGCTCACCGATCATCAGCGCGCCGGCGTTGGCCACATGGAATCCATCGACGTCCTTCTCAGCCGCGATGGCCTCGATCACTCGATGGGCATTGATCTGCGGAGGCAGAGGCAGCTGCACCAGAATGCCGTCGACCCGGTCGTCTTGATTGAGACGCTCGATGGTCTCCAGCAGCATGTCCTCTGGGCAGTCCTGGGCCAGCGCAATCCTCTCGGACCGAAAGCCCGCCTCGTCGCAGGCCTTCACCTTGTTTCGAACATAGACGGCGGAGGCTGGGTTGTCGCCGACCACGACCACCGTGAGACCGGGTGGCCGACCCATACGGGACTCGAATGTTTTGGCGCGTTGGGCCACGGCGGCCCTGGTTTTGGCGGCGAGCGCAATGCCGTCGATTCGAAGTGCTGTCATGGTGAAACGATGCTAGCACGCGTGTTTGCCTCACTGCCGTGGCTGGACAAAGACCCTGACTTCGACTAGGATGCGCGTTTTGCCAGACACGGGGCTATAGCTCAGCTGGGAGAGCGCTTGCATGGCATGCAAGAGGTCAGCGGTTCGATCCCGCTTAGCTCCACCAATCTCTGGTAAGTTGTTTCTGTGCAGCGCCGGGTCCCCTTCGTCTAGAGGCCTAGGACATCACCCTTTCACGGTGAGTACAGGGGTTCGAATCCCCTAGGGGACGCCATCCATCATCACCGATGGATCGACTGTCACCGGCGCTTGTCATACTTGCACCATGATCACATCCCCTGAAGACGCCCGCTGCGCTCAATACACTCGCTGCGCCATGGGTGCCCGCTGCGCTCGAGGTTTTCTGCACGGATCTGCCCCGGCTGGCTGGCGCAACGGGCTGCTCGGCCTCGCCTGCCTGTGGATGCTGACGGGGTGTGCCACGGTCAGTCCAAGGGACGCCCTGGCCACGCTCGACACCCGCTCTCCGCTCTACAACACCGAAGAATGCCAGCGGGCTCGCCGCATGGCCGAGCGCTTTGAGGACCGTGATCTCGCCAGAGGAGGAGCCGGTGTGGCCGCGGGCGTGGTGGTGGGGGTGGTGGCGGCGCCGATCATGGGTGTCATCGAGGCTGATGCTGTGACCAAGAAGGAGGCCATGGTCGCCAAACTTCGGCAGGCCTGTGAGACGCCGGTCATCATCGACGCCACCGATCCAGACCGCAGACGCATTCTTCCGGCCCGTCAGGCCCAGGCCCTGGAGGAGGCTAAGGTTCGTGAGGCAGAGGCGGATCTACAGGCCAGCCGCAGCCTGCCTGTCGACCAGCGGCTTGCGCGCCTGGATGCCCTGCTGCAAAAGGGCCTGATCAGCCCGGCAGAGCATCAGGCTCGCCGGCAGCAGATTCTCAGCGGGCTCTGAACCGCGGCTTCGCCAGCCTGCAGGCGATCCGCGCTAGAGGCTGTCGCTTGCAAAGTCGGCGAGTCGGGATCGTTCACCCCGTTGCAGGGTGACATGACCGCCGTGCCCCCAGCCCTTGAATCGGTCGACCGTGTAGGTGAGGCCGGATGATCCTTCGGTCAGGTAGGGCGAGTCGATCTGGGCGATGTTGCCCATGCAGACCACCTTGGTGCCCGGGCCTGCCCGGGTGATCAGGGCCTTCATTTGTTTGGGCGTGAGGTTCTGGGCCTCATCGATGATCACGAACTTGCTGATGAAAGTGCGGCCTCGCATGAAGTTCATGGATTTGATCTTGATCTTGCTGCGGATCAGGTCGGAGGCTGCCGACCGACCCCAG
>CAZPRT010000016.1:0-19208 GCA_964589205.1 uncultured Bordetella sp. | reverse complement strand
GATGCCCTCTCCTTCGACCGATACCTCTCGGTGCGTGATGCCTATTTGGCAAGACGGGCCCAGCAGGTTTCTAATGGCGAGACCGCTCCTTCAAAGGCCTCGCCATGATGTTCCTCGCCTTCATCCGTCCCCGCGTCGCGTCTTGCGCGTTGACGCTTGCAACCCTCGTGGCCTTGGCCCCGGGCCCTGCGAATGCACAGCCGAAAGCGGCCTCGCCCGATGACCTCATCAAGGTGGTCACCCAAGACATCCTCGACACGGTTCGGGCCGACCGCAGCCTTCAGCAGGGCGACCTCAATCGGATGAATGCGCTTGTCGACCAGCGGGTCATGCCGGTGGTCGACTTCTCCAAGATGACAGCGCTCACCGTGGGCATCCATTGGCGCCGAGCCTCGCCGGCCCAGCAGGAACAACTCATGGCGGCCTTTCGTGAGCTGTTGCTCCTCACCTATGCCGATGCCCTGCGTCAGGTGCAAGACACCACGGTTCAGGTAAGGCCCGCCCGTTACGCGCCCGAAGACCAAGATGTGGTGGTGCGCACCTTTGTGCTTCGAACGGGCAAGGAGCCGATCCAGCTCGATTACCGGCTGCACAAGACGCCCGCAGGCTGGAAGATCTACGACTTCAACGTGCTGGGCCTTTGGCTCGTCGACCACTATCGCAGCCAGTTCTCTCAACTGGTGGGCGCCCGTGGCATCGACGGGCTCATCTCTGCGCTGCAGTCGAAGAACAAGTCCTTGCGGCAGTCGTCCGTCGCCCGTGGCTCCTGAGTCCATCTCTGTCGGGCCACGCGCATTCACGGGGCCGCTCACGCTGCAGTTGGCACCTGCGGTGCTTCAAATGGCTGCGGCCGAACTGGATGAAGCCATCCGAGGCGTCTCGGCCGGCCAGACGGTGGTCATGAATCTCGCGGCCCTTGGCAAGGTCGACACCTCCGCCCTCACGGTGCTTCTGGCACTCACGCGGCAGGCGCAGCAGCGTGACATTCGGCTGGTCTGGTCGGGCATGCCGCCCGCACTCATGGAACTGGCCAAGCTCTCCTCGGTCGACGCGCTGCTGCCCACGGCATGACGCCTGCCGTCTGCCTGCAGGGGGTGACCAAGGTCTACGGTCACCCAGACACCGGCTTTTGCGCCCTGCGTGATGTCAGCCTTCAGATCGAGCAGGGCGATTTTTTTGGCCTGCTCGGCCCCAACGGCGCCGGGAAGACCACCCTCATCCAAATCATGGCGGGGCTCACCCGCCCAAGCGCTGGCCGCGCCGAGGTCATGGGCTTTGATGTGGCCAAGCACCCGTCTGAGGCTCGGCGGCGGCTGGGTGTGGTGCCCCAAGAACTGGTCTTCGATCCGTTCTTCACGGTGCGCGAGACCTTGCGCATTCAGTCGGGCTTCTTTGGTCTGCTGCGCAACGACGACTGGATCGATGAACTGCTCGTGGCGCTCGGCCTCTCCGACAAGGCTGACACCAACCTGCGTGCCCTGTCGGGTGGCATGAAGCGTCGGGTGCTCGTGGCCCAGGCCTTGGTTCATCGCCCCGCGGTGATCGTGCTCGACGAGCCCACCGCCGGCGTGGACATCCAACTGCGAGAAAGCCTTTGGCAGTTCATTCGCGGCCTCAATGACAAGGGCCACACCATTCTGCTCACCACCCACTACCTGGAGGAGGCCGAGCATCTCTGCCGCCGACTGGCCTTCCTGCGGCGGGGTGAATTGGCCCTGGAGGGGCAGACGGCAGACCTCTTGTCGCAGACCCAAGGGGTGAACCGCCTGGAGCAGGTCTTCCGTCGAGTCTTCCAAGGGGTCGCCGTAGAATAGCGGCATGGTGACACCCAAAAACATTGAGCAGTACATCCGCGAGGGCCTGGCCTGCGAGCACCTTGCAGTCGATGGCGATGGCCATCACTTCGAGGCTGTGATTGTCAGTGCGGCCTTTGAGGGCAAGCGTCTGATCGCCCGCCATCAGCTCGTCTATGGCGCCCTGGGCGATCGCATGCGCCAGGAGATCCACGCCTTGTCGATGAAGACCCTCACGCCGGCCGAATGGGCCGAGCAGTCCGGCGCCTAAGGCCCCTTCATGGATCGTTTTCAGATTCAAGGGGGCCAGCCCCTTCATGGCCGCGTCCGAATTTCTGGGGCCAAGAATGCCGCCCTGCCCATTCTCTGCGCCGGCCTGCTCACCGATGCACCGCTGGTCCTGCACAACGTGCCGCCCCTTCGGGATGTGGCCACCATGCGCAAGCTCCTCGAAGGCATGGGCCTGCGCTGCGAGCGGCATGCCCAGTCGGTCGACGGCCAAGAGACCCTCACCCTGCAGGCCGACCGAATCAACCGGCTCGAGGCGCCCTATGAATTGGTCAAGACCATGCGTGCCTCGGTGCTGGTGCTCGGCCCCATGCTTGCCCGATTTGGCGAGGCCTTGGTGAGCCTGCCCGGGGGCTGCGCGATTGGTCAGCGCCCGGTGGACCAGCACATCAAGGGCCTCACCGCCATGGGGGCGCAGATCGAGATCGACCACGGCTACATCAAGGCACGTGCAGGCCGTTTGAAGGGTGCCCGCATTTCCACCGACATGGTCACGGTCACCGGCACCGAGAACCTCATGATGGCGGCCTGTCTGGCCGAGGGCACCACCGTCATCGAGAACGCAGCCTGCGAGCCCGAGGTGGTCGACCTGGCCGTGGTGCTTCAGTCCATGGGTGCACAGATTGAGGGTGCGGGCACCGACCGCATCACCATTCGTGGCGTGGAGGCCCTGCACGGGGCCGAGCACACGGTCATGCCCGACCGCATCGAGGCGGGCACCTTCCTGTGCGCGGTCATGGCCACCGGCGGAGAACTCACCGCCCTGGGGGCGCGGGCCGACCAGATGGGCGCCACACTCGACAAACTCCAAGAGGCTGGGCTCGACTGGCAGTCGACCGATGAAGGCATTCTGGCGCGCGCGTCCGGGCGGCCTCGTTCTGTCAATGTGCGCACGGCGCCGTATCCCGGCTTTGCCACCGACATGCAAGCCCAGCTCATGGCGGTCAATGCCATCGCCAATGGCACGGGCATGGTGGTGGAGACCATCTTCGAGAACCGGTTCATGCATGTCCAAGAGATGCGCAGGCTTGGCGCGCAGATCGAGATCGATGGCCACACGGCCGTGGTCAAGGGTGTCTCCCGTCTCACTGGCGCAAGGGTCATGGCCACCGACCTGCGCGCCTCTGCAGGCCTGGTCATTGCAGGCCTGGTCGCCGAAGGCACCACCGACATCGATCGCATCTACCACCTCGACCGCGGCTACGACCGAATGGAACAAAAACTCGTGGGCCTTGGGGCCCGCGTGACGAGGGTGTCGGCATGATCACGCTGGCCTTGTCCAAGGGCCGCCTCTTTGAAGAGGCCCTTCCCATGCTCCAGGGCATGGGCATTCGCCCGGCCGAAGACCCCGACACCTCCCGAAGGCTGATCCTCGAGACCAATCGCCCCGACCTGCGTCTGCTCATCGTGCGTGCCAGTGACGTGCCCACCTATGTGCAGTTCGGCGCGGCCGACCTGGGCATTGCCGGCTCGGATGTCCTGGTGGAGCACGGCGGCAATGGCCTGTATCAGCCGGTCGATCTTGGAATTGGCCGCTGCCGCATGAGCCTTGCTGCGCCCGTGGGCATGGATGTGGCCGACAAGCTTCGCCGGGGCGCTCGCGTGCGGGTGGCCACCAAATACCTTCAGACGGCCCGGCAGTTCTTCGAGTCGCGTGGGGTGCATGCAGACCTCATCAAGCTCTATGGCTCGATGGAGCTCGCCCCCTTGGTGGGCCTTGCAGATGTCATCGTGGACCTGGTCTCCACCGGTGCCACCCTGGCGGCCAATGGCCTGGTCGAGGTGGAGGCCATTGCCCAGGTGAGCTCGCGGCTGATCGTCAACCAGACGGCCTTGAAGACCCAGCATGCGGCCCTTGCACCCATCATTGAAGACTTCGCCCGACAATCCAAGGCCTGATCATGTCCACGCCATTGCCCATCGCTCGCCTCGCCACCACCCAGCCGGATTTCCAGCCGAAGCTGCTCAAGATGCTGGCCCATGAGGCGGGCCAGGATGACGCCATCTCGGCCACGGTCAAGGGCATTCTGGCCGAGGTGCGTCGTCGTGGCGATGAGGCTGTGCTGGAGTACACCGCAGCCTTTGATCGGCTCAAGGTCTCATCGGCCCAGGCCCTGGAGCTTCCCGCCTCGGCACTCAAGGCGGCTCACGAGGGGCTGTCGGCAGCGCATCGAGAGGCGGTAGCCGTGCCTGCCGACCGGATTCGTGTCGCTCATGAGGCCCAGCGTCAGTCGTCCTGGTCCATCACCGATGCCCACGGCTCCAACCTGGGTCAGCGCGTCTCCCCCTTGGACCGGGCAGGCCTCTACGTGCCCGGCGGCAAGGCCGCCTATCCATCCTCCGTGCTCATGAATGCGCTGCCCGCGAAGGTGGCGGGCGTGCCCGAGATTGTCATGGTGGTGCCCACCCCCGATGGTGAGCGCAATCCCTTGGTGCTGGCCGCCGCGCACCTCGCGGGCGTGGACCGGGTCTTCACGGTGGGCGGCGCCCAGGCCGTGGCCGCGCTGGCCTATGGCACGCAGACCATTCCCGCGGTGGACAAGATCGTGGGCCCGGGCAACGCCTATGTGGCCGAGGCCAAGCGCCAGGTCTTTGGCAAGGTGGGCATCGACATGATCGCCGGCCCCTCCGAAATTCTGGTGATCTGTGACGGCAAGACCGACCCCGACTGGGTCGCCATGGACCTCTTCTCCCAGGCCGAGCACGATGAGCTCGCCCAGTCCATTCTGCTCACGCCCGACGCCGCCTACATCGACAAGGTTCAGGCCTCGATCGACCGCCTCCTGCCGGACATGCCCCGTCGTGCGGTCATCGAGACGTCTCTGCGCAATCGGGGCCTTTTCATCCTCACCCGAAGCCTCGAGGAAGCCTGTGAACTTGCCTCGCAAATCGCGCCCGAGCACCTCGAGGTCTCCACCGATGATCCCGAGCGTTGGGCCGACCGAATTCGACATGCCGGCGCAATCTTCATGGGCCGCTACGCATCTGAATCCATCGGGGATTACTGCGCAGGCCCCAACCATGTGCTGCCAACCATGCAGACCGCCCGCTTCTCATCGCCCTTGGGGGTCTACGACTTTCAGAAGCGGACCTCACTCATTCACGTGACCGAGGCAGGCGCCCAAGTGCTGGGCCGCGTGGCCTCCACCCTCGCCTGGGGTGAGCACCTGCCGGCGCATGCCCGGGCCGCGGAACTTCGCCTCAAAAGCTAGTCTGACGTGTGGGCCGTGCACGCGAACTGCGTGCGTTCGGCCAGCCTTCTATCGGGCTGGGTCGTTGGTGATGAGTGCGGCCAGCGCATCGACCAGCGCCTCACACTGAGGCTGCGTGCCCACGGTGATGCGCAGTCGGTCGTGGATGCGGGGCTTGTCGAAATGCCGAACCAAAATCTTTCGGGCCCGAAGGCCATCGGCCAGCATGGCAGCCTCTTGCTCAGGATGCCGGGCAAAGACGAAATTGGCCATCGAGGGCAGCACCTCAAATCCGAGCGTGGTCAGGCGCTCGGTGAGCCAGTCACGTGACTGCATCACCTTCTGGCGATTTCGCTCCAGCCAGTCGGTGTCCTCCATGGCAGCCACTGCGGCCGCGCCGGCCAGCCGATCCAATGGGTAGGAGTTGAAGCTGTCCTTGATGCGGATGAGGGCCTCCAGGAGCCC
Source organism: uncultured Bordetella sp. (assembly GCA_964589205.1). GTDB lineage: Bacteria > Pseudomonadota > Gammaproteobacteria > Burkholderiales > Burkholderiaceae_A > Hahnella. The sequence continues at coordinate 13,471 of CAZPRT010000016.1, read as the reverse complement.
GGGCTGACCAAAGGCCAGGCCCACGCGCATGCCAGCCAGTGCGCGCGACTTTGAGAGCGACTGGGTCACCAGCAGGTTTGCATGTGAGGCCACCAGGGGCGCGCACGACTCGGCACCGAAGTCCACATAGGCCTCATCGACCACCACCAAGGTCTCAGGGCGGGCGACCAGGAACTGCTCAATGACACTGCGTGCGACTGCTCGTCCAGTGGGCGCGTTGGGGTTTGGAAAGATCAGCGCGCGCACCGAGGCTGGCACGGCCGAGAGGTCGAACTCGAAGGCATCGTTGAGCTGGAGTGTCTGGTGCGACAGGCCATAGAGCCTGCAGTAACTGGGATAAAAGCTGTAGGTGATGTCGGGAAACACCAGGGGCTCGCTGTGGTGAAGCAGACCCTGAAAGACGAAGGCGAGTACTTCATCGGAGCCATTGCCGGCAAAGACATGGTCGGCCCTAAGGCCATGCAAGGCGGCAGCAGCCGTGCGAAGCGCGAGAGATTGAGGGTCTGGGTAGAGGCGAAGCCGATCGCCGTCGGCCTCAAGCACGGCACGGATGGCCTCGACCACCTTTGGAGACGGTGGATACGGATTCTCGTTGGTGTTGAGCTTGATGAGCCCATCGACCTGGGGCTGCTCACCTGGAACGTAGGGGGCCAACTGCCCCACCACAGGGCTCCAAAACGGGTTCATCGCGCGACTGTATCATTTGGCCTATGAGAACCGCTGACGTCCAACGAAACACCGCAGAGACCCAGATTTACGTGAAGATCGGCCTGGATGGCACAGGCGCCCGTGAACTGGATTCCGGCATTCCGTTCCTCGACCACATGCTCGATCAGATCGCTCGGCATGGGCTGGTGGACCTCACCATTCGCGCCAAGGGCGACCTGGAGATCGACGCCCATCACACCGTGGAAGACATCGGCATCACCCTGGGCCAGGCCTTTGCCAAGGCCGTTGGAAACAAGCAGGGTGTCGTTCGTTATGGCCACTCTTATGTTCCTCTGGACGAAGCCCTCTCCCGCGTGGTGGTGGATCTCTCCGGCCGGCCTGGCCTGGAATTCAATTGCGTCTGGAAGCGGCAGTTTGTTGGCCAGTTCGACCTCGACCTCATCCATGAATTTTTTCAAGGCTTTGTGAACCACGCACAGGTCACCCTGCACTTTGACAACCTCAAGGGTGAGAACGCGCACCATCAGTGCGAAACCCTCTTCAAGGCGTTTGGTCGGGCCTTGCGAATGGCCGTGGCACTCGACCCTCGGCTCGACGCCAACGCCATTCCGTCGACCAAGGGCAGCCTCTAAATTCGCCCGCGGCCAGGCCGATGATCGCGATCGTCGATTACGGTGGTGGCAATGTGCGCAGTGTGCTGCGGGCTGTGTTGGCCGCCAGTGCCCATGCGCCCGGTGCCAGCGAGGTGGCACTGGTTCGAGACCCAGACCTTCTGCGGCGCGCCGACCGCGTCATCTTTCCAGGCCAAGGGGCCATGCCCGACTGCATGGCGAGCTTGTCCGGTTCTGGCCTGGCCGATGCACTGCGCGAGGTCATCGCACAAAAGCCCTTCTTTGGCATCTGCGTGGGCCAGCAAATGCTCTTTGAACACAGTGAAGAGGGCGACACGCCCGGCCTGGGCATCATTGCGGGCCAGGTGATTCGATTCACCCCCGCCCGCGGTGCAGTGGGTCCAGATGGCCGCCCACTCAAGGTGCCTCACATGGGCTGGAACCGCGTGGCCTTTCGCCGGCCGCATCCCGTGTTGGAGGGCCTCGACACCATGGCGCAGGGCGACTGGTTTTACTTTGTGCACAGCTTTCATGCGGAGCCCGCCGTGCCAGCAGACATCCTCGGTGAGGCCGACTACGGGCGTCGGTTTGTCTGCGCGGTGGCCCGGGACAACATCATTGCCACTCAGTTTCATCCGGAGAAGAGTGCCGCCGCAGGACAGCGCCTCCTAGTAAACTTTTGCCAGTGGAAGCCGTCCTAACCCTTTATGTCACTCCTACTCATTCCCGCCATTGATCTCAAAGACGGCCAGTGCGTCCGTCTTCGCCAGGGCGATCTCCAAGACGCCACCATCTTCTCCGACCACCCCGGCCAGATGGCAGCCCAGTGGATCGGCCAGGGTGCACGCCGCATTCATGTCGTCGACCTCAACGGCGCTGTGGCGGGTCGGCCCAAGAATGAGGCGGCGGTGCGGGCGATCATCGAGGCTGCCGGTCCCGATGTGCCGGTGCAGATTGGCGGCGGCATTCGAGACCTCGAGACCATCGAGCGCTACCTCGACGATGGTGCGAGCTTCGTGGTCATTGGCACGGCGGCTGTGAAGAACCCAGGCCTCTTGAAGGATGCTTGCGCGGCCTTTCCAGGCCAGATCATCGTGTCCATCGATGCCAAAGATGGCAAGGTCGCCACCGATGGCTGGAGCAAGCTCTCGGGCCATGAGGTCATCGACCTCGCGCAGAAGTTTGAGAATGATGGCGTCTCGGCCATTCTGTACACCGACATTGGTCGCGACGGCATGCTCTCGGGCGTGAATGTCGAGGCCACCGTGCGCCTGGCCCAGGCGGTGAGCATCCCCATCTTGGCCTCCGGCGGCATTGCAGGCATGGCCGATATTCGTGCGCTCTGCGAGGTGGAGTCCGAAGGCGTCATGGGTGCAATTCTGGGTCGTGCCCTCTACGAGGGCCAGCTCGACCTCGGACAGGCGCAGGCCTACGCCGACGAGCAGGGCTGAGCCGTGCTCGCCAAGCGCATCATCCCGTGTCTAGATGTAGACGCAGGCCGGGTGGTGAAGGGCACCAACTTTGTCTCGCTGCGCGATGCCGGCGACCCCGTCGAGGTCGCCAAACGCTACGATGCCCAGGGTGCGGACGAAATCACTTTCCTCGACATCACGGCCTCCTCGGATGCGCGCGGCCTCATCCTGCCCATGATCGAGGCCGTGGCCAATCAGGTCTTCATTCCACTCACGGTGGGCGGTGGTGTGCGCGCGGTCGATGATGTGAGTCGGCTCCTGCAGGCCGGGGCCGACAAGGTCAGCATCAACACGGCCGCCGTGCAAACCCCCCAACTCATTGCCGACTGCCACCACAAGTTTGGTGCCCAGTGCATCGTGGTGGCCATTGATGCCAAGCGCAACCCCGACGGCTCGGGCTGGTCGGTCTTCACCCACGGAGGACGAACCCCCACCAGCCGTGATGCAGTGGCCTGGGCCCAGGAGGTCGAAGCGCTCGGGGCGGGCGAGATTCTGCTCACCAGCATGGACCGAGACGGCACCAAACAGGGCTTCGACCTTGGCCTCACCCGGGCAGTGTCGCGGGCGGTCAACATCCCCGTGATTGCCTCGGGCGGCGTGGGCTGCCTGCAAGACCTGGTCGATGGCGTCACCGAGGGCGAGGCCGATGCGGTCTTGGCGGCCAGCATTTTTCACTTTGGGCAACACACCGTGGGCGAGGCCAAGGCCCACCTGCGTGACAGGGGGGTCTGTGTCCGACTGGCTTGATCAGGTGCGCTTTGATGCCAATGGGCTGGTCACGGCCGTGGCCCAGGATGCCGACTCCGGCCGTGTGCTCATGGTGGCCTTCATGAACCGTGAGGCGCTTGAGGAGACCGCACAGACCGGCCGCGCGGTCTACTTCTCGCGGTCACGACAAAGGCTCTGGCGCAAGGGAGAGGAATCGGGCCATGTGCAGCAGGTGCGTGAACTGCGCCTCGACTGCGATGGCGATGTTGTTCTCTTGCAGGTCGCTCAGGCGGGTGGCATTGCCTGCCACACCGGCCGAGCATCTTGCTTTTATTCGGTGCTGTCCGATGGTCGTTGGGCACCGGTGGATCCCATCCTGAAAGACCCGGAGGCCATCTATGGCAAGTGAAGACCTGCTGGCGCGCCTGGCAGACACCATTGAATCCAGGCGTGGGCTGGACCCAGACAAGAGCTATGTGGCCAGGCTGCTGGCCCAGGCCCCGGATGCGGCCTTGAAGAAGATCGGCGAGGAGGCCACCGAGACCGTCATGGCCGCCAAGGACAATCAGCCCGAGCGCATCGTCTCGGAAATGGCAGACCTCTGGTTCCACAGCCTGGTCGTGCTCGTGCAGCATGGCCTGCGGCCCGAGCAGGTCTTGGCCGAGCTCGAGCGACGTGAGGGCCTCTCGGGTCTGGATGAAAAAGCCGCACGCAAGGCAAGGAGCCGTCAAACATGAACTGTATTTTTTGCAAGATCGTCGCCGGGGAGATTCCCGCCCAGAAGGTGTTTGAGGATGAAGACCTTTTGGCCTTTCGGGACATTCATCCCAAGGCCCCGCTGCACTTGCTCGTCATTCCCAAAAAACACATTGAGTCCATGGCCAGCCTGGCCGAGGCCGACACCCAGGTCATGGGTCGAATGATGGTTCTTGCGGGCCGGCTCGCAGCTGAAAATGGCTCCCCAGATGGCTTTCGCACCGTGGTCAACACCGGTCGGGTGGGGCGGCAGGAGGTGTATCATCTTCATATGCATCTGCTGGGCGGACCGGAACCGCTTGGCAGTTCTGCGGCCTTTTAATCCATCGGAGCACGCAAATGGGTACGTTCAGTGTCTGGCACTGGTTGATCGTTCTGCTGATCATTCTGCTCGTCTTTGGCACGAAGAAGCTTCGCAACATCGGCTCAGACCTCGGCGGCGCTGTGAAGGGCTTCAAAGATGGCATGAAGGAAGGCGGCGCGAGTGCCGAAGACAAGCCCGGAGAGCCGGTCACGGCCAAGGTCGAGGCTCGCACCATCGACGTCGAGGCCAAAGACAAAACCAACACAGGCGCCTGAGCCCCTCTAGGGGCTTGCAGGCGGCGAGTCAACCGTGCTGGACATTGGCTTTACCGAACTCGCCCTCATTGCTGGCGTGGGTCTGGTGGTTCTGGGGCCACAGCGCCTGCCGGTGGTCACCCGAACCGTGGGAGCCTTGCTGGGCCGGGCCCAACGCTACGTGTCCGATGTCAAGAACGACATCCAACGCCAGATGGACCTCGAGGAACTTCGCAAGGCCCAGCGGGCTGTGTCTGACATCGGCCAGTCCATTCAGAGCAGTGTTTCGAGCGTGGAGCAAGAGGTTCAAGGGGTGACCCAGGGCCTCTCCGACGATGTCAATCAAGGGTCTGACTTTTCCTCGCCCTTCGATCGGCGCGCGGGTCTCTTCATCGGTGCGCCCGAGCGCACCTGGAGCGAGGAGCAGAACGACCAGCGGGTGCGAGACCGTGTCCGCAATCGGCTGCGCAAGCGCTACCTGACCAAGAAGCCACGGCATGACTGATCCACAGAACAGCGCGCCCCCCGAAGAGGGCTTCATGACCCACCTGGTGGAGCTGCGCGATCGCCTGATCAAGGCGGCCCTCTCCGTGCTGGTTGTGTTTCTTGGCCTGGTCTACTGGGCCCCGCAGATCTATTCCATTTTTGCGGAGCCGCTCATTGCCACCCTGCCGGCTGGCTCGAGCATGATCGCCACCGATGTCACGGCGCCCTTCTTCGTACCCATGAAGGTGACCATGCTGGTGGCCTTTGTGCTGGCGCTGCCCTACGTGCTCTACCAGGCCTGGGCCTTTGTGGCTCCGGGCCTCTACACCCACGAGAAGCGGCTGGCCATGCCGATCATTGTCACCAGTTTCTTGCTCTTTCTCGTGGGCATGGCCTTCGCGTACTTCTTTGTGTTCCCCGCGGTGTTCGGCTTTGTGGCGGCCTATACGCCCGAGGGCGTGCAGATGGCCACCGACATCGACAAGTACCTGAGCTTTGCCCTAAGCCTCTTTCTGGTCTTTGGCCTGTCCTTCGAGACCCCCGTGGTGCAGATGGTGCTCATTCGGATGGGCGTGGTGTCGCTGCAGAAGATGATCGATTTCAGGCCGTATTTCATTGTCGGGGCCTTTGTGGTGGCCGCCATCGTGACGCCGCCCGACGTGATCTCACAGCTCATGCTGGCCATCCCGCTGTGCCTGCTCTACCAGTTGGGCATTTGGCTGTCTGGCTGGGTCACACCCACCGACCGCGCCGCGTCATCCCAGGATTCCTCCGGCTGACTGTTACTGCGGCCGTGGCATCCGCGGTGCAGGCCGCTCGGCCACGGTGATCACCAGCTCAGCGGGCTTGCCTTGGCGAATCACTTTGAATGTGGCCTTGTTGCCCGGCGCAATCGCGGCCACATTCGAGAGCAGGTCGGCCTGGTTGCGCACCTTCTCGGCATTCACGCCCACCACCACATCGCCCACCTTCATGCCGCCCCGGTCGGCAGGGCCACCCCGCACCACGCCGGCAATGATGCTGCCCTCGGCACTGGGCAGTTGGAAACTCTCCGCGATGTCGGCATTCACATCCTGAAGTTCAACTCCAATAAAGCCGCGGCTCACCCGCCCGGAACGGATCAGGCTCTCCATGACGTCCTTGGCCATGTCGGCTGAGATGGCAAAGCCAATGCCCATGCTGCCGCCCGAGCGGGAGTAAATGGCCGTATTGATGCCGATGAGGTTGCCATTGGCATCGACCAGGGCACCACCGGAGTTGCCGGGGTTGATGGCGGCATCGGTCTGAATGAAGTTCTCGAAGGTGCTGAGCCGCAATTGTTTTCGGCCCACAGCGCTCACGATGCCCTGGGTGACGGTCAGCCCCACGCCGAAGGGGTTTCCAATGGCCAGCACGGTGTCGCCCACCCGCATTTCCGCGGGCTTGCCAAAGCGAATCACGGGCAGGCTGTCGAGCCGAATGCGCAGCACGGCCAGGTCAGTCTCGGGGTCTGTGCCCACCACACGGGCCTGGGCGCGTCGGCCATCGGCCAGGGCCACCTCAATCTGTTCGGCCGTCTCGATCACGTGGTGGTTGGTGAGCACATAGCCCTCTGGGCTGACGATCACACCGGAGCCGAGGCCCACCTGCTCCTGGCCTTGACTCCGAGGCTCGCCGAACTGGTCGCCAAAGAACCGCCGGAACAGAGGGTCATTGAGGAAGGGGTGGGGGGCCTGGGCCTGGCGCTGGGTGGTGAAGACGTAGACCACGGCCGGCATGGCCCGGGCCGCGGCTTCCCGCAGACTGCTGGCCGGAGGGGTGGCCTCGCTCTGGAGCACGCTGGCAGGCTGGGAGGCGTCGCCGCGCAGGCTCACTTGCTGGTCCGACATGCCCAGGCCGGAGAGGCTGGGCAGCCAGTGAGGCTTGAGCGTGCTGAGGACGAACAGAATCGCCAAGGCCAGGGTGGTGGCCTGCGCGAAGAGCAGCCAGAGACGTTTGATCATGTGAAAAGGCATTATGGCTGGAACCCAGGGGCTTGGTTGGGCTAAAATAAGAGGTTCCCTTGAATCGAAGTTTGAAACCAAGTCGCCCAAGGCCGGGCCGAGGAGTCTTTCGAATGTCTGAGCAGAATGCCGCCAAGCCGCCACTCGGCCTGGCTTCCGAGATCACGTCTGGTGCCTCTTTTTCCATGCCGCAAGGGCCCGAACCCACTCGCCGCAACTGGATGATCACCTGCGGTGCAGCGGGTGGTGTGGTGGGTGCAGCCGTTGGTCTGCCGTTCCTCATTTCGATGGCCCCGTCTGAGAAGGCCAAGTCGGCTGGTGCACCTGTCGAGGTCGACATCGCCGACATCGCGCCCGGCGGCGTGAAGATCGTGGAGTGGCGAGGCAAGCCCGTCTGGATCGTTCGTCGCACCCCCGAGATGCTTGCAAGCCTCAAGGGCACCGAGAGCCAGCTCGCGGATCCCAACTCCGACCGCAAGGATTACCCGGTTCCGGATTACGCCAAGAACGAGCACCGCTCCATCAAGCCCGAATTCCTCATCACGGTGGGCATTTGCACCCACCTGGGCTGCTCGCCGGTGCCCAAGTTCGAGGGTGGGTCGGCCTCTGGCATCTCGGCCGACTGGAAAACGGGCTTCTTCTGCCCCTGCCACGGCTCCACCTTCGACATCTCTGGCCGCGTGTTTGCCAATAAGCCCGCGCCAGACAACCTCGAGGTGCCCCGGCACATGTATCTCTCAGATTCCCGTGTGGTCATCGGGAAAGACGAGCAGGGCGAAGCTTAAATTTAGATTTTTCAACAAAGGACATCTGTCATGGCAGCGGAAAAAGTTGTGCAGGCCACGGGCTTACTTGGCTGGGTCGATCGCCGGTTCCCGTTGATCTCGCTCTACAAGGCGCACCTCTCCGAGTACTACGCGCCCAAGAACTTCAACTTCTGGTACTTCTTCGGCAGCCTGGCCATGGTCGTGCTGGTGCTTCAAATTGTCACCGGCATCTTTTTGGTCATGCACTACAAGCCCGATGCCTCGCTCAATGCGGCCGGCATTCCCGTGGCCTTTGCCAGTGTGGAATACATCATGCGAGAGGTGCCCTTTGGCTGGCTCATTCGCTACATGCATTCCACCGGCGCCTCGGCCTTCTTTGTTGTGGTCTTCCTGCACATGTTCCGCGGCCTCATGTACGGCTCTTACCGTGAGCCACGCGAACTCATCTGGATCTTCGGCTGCCTCATCTTCTTGGTTCTCATGGCGGAAGCCTTCTTTGGCTACCTGCTTCCCTGGGGTCAGATGTCGTACTGGGGTGCCCAGGTCATCGTGAACCTGTTCGCCGCCATCCCCCTCATTGGGCCTGATCTCGCCGTCTGGGTGCGTGGTGACTTCGTGGTGGGCGACGCCACGCTCAACCGCTTCTTTGCCTTCCACGTGATTGCCCTGCCCCTGGTGCTGGTGGGTCTCGTGGCCGCCCACATCATCGCGCTGCACGAGGTGGGCTCGAACAACCCCGATGGCGTCGAGATCAAGGCCAAGAAGGATGCCAACGGCATTCCCTTGGATGGCATTCCCTTCCACCCCTATTACACCGTGCATGACATCGTGGGCTTTGCTGGGTTTGCCTTCATCTTTGCCGCGGTGGTCTTTTTCGCGCCGGAGCTTGGCGGCTATTTCCTGGAGTACAACAACTTCATCCCGGCCGATCCCTTGGTCACCCCGCCGCACATTGCTCCGGTCTGGTACTTCACGCCGTACTACTCCATGCTGCGGGCCGTGACCGATGTCTTCACCTGGGTCTTCGTGGCAGCGGCCATCATCGGTGCCTACGGATTCTGGCGCCTCAAGCCGGGCAGCCTGGTGGCCTTTGGTGGCGTGGGCGCCATGCTGGTTCTGGCCATTCTCTTCCGCCTGCTCGATGCCAAGTTCTGGGGCGTGGCCGTCATGGGTGGCGCGGTGATCATCATGTTCTTCCTGCCCTGGCTCGACAAATCCCCGGTGAAGTCCATTCGGTATCGGCCGAGCTGGCAGAAGTGGCTCTACGGCATTTTCGTGGTGAACTTCTTCGTGCTGGGCTACTTGGGCGTGCTGCCACCAACCCCGGTGGGCCAGATCGTGTCGCAGCTTGGCACCATCTACTACTTCGCCTTCTTCATGCTCATGCCGTTCTGGACGCCCTTGGGTGAGTTCAAGCAGGTGCCCGAGCGCGTTGTGTTTCAGCCCCATTGATTTTTGAGCGACTCTCAATCATGACCACTTCCAACTTTCTGCGTCGACTGGCCCTGATGGCCACGGCCTTGTCCGGCCTGGTGTCCGCACCGGCTGTCCTGGCTGCTGGCCCCTCGGTGGCGCTCGACACCTTCCCCGTCACCAAGGTCAACGATGTGGCGGCCCTTCAAAACGGCGCCAAGGTCTTCATGAATTACTGCCTGGGCTGCCACAGCATCTCGCAGGTGCGCTACAACAAGCTGCGCGACCTCGGCCTCTCGGAAGAGCAGATCAAGGGCAATCTCATGCTCACCCAGGCCAAGTTCGGAGACCCCATCCTCACCACCCTGCCAATCAAGGGTGCCAAGGAATGGTTCGGAAAAGTCCCGCCCGATCTCTCACTCACCGCCCGCTCACGCTCCTCGGGAGCGGGCACCGGAGGTGACTGGATCTACACATACATGCGCACCTACTATCAAGACTCGGCCCGTCCAACGGGCTGGAACAACAAGGTCTACCCGGCGGTGGGCATGCCCCATGTGCTGTGGGAACTGCAAAAGACAATGCCCAAGTCCGACTACGACAACCTGGTCGCAGACCTCACCGGCTTTCTGGTCTGGGTGGCAGAACCCGTGGCTCAGACCCGCAAACAGGTGGGTGTCTGGGTCTTGCTCTTCCTCGCCCTCTTCTTTGTCTTTGCCTGGCGCCTGAATGCCGCGTTCTGGAAGGACATCAAGTAAGCACGGCGACAAACGGCCTGGCCACAGTCCACGGGCGGGCCCCTTCGGGGGTCTGCCCAAATTTTTTTGAGGAGACTCCTTCATGATGGTTCTTTACTCCGGCACCACCTGCCCCTTTAGTCAGCGCTGTCGGTTCGTGCTCTTCGAGAAGGGCATGGATTTCGAGATCCGTGATGTAGACCTCTTCAACAAGCCCGAAGACATCAATGTCATGAACCCGTATGGGCAGGTGCCCATCCTCGTCGAGCGCGACCTCATCCTCTACGAGTCCAACATCATCAACGAGTACATCGACGAGCGCTTTCCCCACCCCCAGCTCATGCCGGCCGACCCAGTCCAGCGCGCCCGGGCCCGCCTGCTGCTGCTCAACTTTGAGCGCGAGGTCTTTATTCACGTGGACACCCTCGAGCGCCAGGATGCCAAGAAGCTGGACAAAGCCCGTGCCACGGTTCGCGATCGCCTCTCGCAATTGGCGCCCGTGGTGGCCAAGTCCAAGTTCATGATGGGAGAAGACTTCTCGATGATCGACGTGGCGCTTGCGCCATTGCTCTGGCGCCTGGATCACTACGGCATCGATCTGCCCAAGGCGGCTGCCCCGGTGCTCAAGTACGCCGAGCGCATTTTCGCGCGGCCGGCCTTCTTCGAGGCGCTCACGCCATCTGAAAAGGTCATGCGCCGCTGATTCAGCGTTCGGGTCCATCGCATGTCAGAGCAGACGTCCACCAAGCCTTACCTCGTTCGGGCCCTCTATGAGTGGTGCACCGACAACGGCCTCACGCCCTACCTGGCCGTCTCGGTCGATGAGCATACCCGTGTGCCACGGGCCCATGTTCGCAATGGCGAGATCGTCCTCAACATCAGCGCCCTCGCCACCCACCGGCTTCAACTCACCAACACCGAGGTCAGCTTCACGGCACGTTTCTCTGGTGTGGCCGAAGAGATTTGGGTGCCGATTGCGCAGGTCACAGCCATCTACGCCAAGGAAACAGGACACGGCATGGCCTTCGAGGTCAGCAAGCCGCCTGCAGAATTGGTGTCGGTGTCGTCTGAGACCTTGGCGCCGAGCAGCGTGGGTGACCCCGATGAGGAGCCTCCTTCACCGCCTACATCGCCTGCAGGTGGGCCCTCGCCCGGTGGGCGCCCCGCCCTTCGCCGGGTGAAATAGGCGACAATCCAGGTTGTGGTCGGGCCGACTTAGCTCAGTTGGTAGAGCAACCGCCTTGTAAGCGGTAGGTCATCTGTTCGAGTCAGATAGTCGGCACCAAGCCTTTTTGGTCAGGCCTTTGTCACCACCCCAGCATCGGCGAGCAGCTGCTGCAACTCTCCCGATTCAAACATCTCGTTCATGATGTCGCTGCCGCCGATGAACTCACCCTTGACATAGAGCTGAGGAATCGTGGGCCAGTTGGCATGCTCCTTCACGGCCTGTCGCACCGACTCATCCTCCAGCACATTCACCGTGGCCACCTGGGTGACGCCACAACTCTTGAGCAGGGAAATCGCCTTCCCTGAGAAGCCACACTGCGGAAACTGGGCAGAGCCCTTCATGAAGAGCACCACCGGGTTGTCATTGACGGTTTGTTCCACAAAGCCCTTGGCATCCATCTCGCACAGTTCCTTTCGTTGAAAGCATCATCATAGTTGAGCCTTGACCAGTCTGGGCACCCCAGCAAGGTCGGCCAGACCCTCCACACGGGCAAAGCCTGCCGATTGGGCGAAGGCCATCACCGCCTGCTGCTGATCGTGCCCGTGTTCGACCACCAGCCACCCATGGGGTTTCAGCCAGGCCGGTGCCCCCGAGACAATTTCGGCCAGGTCATCGAGCCCAGTGGGGTTCGGGCGCAAGCCGGCCAAGGCTGCCATGGGCTCGTGGGGGAGGTCTCCCTGTCGCAAGTGGGGGTCATCCTGGGCCACATACGGGGGGTTCGAGACGATCAGGTCGAACCGCTCGCCGACGGGCAAGGCTTCAAACCAAGAGCCCACATAGCAGCGCACTTGTGCCCCCAGGCATGCGGCGTTGAGCCGCGCCACTGAAAGGGCCTGCGGTGATTGGTCGGTGAGGGTCACCACCGTGCCAGGGGCCTCGAGTGCCAGGCTGATGCCCACGCAGCCCGAGCCTGTGCCGAGGTCGAGCACTTTCCCGCCGGCGTTTGCATGCAATGTGTCCAGGCAGACCAACCCTTGGGCCACCAGGCCCTCGGTCTCGGCCCTTGGAATCAGCACCGCGGGGTTGACCCAGAACCGGCGTCCGTAGAACTCCCGCCAGCCGAGCACTTGGGCCAGTGGCCTACCAGCCCGCCGAGCCTTGGCGAGCCGCATCAGCAACGCCTGCTCGCCTGCCAAGAGGCTGGGCCACCAATCTGGTGGTGTGCGCGCCAGAAACCAACTGCGTGGCCGCCCGGTGACCCACTCGAGCAGGGCCCACTGCTCATGGGCAGGCAACGCCAGCAGGGGGTGCGCCATGGGGGGCAGGGCCATGCGAGGCAGACCGTTTAGTCGTCGGCCAGGCTCGAGAGCAGCTCCGCCTGGTGCTCGGCGACCAGGGCGTTGGTGAGCTCGGCCAGGTCTCCGTCCATGATTTGGTCGATCTTGTAGAGCGTGAGGTTGATGCGGTGGTCGGTGATGCGGCCTTGCGGAAAGTTGTAGGTGCGAATGCGCTCAGATCGATCTCCCGAGCCGATCATGAGCTTGCGGGCTGAGGCCTCCTGGGCCTGCTGCGCCGCCACCTCGCGGTCTCGTACGCGGGCGGCCAAGACCTTCATGGCCTTCTCTTTGTTCTTGTGCTGGCTGCGGTCGTCCTGGCACTCGGCCACGATGCCTGTGGGCAGGTGGGTGATGCGCACGGCCGATTCGGTCTTGTTCACGTGCTGGCCGCCGGCGCCACTGGCTCGAAAGACGTCGATGCGAAGCTCATCGGGCGAGAAGTTCACCTCGCCCACCTCATCGACCTCGGGCAGCACGGCCACGGTGCAGGCCGAGGTGTGGATGCGGCCCTGCGCCTCGGTGGCGGGCACGCGCTGCACGCGGTGGCCGCCCGATTCAAACTTCATGCGCGAGTAGACCTGTTGGCCCGCGAGCCGAACAATCACCTCCCGATAGCCGCCGAGGTCCGAGGCATTGGCCGAGAGCATCTCGGTCTGCCAGCGGTTGCGCTCGGCATACCGCAGGTACATGCGCAGCAGGTCGCCCGCGAACAGGGCGGACTCATCGCCACCCGTGCCGGCCCGAATCTCCAGGATGATGTCGCGCTCGTCGTTCGGCTCTTTGGGCAGCAGCCGCCGTTGCAGGTCG
>CAZPRT010000015.1:0-21822 GCA_964589205.1 uncultured Bordetella sp. | reverse complement strand
AACCACGATAATCGGTGTTTCAGGAGATTTTTTGGTAACAGCAGCCAGGACATCCAGCCCATCAATTTCAGGCATACGCAAGTCCACCAAAATAAGATCAGGATTCTCTTGTGCAAAAACTTCCAGTCCTTGCCGAGCATGAGCATGCTCCATCGGTTGGAGGTCAGGGCCAGGGGCAGCATGAGCAGGAGCGCCAGAAGGCCCACCGTCACAAATGGCCGCTGGAAGGCATCAACCGCGAGTGCAGGCCAGACCAGGTCGTGCTCAAACTGGGCGTAGGCCAAAAGATGAATGGCCGCGTAGAAGAAGGCCCAGAGGCCGAGCATGCGCCGAGCCATCAGCACCCCCGGCCAGAGGCTGCGCTGAAGCACCGGCACGAGCAGCACCAGCCAGAGCAGCACCAGGGTCTGTCGACCAAGGCCCCGCAGAATTTCCTCCTGGGGATTGGCGCCCAGGCCATCGAGCAGCAGGCGCACCGTGAGCTCAAGCAGTGGACCCGCAGCCCAGCACCAGAGGCTCAGGTAGAGCGGGTTAATAGAAACGGCGGAGGTCCATCCCGGCATAGAGCGAGGCCACCTGCTCTGCATACCCGTTGAACGGCAAGGTTGGACGACGGGCGCTCAGAATGCCGTCCTCTCCAATGCGACGCTCGGTCGCCTGAGACCACCTGCGATGCGGCACGGCCGGGTTCACATTCGAGTAGAAGCCATATTCCTGGGGTGCCGCTGCGGACCAGCTGGTGAGTGGCTCACGCTCCTGGAACTGAATGCGAACGATGGACTTGCTGCTCTTGAAGCCGTACTTCCAGGGCACCACGAGCCGCACCGGCGCGCCGTTCTGTGCGGTCAGTTGGTGTCCGTAGAGGCCAAAGGAGAGCAGCGTCAGCGGATGCTGGGCCTCATCGAGCCGCAGGCCCTCGACATAAGGCCAGTCGAGCACGGGTGAACGCAGGCCGGGCATCATCTTCGGGTCGGCCAGGGTGGTGAAGGCCACATACTTGGCCGAGCCCAGGGGCTGAACCCGCCGAATGAGTGCAGACAGGCTGTAGCCAACCCACGGGATCACCATCGACCAGCCCTCGACACAGCGCATCCGGTAGGTGCGCTCCTCCATGGGCGCCAGCTTGAGCAGCTCTTCGATGCCGATGGTCTGGGGCTTGGCCACAAGGCCACCCACCTCAATGGCCCAGGGGCTGGTCTGGAGCCGCTTTGGAGCATGCCGCGCCGGGTCGGACTTCCCCGTGCCGAACTCATAAAAGTTGTTGTAGCTGGTGACGTCGTCCCAAGGGGTGAGCTTCTCGAGGATGACGGGCCCCGCCGCCTTCCCGGGGAGGGGTGGCGGCTTGGCCGCCGAGGCGCTCACCGGCAGGCCATGACCAAGGCCAGCTCCGGCGAGCAGGCCTGCTGCAATGAAGTGTCGGCGGGCCCAGGCCCACTGCGGCGTGATGAAAGGCTCGAGGGCCTCGCCTCGAAGGTCGCGCGTGTCCTTAGAGCGCACCATACGAATGCAGACCGGACAAGAACATGTTCACGCCCAGGAATGCAAAGCCGGTGATGAGCAGGCCCACGAGCGACCAGTACGCCGCAAATGTTCCACGCAGTCCTTTCATGAGCCGAAGGTGCAGCCAGGCCGCGTAGTTCAGCCAGACAATCAGTGCCCAGGTTTCTTTGGGGTCCCATTGCCAATAAGTGCCCCAGGCTTCCGCCGCCCAGAGCGCGCCCAGAATCGTGGCCACGGTAAAGAAGGCAAAGCCGATGGCAATGGCCCGGTACATGACATCGTCGAGCACCTCGAGTGAGGGCAGGGCCTCCGCAATTCGCCGCCGTCCAAGAATCACGCCGCCAACAAAGACGGCCGAGATGCCAAAGTAAAGGGCCCAAAAGTCGGAAAAGCCAGAGCGGCTAAAGGCCAGGGGCTCCAGGCAGAGGAGCACCCCCAGGATGAAGAGCGGTGCCAGGGCCTTCCAGTTGGTGGCGGCCGCATTCACCTTGATGAGGTAGGCAAAGGCGACCATGGCCGCGATGGAGAAGGTGCCGTAGCCCACAAAGTTGGCAGGCACATGAATCTTCATCCACCAAGACTGAAGCGCAGGCACCAGCGGCTGGATCTCGTGGGCCGAACGGGTCGCGGTGTACCAGAGCAGAAAGGCCACGGCCGCCACGATGATGAGCGACACGAAGGCACCCATGCTGCGATTGCGGTAGCGCTGCTCATAGAACAGGTAAAAGAGGGCTGTCATGACTGCAAAGAGCACGAACACTTCGTAGAGATTGCTCACCGGAATGTGGCCCACATCGGGTGAGATGAGGTAGGACTCATACCAGCGCACAAGCATCCCCACAAAGCCCATGACACAGGCCGCCCAGGTGAGCACGGAACCGGCCCAGAGGGCCGTGGCACCTCGGCTCAGCACGCCCACCCAATAAAAGACGCAGCCCAGGAAGAACAGGGCTGACATCCAAAGGATGGCGGTTTGGGAGCTCAGGAAATACTTGAGCACAAAGCTGGTCTCGGCCCGAGCCATGTCTGCGCCATACGCTGAGATGCCAAGCAAGGCCAGGGCCGCACAGCCCACAAGATACGGGCGCATGGCTGGCCAAAGCCAGCCCAGGAAGACAATGCTCGGCACGCAAGCCCAGAGGATCACCTTTTCGTAGATGTCCATGAAGTTGCCGTACTGCTGGGAGGCATAGGCCGCGCCGGCGAGCAGCAACACAGTAAAGGCGGCGTCGAGCCAATTGAGCCGCCCGCCACCCACCGGGGTGAGTTCGGCTGCGGAAAGGTCTTGCATCACCGATGTATTCATGGCGTTTTTCCTTTGGACGATTCCCCTAAGACAGACTCAAGGGCCTTGAATTCTCGTTCGAAATCCAGGGATTGGCGAGGGGACGAGGCCGCCACCCGCAGCCCCTGGCCGTCACCCTCGGGGCGCATCCAGACCCAGACACGCCGCTCTTGCACATAGAGCATGGCGAAGATGCCCAAGACCAGCAAGAGGCAGCCGAGATAGACCGTGGACTGGCCTGGTGACCGGGTGACCTGGAAGACCGAGGCCTTGACCTCTTGGAAGTCGACCATGGTGACCAGCAGGGGAGACTCCAGGAGCTTGGCGTCGCTGTAGGCAGTCAGTGCTCGCTGTGCATAGGTTTGATGCGGCTCCTCCGACGGCAACCGGGCCAGACCATCCCGCTGCCGAGCAGCCTGCCAAAGCTCCCAGAAGGCACCACTCAGCATGCGAACCACGACGTCGGCGGCCTGTTCCCGCTCGGCCTCGGGCACCGTCTGTTCCATGATGGCTGCCAGGTTGATCAGGCCACCCTCGGCCAGTGCATCCAGGGCCCGAATGGCGCTCTGGGTGAGTGCGTCCTGCAGGTTGCCCGGGGCCGCGCCCCGCGCAAAGGCCTGGGCTGCAGCCAGCCGGGCCGCGGGATCGTCCATGGCAGCCCGAATTCGCAGGAACTCCTGCAGGGAGTCGTCCTGGTCGGCCGGGATGCGCAGGTAGCGGAAGGACTCGTCCGGAGACTCCCGCATGCCGGTGAGAAAAACCCGACTGCCATCGAGCTCAAAGGGCAGCATGTAGCTGTGATATTCCCGGGCCTGCCCAGCAGCGTCGCGCAGCTTGTAATTGAAGCTCGGGCCCACATTCTGAAGGCTTGCGTTCTTCTCGCTGTTGACCGCTGGCGAGAGCACCGAGGCCACGTGCTCTTTGAAGGCATCGGTGCGGCCCGGCCCATCAGACAGGCTCTCGACATTGATGGGTTTGAAGCCATTGATCTCCAAGCCCATGGTCTCGTCCCCGCCCCTCAGGGGAATGGACTGGCCCACACGCAGGTCGATCTCCAGCGGCTTTCGAGATGGGCCCTTGAGCGGATGGGCCAGCAGCTTGAGGGCCGAGCCACCGTCATCAAAGCTCGACTGATAAATGGCAATGCCGTCGTGGATGAGCGGCTTGTTGACCTCGATGGTCGTGGTCTTGGTCTCGCCCGTGTTCTTGTCTCGCAGGATGACGTCACTGGCAAAGAGCTTGGGCATGCCGGTGGAGTAGTACTCCACCCGGAAGGTCTTGAGTTCAAGTTCAAAGGGAAGGTCGAGCAGGAAGGCCCCCTTGGGCTGGTTGATCACCGCCAGGTCTGAACGCTCCCCCTCAGGAATCAGCAGGTTGGCCCGGTAGGTTGGCGTGGACTGGGGAAGTTTGGACGAGGCAGGAACGGTCTCGTTGGTGACCGAGGCAAGTTCGACCGGGGCCTTGTCCCACCACCAGGCCATCACGCGCGTGGGCACCTCACTGTCGAGCAGGCCGCCCAGGGAAATGACCACAATCGACAGGTGGGCTGCAATGTAGCCGAGTCGACCCGCACCACCTTTCTTGGCCACCAGCACGGGCATGCCCGCGGCGGATTCGACCGGCTGCCGTACTTGGTAGCCCCGTTGCTTGAGCCATTCCGAGACGCGCGACACCTGGGCATCGGCCTGCGCCTTGGGCTGGGCTGGCAAAGCAAAGCGTTGACGAAAGGCTGCGAATGCCGACTCGCGAACATGCATGCGCCAGGCCCGGGCCTCCTTGATCATCTTGGGCGTGTTGCGGGTGACGCACAGGCTGGTGGAGACCAGCATGAGCACCATCACCAGCAGGAACCATGGCGCGTTGTAGACCCGAAAGAGGTCGAGCTTGGAGAAGACCTCCGCCCAGAAGGCGCCAAATTGATTGACGTAATTGATGGGCGGCGAATTCTGGGTGACGATCGTGCCGATCGCGCTCGCGATGCAGACGATGGTGAGCGCCGAAATGGCAAATCGCATGGAGCTCATCAGCTCCACCAGGCCCCGAAACCAGGCGGCCCCCGATTGGAGTTGAAGGCCCTGGGTCCGAGAAGCCAGTGCCTCTCGGTCGAAGGCCTCCTCGGAGACGACTGGGGGGTTAACGGAGTCCGGCGACGTAGACAGAAACGGCCTCTATCTCACGATCGGACAACTGCGACGCGATGGTCATCATCTGGGCGCTGTTGGCACGCTGGCCCGAGCGGAAGGCCACCAGCTGCGCCTTTGTGTACTCAGCATGCTGGCCAGAGAGACGGGGATACTGGGCGGGGATGCCCGCACCAGTGGGCGCATGGCAGCCCACACAGGCGGGAATGCCGCGCTGTGGTACACCACCGAGGTAGACACTGCGGCCCAGCGGCAGGAGTTCCTTGTTCTGCGCATAGCTGGGCTTGATGGGCTGGGATGCATAGAAGGCCGCTACGTTCCGGATGTCCTCATCGGAGAGGGTGGCTGCAAAGCCCGCCATGATGGCGTTCTCTCGCTCGGCCTTCTGGGCCCCTGGCTTCACCTTAAAGTTATGAAGCTGTTTGGCAATGTAGGCTGCATGCTGAGCAGCCAGGATGGGATTGGCCGGTGTGACGCTGTTGCCATCAACGGCATGGCATGCGGCGCACACCGCTGCGGCAACGGCCTGGCCCTTGGTGATGTCGGCCTTCGGTGCAGTCGAGGGGCCAGCCGCCATGGCCACACTCGCGAGGCCCGAGGCGGCAACAAACGGAAGGGCCCTGAGAAGGCTGCGGGTGCGCGTGCTAGACATGTCAAACTCCAAGGATGGTGAGGGTTGTAATAATCCCTTAGTTTAGAACATCCGACCCGATTGCAAGCCTTGACCACTCTGCCTCACGGCCCTCTATCCCGCCAGGGAACCCCAACCGACACAGGCCAGTCGAATCCGGCTTCGACGGTCGATGGACCCAGTCTCGCGCGCCTGCTCGCGGAGGTCTCCTTCTTGCAGAGCGCAGCCAAAGTCTCCGAACTTCCGAGGGGTGACACACCCGAGATTGCCATTGCCGGGCGCAGCAATGCAGGCAAGTCCACGGCGCTCAATGTGCTGTGCCAACGCCGCAAGCTCGCCTTTGCCAGCAAGACACCGGGTCGCACCCGGCTCATTAACCTTTTTGCCCTGTCCTGCCTGGAGCAAGACGTTGGGCGCCTCGTAGACCTTCCTGGCTATGGCTACGCCAAGGTCGATGCCCAGACCCAGCGCCGCTGGAAGGCCGAGCTGAGTCGATATCTCGAGAGTCGGCCCAATCTGGTTGGGCTCATCCTCGTGAGCGACATTCGCCACGCGCTGGGCCCACTCGACCAGCAGATGCTCGACTGGTTCGGCCCACGGGGGCTGCCCGTGCATGTGCTGCTCACCAAGGCCGACAAGCTCAACCGTCAAGAGCAGACCAAGGCCTTGCAGGCTGCCCTGACCCAAATTCAGAATGCTGGCCCTCGCTGGGGTGGCGGCCTCACCGCCTCCACCTTCTCGGGCCTCAAGCGCACCGGTCGTGAGCCGGTGCTCGAGCGAATCACCGATTGGCTTGGCCTCACGCCCCCTGCGTTGGCCGCCGCATCGGCCCCCGCCACCCCTCACCAGGAGCCCAACCGATGACCAAGCATGCACCCGTCCTCGCGCCCTATCCGCTAGGCCGTCCCCGCCGCAACCGCCGCGACGACTGGTCTCGCCAGTTGGTGCAAGAGAACCGACTCAGTGTGAAAGATCTGATTTACCCCGTCTTTGTGCTCGATGGCCAGGGCCGGTCGGAGGCAGTCGCCTCCATGCCTGGGGTGCACCGCCAGAGCATCGACCTGCTCGTCAAAACGGCCGAGAAGGCACATGCGCTCGGCATTCCTTTGCTGGCCCTGTTTCCGGTGATCGAGGCGAGTCTGAAGGACCCTTCCGGCCGCGAGGCCTTCAACCCAGAGGGCCTCGTGCCCCGGGCGGTTCGCGCCATCAAGGCAGCCTGCCCAGACCTTGGGGTCATGACCGATGTGGCCCTCGACCCTTACACCAGCCATGGCCAGGACGGCGTGATCGACGACAAGGGTCGCATCCTCAACGACGAGACGGTGGCCATTCTGTGCCAGCAGGCCGTGATGCAGGCCCAGGCCGGCGTGGACATGGTGGCGCCCTCCGACATGATGGATGGCCGAATCGGCGCCATTCGAGCGGCCCTGGAGGCCCAGGGCCTCATCCACACCAGAATCATGTCCTATGCGGCGAAGTACGCCTCGAGCTTCTACGGCCCATTCCGCGAGGCCGTGGGCTCCGCAGCCAACCTGGGCGGCTCGAACAAGAAGACTTATCAGATGGATCCAGCCAACGGCGCAGAGGCCCACCGAGAGGTTGCACTCGACATTTCCGAGGGTGCGGACATGGTCATGGTCAAGCCCGGCATGCCTTATCTAGACGTGGTTTACCGAATCAAGTCGAGCTTCGGGATGCCCACGTTTGCCTACCAAGTGAGCGGGGAATACGCCATGCTCAAGGCGGCGTCTGCCAACGGCTGGCTCGATGAGGAGGCCACCGTGATGGAGGCCTTGATGTGTTTTAAGCGCGCAGGCGCGGATGGTGTGCTGACGTACTCAGCCCTGGATGCAGCCCAGTGGCTTGCGGGGCGCTGAAGATTCCGAGAGGCGCGGCGGCGCCGAGCCTCTCGGGAAGACAAAGCCTTAAGACCGGCAGGCCTTAATTGGCCTCGACAACCTCGCCAGCCTCGGGACGATCCACCAGTTCCATGAGGGCCATGGGCGCGTTGTCGCCCTGGCGAAAGCCCCACTTCAGGATGCGGCAGTAGCCTCCAGGACGGCTCGCATAACGTGGGCCGATTTCCTCGAAGAGCTTGACCACGATCTCGCGATCACGCAGCCGATTGAAGGCGAGCCGCTTGTTGGCCAGGCTGGGGTTCTTGCTGATGGTGATCAGGGGCTCCACCACCTTGCGCAGCTCTTTGGCCTTGGGCAGGGTGGTCTTGATGGCCTCATGCCGCAGCAAGGCATTGGCCATGTTGCGAAACATCGCAGATCGATGGCTCGAGGTGCGATTGAGCTTGCGCAGGCCGTGACGGTGACGCATGACGTTTCTCCTTCGTGTTTAGCGTTCGATGCCGGCCGGTGGCCAGTTCTCGAGTTTCATGCCGAGGGTCAGGCCGCGTGAGGCGAGCACCTCTTTGATTTCGTTGAGCGACTTGCGGCCGAGGTTCGGTGTCTTCAGGAGCTCGTTCTCGGTGCGTTGGATCAGGTCGCCGATGTAGTAGATGCTCTCGGCCTTCAGGCAGTTCGCCGACCGCACGGTGAGCTCGAGGTCGTCGACAGGGCGCATGAGCATTGGGTCAACCTGGGCAGACCGGCTGGCCTCCGCGGCAGGCTCTCCGCCCTCGAGGGCTGCAAAGACCGAGAGCTGCTCGACGAGAATTCGGGCGGACTGGCGCACGGCATCTTCGGGGTCGATCACGCCGTTGGTCTCCACCTCGATGACGAGTCGATCGAGGTCTGTCCGCTGCTCCACACGGGCGCTCTCCACGGCATAGCTCACGCGACGAACGGGTGAGAAGGAGGCGTCGAGAACAATTCGGCCAATCGAGCGTGTGGACTCATCGCCAATGTCTCGCAGGGTTCCTGGCACATAGCCACGGCCCTTTTCCACACGGGCCTGGAGCTCCAGGCGAACGTCGTCGGAGAGGTTGGCAATGACGTGATCGGGATTCAGGATGGTGACATCGTGTGGGAGGTCGAAGTCGGCGGCCGTGACCACACCCGGGCCCTGCTTGCGCAGCGACAGCAGCACGTCTGCACGGCCCTCAAGACGAAAGACCACGCCCTTGAGGTTCAGGAGAACGTCGACGACATCTTCCTGAACACCCTCGATGGTGGAGTACTCGTGCACGACGCCAGCGATCTGAACTTCGGTGGCGGCATAGCCTTCCATGGAGGAGAGAAGCACGCGACGAAGGGCGTTGCCAAGGGTGTGTCCGAAGCCGCGTTCAAACGGCTCCATGACGATCTTGGCGGTATGGCCGCCCATGGGCTCGACTTCAATGATGCGGGGCTTGAGAAAAGCGTTCAGCATGTGGTTCCTTGTCAATCGAATCGATTAGCGGGAGTAGAGCTCAACGATCAGGCTCTCGTTGATCTCGGCTGAGATGTCGGCGCGGTCGGGCGCCTGCTTGAAGACCCCTTCCATCTTCTTGGTGTCTACGGTGACCCATCCCGGAAAGCCGTTCTGCTCTGCGAGCTCCAGTGAGGAGGCAATGCGAGCCTGGCCACGGGATTTCTCCACGATGGAGATGACATCGTTCGGCCGCACCTGCGCCGAAGGGATGTTGCAGGGCTTCCCGTTGAGCAGAATGGCCTTGTGACTGACCAGCTGACGAGCCTCGGCCCGGGTCGAGCCAAAGCCCATCCGATAGACCACGTTGTCGAGCCGCGACTCCAAGAGTTTCAGCAGGCTCTCACCCGTGTTCCCTTTTTTGAGGGAGGCCATGGCGAAGTAACGGCGAAACTGGCGCTCCAGCATGCCGTAGATGCGCTTGACCTTCTGCTTCTCGCGCAGCTGCTTGCCGTAGTCGGATGTGCGGGCACCCGAGGTGCGCCCATGCTGACCAGGCTTGCTGTCTTGTTTGCACTTGGAGTCAAGGGACCGACGGGCGCTCTTGAGGCCAAGGTCGGTGCCTTCACGGCGGGATAATTTACAACGAGGACCAACATAACGTGCCACTTCGATTTCCTTTTTCGAAAGCCAAGGCCGAGGTCATCGGCCTTGGAATGTCTGGCCAAGCCAGACGGTGGGCTTACTGGTGAATGTGACTTAGATACGGCGACGCTTGGGCGGCCGGCAGCCGTTGTGGGGCACCGGTGTCACGTCGGAGATCTGGGTCACGCGCATGCCGAGCGAATTGAGCGCCCGGACGGTGGATTCACGACCTGGGCCGGGGCCCTTGATCCGAACTTCCACATTCTTCACACCACACTCCAATGCCACGCGGCCAGCTGCCTCGGCCGCCACCTGGGCAGCAAAGGGCGTGCTCTTTCGGCTCCCCTTGAAGCCAGCACCGCCAGAGGTGGCCCATGAGAGCGTATTGCCCTGACGATCGGTGATGGTGATGATGGTGTTGTTAAACGACGCATGAATGTGCGCGACGGCGTCGGTCACATTCTTACGAACTTTCTTTCGGGTGCGCTGATTGGCAGATTGCCCTGCTTTGGCCATGTCTTTCTCCTACTTATTTCTTGAGGGTGATGCTGCCTTTGCGCGGACCTTTGCGGGTACGGGCATTGGTGCGGGTGCGTTGACCACGGACCGGCAGGCCCTTGCGATGGCGCAGACCACGGTAGCAGCCAAGGTCCATCAGGCGCTTGATCGACATGGAGATTTCGCGACGCAGGTCACCCTCGGTGGTGAACTTGCCGATCTCGGTGCGCAGCCGATCGAGTTCATCATCGGTGAGGTCTTTGACCTTCTTCGTGGGCGTGACACCCGCGGCCTGACAGATCAGGCGTGCGCGAGGGCGGCCAACACCGTAGATGGCGGTGAGGCCAATCTCTGTGTGCTGATGGCTGGGAATGTTAATTCCGGCGATACGGGCCATGTGGGACTTCCTCCTTAACCTTGGCGCTGCTTATGACGCGGGTCCGTGCAGATCACACGCACGACGCCGTGCCGCTTGATGATTTTGCAGTTGCGGCAGATGCGCCGGACGGATGCAAGAACTTTCATGATGATTCCTCTTTTACTTCGCTCTAAAAACGATTCGGGCTCGGGATAAATCGTAGGGTGTCAGTTCAACGGTGACCTTGTCTCCTGGAAGGATGCGGATGTAATGCATGCGCATCTTTCCGGAGATGTGTCCCAACACCACATGGCCATTTTCGAGTTTGACGCGGAAGGTGGCATTGGGGAGGTTCTCCACAATCTCACCCTGCATCTGGATGGCATCGTCTTTTGCCATTACTGACCCATCCCTCTGAAGTTGGCCTTCTTCATGAGGCTTTCATACTGCTGAGACATCACGTACGACTGAAGCTGGGCCATGAAGTCCATGGTGACCACCACGATGATCAGCAATGAGGTGCCGCCGAAATAGAACGGCACGTTGTACTGGAGCACCAAGAACTCGGGCAGCAGGCAGACCAGCGTGATGTAGATGGCGCCCACGAGGGTCAGGCGCATGAGGATCTTGTCGATGTAGCGCGCCGTCTGATCGCCGGGGCGGATGCCCGGGATAAGGGCTCCACTCTTTTTCAGGTTGTCGGCCGTGTCTTTGCTGTTGAAGACCAAGGCCGTGTAGAAGAAGCAGAAAAAGATGATGGCGGCGGCATAGAGGCCGATGTAGAGCGGCTGGCCTGGTGACAAAGATGCTGCGAAGTCGGAAAGCCAACGCATGCCGCCATCGGGGCCACCACTGAACCAGGACGTGAGGGTGGCCGGGAACAGAATGATGCTCGAGGCGAAGATGGGCGGGATCACGCCAGCCATGTTCAGCTTGAGCGGCAGATGAGAGGTCTGACCCTGGTAGATCTTGTTGCCCACCTGGCGCTTGGCATAGTTCACCAGAATACGGCGCTGACCGCGCTCCACGAAGACCACGAATGCTGTCACCAGCACGACCAGGGCGATGATGAAGAGCATGGCCAGGGCACTCATGGAGCCTGTGCGAACCAGTTCAAACAGGCCGGCCAGGGCACCAGGAAGGCCCGCCACAATGCCTGCGAAGATGATGATGGAGATGCCGTTGCCGAGGCCACGCTCGGTGATCTGCTCGCCCAGCCACATGAGGAACATGGTGCCAGTCACCAGCGAGACCACGGTGGTGAACCGGAACATGAGGCTTGGGTCGATCACCAGGCCCGGCTGTGATTCCAATGCCACGGAAATGCCAATGGCCTGCACAATGGCCAGCACCACTGTGCCGTAGCGCGTGTACTGCGTGATTTTGCGGCGACCGGCCTCGCCCTCTTTCTTGAGGGCCTCGAGCGTGGGTGAGACCACGGACATGAGCTGCATGATGATCGAGGCCGAGATGTACGGCATGATCCCGAGGGCGAAGACGGTGAACCGTGAGAGCGCACCACCAGAGAACATGTTGAAGAGGCCGAGAATGCCGCCAGCCTGAGACTGAAAGAGCTTGGCCAGTTCTTCTGGGTCGATTCCAGGAACCGGAATGTGTGCACCAAGGCGATAGACAACCAGGGCCAGCACCAGAAAAATCAGGCGCTTGCGCAGGTCGGCGAATTTATCGACTTTGGGCAGCATGGGGGTCTTTGGGTCTCGTGGCTTTGGGCCTTAGGCCGCCTTGTTCTTCGGCGGCAGCTTGCGGACCTTCTCGGCCGGCACCGGCAGGGTGACCGAACCACCGGCCGCCTCGATGGCAGCCTTGGCACCAGCCGTCACGCCCAGACCCGTGAGGCTCACCTTGCGGCTGATCGAGCCCGACAGAATGACCTTGGCATGGCGCGCGAGCTCCGAGACCACCCCTGCCTGCTTGAGGGCGAGCAGGTCGATCTGGTCGATGGGCAGCTTTTGAATTTCAGACAGGCGCACTTCTTCGGTGAAGCGTCCGAAGGGTGCGGTAAAGCCACGCTTGGGAAGACGACGATGCATGGGCATCTGACCGCCCTCGAAGCCAACCTTGTGGAATCCACCGGAGCGAGACTTCTGGCCCTTGTGGCCGCGGCCCGCGGTTTTTCCGAGGCCCGAACCAATGCCCCGGCCAACCCGCTTTTTGGCATGTGTCGCGCCTTCAGCTGGCGCGATCGTGTTGAGTCGCATGGAGTCTTTCATGACAAGCCTTAAATGATTTGAACCATGTAGGAGACCTTGTTGACCATGCCGCGCACAGCGGGCGTGTCTTCAAGGACGCGGGTCTGATGCATCTTCTTCAAGCCCAAGCCCAACACCGTTGCACGGTGATCGGACCGGGTGCCTGCAGGGCTGCGCACCAGCTTCACAGTCAGAGTGGGTTTGTTCATCTTGCGCCCCTTAGTTCAGGATCTGTTCAATGGACAGGCCGCGCTTGTTGGCCACATCGGCCGGCGTGTGCATCTGCTTGAGGCCATTGAGGGTGGCGCGAACCATGTTGTAGGGGTTGCTCGAGCCGAGGCTCTTGGCCACCACGTCGCTCACGCCCATGACCTCGAAGATGGCCCGCATGGGGCCGCCTGCGATGATGCCCGTGCCCTTGGGGGCTGGTGAGATGAGGACCGTGGAGGCACCATGCTTGCCCATGACGGCGTGGTGAAAGGTGCCGCCCTTCAGAGGCACGCGCAACAGTTTGCGGCGGGCCTCGTCCATGGCCTTCTGAACAGCCACCGGCACCTCACGGGACTTTCCCTTGCCCATGCCGATGCTGCCGTCGCCGTCGCCCACCACGGTGAGCGCAGCAAAGCCGAGGATGCGGCCGCCCTTGACGGTCTTGCTCACGCGGTTGACGGCGATCATCTTCTCGCGAAGGCCGTCATCGCGCTCTTCGGTGTTGACCCGTGCCTGCATTTTTGCCATGTCTTGTGTCCTTTGTGTCCGCTTAGAACTGCAACCCGCCCTCGCGGGCTGCGTCTGCCAATGCCTTCACGCGTCCGTGATAACGGAAGCCCGCGCGATCGAATGCGACCGATGAGATGCCAGCGGCCTTGGCCTTCTCGGCCACGCGCTTGCCGACCAACGCGGCCGCGACCACGTTGCCGCCCTTGCCTGTCTGGGAGGCCAGCTGCGCACGAACCTCGGCCTCAACGGTGGAGGCCGACACCAGCACCTTCTCGCCAGTCGGGTCGGTGATGGCCGCGTAGATGTGAAGATTCGTGCGATGCACGGAGAGCCGATGCACGCGGAGTTCGTGGATCTTGGCCCGTGCCTGCCGTGCCCTGCGAAGTCTTGATTGGTTCTTGTCCATGGATGCGGTTCCTGAGTCGATGACTCGACGTTATTTCTTCTTGGTTTCTTTGATCTGAACGACTTCGTCGATGTAGCGAACACCCTTGCCCTTATAGGGCTCGGGGGGACGGAAGGCGCGCACCTCTGCGGCCACCTGCCCAACGCGCTGCTTGTCGATGCCCTTGATGACAATTTCCGTGGGTGATGGCGTTTCCGCCTTGATGCCCTCGGGCAGGGCGTAGTCGACGGGGTGGGAGAAGCCGAGGGCCAGGTTGAGCGACTTGCCCTGTGCTGCAGCCTTGTAGCCCACACCGATGAGGCTGAGCTTTTTCTCGAAGCCTTTGGACACGCCATGGACCATGTTGGCCACCAGTGCGCGGAGGGTTCCGCTCATGGCCTTGGCATGACGAGAGTCGTTGGCCACCTTGAAGATCAGCTGGCCAGACTCGTTGGCAATGGTGACCTCGCCCGTGAGGGGCTGGGTGAGCACGCCCAATGGACCCTTGACGGTGATGGACTCGGCCGAGAGTTGAGCCTCAACGCCAGACGGCAGTGCAACCGGATACTTTGCGATGCGTGACATGATTCGTGCCCTCCTTACGCCACGATGCCAATGACTTCGCCGCCCATGCCTGTGGCACGTGCCTTGCGGTCGGTCATGAGGCCTTTGGAGGTGGACACAATGGCCACGCCCAATCCGTTCATGACGTTTGGAATGGATTCGCAGCCCTTGTAGACCCGCAGACCAGGGCGTGAGACGCGCTCAATGCGCTCGATCACGGGGCGCCCCGCGTGGTATTTCAGGCTGATCTCGAGGTCGGCCTTGGGACCCTCTTGACGGACCTGGTAGCCATCGATGTAGCCCTCATCCTTCAACAGGGTGGCGATGGCCACTTTGATCTTGGAGGATGGCATCTGCACCGAACGCTTTTCCACCCGCTGTGCATTGCGAATGCGGGTAAACATGTCGGCGATGGGATCGTTCATGCTCATAAGATGAGACCCTTTTTAACTCTGTACTTGGTTGTGCAAACGGTTACCAGCTGGCCTTGGTGAGACCCGGGATCTCACCGCGGAAGGCAGCCTCTCGAATCTTGGCGCGGCCAAGGCCAAACATCTTGAACGTGCCACGCGGGCGGCCGGTGAGCTGGCAGCGGGCGCGGAGCCGCACGGGGCTGGCATTGCGGGGCAGCTTCTGGAGCGTGAGGCGTGCCTCGTAACGCTCTTCTTCTGATTTGGACTGGTCGTCGATGATGGCCTGCAGGGCCGCGCGTTTGGCTGCGAACTTCTTCACGGTGGCCATGCGCTTTTTTTCGCGATTGATGAGGGAGAGCTTTGCCATGTCTGTCCTAGGTCAGGATTTGAACGGGAACCGGAAGGCAGACAGGAGTGCCTTGGCCTCTTCGTCGGTCTTTGCGGTGGTGGTGACACTGATGTTGAGGCCCCGGACGGCATCGACCTTGTCGTACTCGATCTCGGGGAAGATGATCTGCTCTTTCACGCCAATGTTGTAGTTGCCACGGCCGTCGAAAGACTTTCCGGAGATGCCGCGGAAGTCGCGTACGCGGG
Source organism: uncultured Bordetella sp. (assembly GCA_964589205.1). Lineage (GTDB taxonomy): Bacteria > Pseudomonadota > Gammaproteobacteria > Burkholderiales > Burkholderiaceae_A > Hahnella. The sequence goes on along the minus strand of CAZPRT010000015.1, from coordinate 6,578 downwards.
GCAGTGCAATGGTGACAAACCGATCGAGGAACTCGTACATGCGGTTGCCACGGAGGGTGACCATGCAGCCAATGGGATAGCCCTCACGGATTTTGAAGCCGGCAATCGCCTTGCGGGCCTTGGTCACCACGGGCTTTTGGCCGGCGATCTTGGTGAGGTCGGAGACGGCGTTCTCGATGACTTTCTTATCGGCGATGGCCTCTCCGACACCCATGTTGAGGGTGATCTTCGAGAGGCGGGGCACCTCCATGGCGCTCTTGTAGCCAAACTTGGTCATGAGCTCCGGGGCCACCTTGTCGCGATAGATTTCTTGCATGCGTGACATTTGGATTCCTTTGGTGCGCGAGGCTTAGGCGTTGCTGATGGCGGTGGGAACGGCGGCCTTGTTCGAGGCAAAGACCCGTTGCTTCTCACCGTTCTCGGCAATCTGGATTTGAACGCGATCAGCCTTCTGGGTGGCCGCGTTGTAGATGGCCACGTTGGACTGGTCGATGGGCATGGTCTTGTCGACGATGCCGCCCTGCTGGCCCTTCATGGGATTGGGCTTGGTGTGCTTCTTCACGATGTTCACACCCTCGACCACCAGGTGCTGGTCGTCGACACGGCGCAGCACCACGCCACGCTTGCCTTTGTCGCGGCCGGTGATCACGATGACTTCGTCGCCTTTGCGGATCTTGTTCATGGTCTGATCTCTACTCTTGTTAAATCACTTCAGGGGCCAGGGACACGATCTTCATGAACCGCTCACTGCGGAGTTCACGGGTCACTGGGCCAAAGATGCGCGTTCCGATGGGCTCCAGCTTGGCATTGAGCAGCACGGCGGCATTGCCATCGAAGCGAATGAGTGAGCCATCTGGGCGGCGAACGCCCTTGGCGGTTCGAACCACCACGGCGTTGTAGATCTCGCCCTTCTTCACGCGGCCACGGGGGGCTGCGTCTTTGATGGACACCTTGATGACGTCTCCAATGCCGGCATAGCGGCGCTTGGATCCACCCAACACTTTGATACACATGACCGAACGGGCGCCGGTGTTGTCGGCGACGTCCAGACGCGATTGCATCTGAATCATGATTCCTGATTCCTCAGTTCAACATACACAACAAAATGGAAGGACCTGCTCCCAACTTGTCTGAGCAGACATCAACTTCAAAAACACGCTCAGATAGTTTTGGGCCCGCTAACGGGAAGACAATCGAGAACAGCCCTCTACTATAACCTACAAACGCTTTAAACCACCACGGCCTTGCTGATGAGTTTGGTGACTGCCCAGGCCTTGGTCTTCGAGATGGGCCGGGTTTCGGAGATCTCGACGGTGTCGCCCATTTGAATGCCTTCTTGCTCCACGTGGGCGTGGTATTTCTTGCTGCGACCCATGAACTTGCCGTAAATGGGGTGCTGGATCCGGCGCTCAACAAGCACCGTGACAGTCTTTTGCATTTTGTCGCTGACGACTCGGCCCACCAAGGTCCGAGTAAGGGAGGCGGTCTGGGTCATGCCGAAGTCCTTTGACGAAGGAGGGTGCGCACACGGGCGATGTCGCGGCGAACATGGCCCAATTGGGCCGTGTTGGTGAGCTGCTGGGTGCCATGCTGCATGCGCAGGTTGAAGTGGGCCCTCAGCAACGACTCCAACTCCTGCTGGAGTTCGGTGTCGTTCTTGGTGCGAAGTTCAGAGGCTTTCATGTCTCGGATTCCTTGAATTAACGGCCCACCTGGCGAACCACGAAGGTGGTGGCCAAGGGCAGCTTGGCAGCGGCCAGGCGAAAGGCTTCACGGGCCAGGTTCTCATCGACGCCATCCATCTCGTAGAGCACCTTGCCGGGCTGAATCTCGGCCACGTAATACTCCACATTGCCCTTGCCGTTGCCCATTCGAACCTCGGCAGGCTTCTGTGAAATGGGCTTGTCCGGAAAAATGCGGATCCAGATGCGACCACCACGCTTGATGTGGCGGGTCATGGCACGACGGGCGGCCTCAATCTGGCGTGAGGTGAGGCGGCCGCGGCCGGTGGCCTTGAGTCCGAATTCACCAAACGACACATTCGCACCGCGTGTGGCCAGGCCTGTGTTTCGGCCTTTTTGTTCTTTCCGATACTTCCGGCGTGAGGGTTGCAACATGGAGAACCTCTGGCTTGTCTGGTTTAGGTTGCGGGCTTGTCTGCGGCCGGTGTGGCTGCGACCTTGCGAACACGTTTCACGGCAGGCTTTGCATCACCCTCAGGGGCTGCAGCAACAGGCGCATCGCCCTCGGCCTTGACCCTGCGCGGTGCCGCGGGCGCCCGGCGTGGCTTCTTCTCATCTTTGGGCTCGGCCATCGGAGGCTCTGCGGAGACCGGCGCATCGGCCCGGCCCAGGGTGTCGCCCTTGTAGACCCAGACCTTCACGCCAATGATGCCGTAGGTGGTGTTGGCCTCGGCAAAGCCGTAATCGATGTCGGCCCGAAGGGTGTGAAGGGGCACACGGCCCTCGCGATACCACTCGGTGCGGGCGATTTCGGCGCCGTTCAAACGGCCCGAGCTCATGATCTTGATGCCCTGGGCGCCAAGGCGCATGGCGTTCTGCATGGCCCGCTTCATGGCTCGGCGGAACATGATCCGCTTCTCGAGCTGCTGCGTGATGTTCTCTGCGATGAGCTGGGCATCGACCTCTGGCTTGCGAATCTCTTCGATGTTGACGTGCACAGGCACGCCCATCATGGTGGAGAGCTGCGTCTTGAGGGCCTCGATGTCTTCGCCCTTCTTGCCAATCACAACGCCGGGACGGGCGCTGAAAATGGTGATCTTGGCGTTCTTGGCAGGGCGCTCAATGAGGACGCGACCCACAGCAGCGCTCTTGAGGCGTTTTTTAAGGAAGTCGCGAACCTGGATGTCTTCATTGAGCATCTTGCTGAAGTCGCGGGGGTTGGCGAACCAACGTGACGACCAGTTGCGGGAAACAACAAGACGGAATCCGGTGGGATGTATTTTTTGACCCATGTCTGGCCCTTAGTTACCGACGGTGATGCAGATGTGGCAGGTCGGCTTTTCGATCCGAACGCCACGGCCCTTGGCTCGTGCGGAGAAGCGACGCAGCTTGGTGCCACGCTCCACGGTGATGGAGGTGACCTTGAGCTCATCGATGTCTGCGCCATCGTTGTGCTCGGCATTGGCAATCGCCGACTCGAGAACCTTCTTGACGATCACCGCCGCCTTTTTCGGGGTGAAGGCCAGTGTGTTGAGCGCCTGCTCAACCGGCTTGCCTCGGATCAGGTCGGCCACGAGCCGACCTTTCTGGGCGGAGAGGCGAACGCCCCTGAGTTTTGCGGAAGTTTCCATGTTTGTCCTCTGGTCTCTGCGCGGGGCCGATTACTTCTTGGCCTTTTTGTCGGCGGCATGACCCTTGAACGTGCGGGTCAGGGCGAATTCGCCGAGCTTGTGGCCGACCATGTTGTCTGTCACGTAGACAGGCACATGAAGACGGCCGTTGTGAACGGCGATGGTCAGGCCCACGAATTCGGGAAGAATGGTGGACCGACGGGACCAAGTCTTGATGGGGCGCTTGTCTTTCGACTCGACCGCAATCTCGACTTTCTTGAAAAGGTGGTCGTCTACAAACGGACCTTTTTTGGCAGAACGTGACATCTGTGCTGGTTCCTTTAGGGCTTATTTCCGCTTGTGACGGCTGGTCACAATCATGGAGGTGGTGCGCTTGTTGCGGCGGGTCTTGTAGCCCTTGGTGGGCGTGCCCCAAGGGCTGACGGGCTCACGGGCCTCGCCCGTTCGACCCTCACCACCACCGTGTGGGTGGTCGACGGGGTTCATGGCCACACCGCGCACGGTTGGGCGAATGCCACGCCAACGGATGGCGCCGGCCTTGCCGTACTGACGCAGGTTGTGCTCACCATTGCTCACCTCACCCATCGTGGCCCGGCACTCGATGTGCACGCGACGGATTTCGCCGGAGCGCAGACGAATCTGGGCGTAGGTGCCTTCACGGGCCAGAAGCTGGGCGCTGCCACCGGCCGAACGAGCCAGCTGGGCGCCTTTGCCCGGGAGCATCTCGATGCAGTGGATGGTTGAACCCACGGGGATGTTGCGGATGGGCAGTGTGTTGCCCGGACGAATGGGTGCCTCCGATCCATTCATGAGCTCGGTGCCAACCTCCACGCCCTTGGGCGCGATGATGTAGCGGCGCTCGCCGTCTGCATAGCAGAGCAGGGCGATGTGGGCGCTGCGGTTGGGGTCGTACTCGATGCGCTCGACCTTGGCAGGAATGCCATCCTTGAGGCGACGAAAGTCGATGATGCGGTAGTGCTGCTTGTGGCCACCACCACGATGACGCGTGGTGATGCGGCCAAGGTTGTTGCGGCCCGCAGTCTTGGACTGATGCTCAGTGAGCGCCTCGAGAGGACGACCCTTGTACAGGTGCGGATGCGTCACCTTGACCATGGCGCGCTGGCCAGCCGAGGTGGGCTTGAGTTTGACGATGGGCATTACGCAGCCTCCCCAACGAAATTAATTTCCTGGCCTTGGGCCAGGCTGACGTAGGCCTTGCGGGTGTCGCGCCGACGGCCACTGGTCTTGCCATAACGCTTGGCCTTGCCCTTTTGGTTGAGCACCCGAACGGTGTCGACCTGGACCTTGAACATGAGTTCAACGGCCGCCTTGATCTCTGGCTTGGTGGCATCTTGCAGCACACGAAAGGCCACTTGGTTGTTCTGCTCACCAATCTGGGTGCTCTTCTCAGAGACGATTGGCGAGAGCAGGATCTTCATGAGGCGTTCCTGGTTCATGCAAACATCTCCTCGAAACGGGCCAGTGCAGCACGGGTCATGAGCACCTTGTCGAAATAGACCAAGGAGACTGGATCTGCGGCCTCGGGCTCGATGACGGCAATGCTCTGCAGGTTTCGAGAGGCCAGGTACAAGGACTCATCGAGGTTGTCGGTGATGAGCAGCACGGAGTCCATGCCCATCTGCTTGAGCTTTTCGGCCACGAGCTTGGTCTTGGGGGCCTCGACCTCAAACTTCTCGACGATGGCCAGGCGGCCTTCGCGGGCCAGTTGCGACAAGATGGAACGCACACCGGCGCGGTACATCTTCTTGTTGAGCTTGTGGCTGAAGTTCTCGTCGGGCGAGTTCGGGAAGACCTTGCCACCGCCACGCCACAGGGGGCTGGAGGCGCGGCCCACACGGGCACGGCCAGTGCCCTTCTGGCGCCAGGGTTTGCGAGTCGACTTGTTGACCTCGCTGCGATCCTTCTGCGCGCGGTTGCCGCTGCGGGCATTGGCCTGATAGGCCACCACGACCTGGTGCACGAGGGGCTCGTTGAAGTCGCGGTTGAAGACGACATCGTTGGCCTGCACCGTGCCGGCGGACTGGCCGGCTTCGTTTAAGAGCATGAGTTCCATGTTGGCGAGCCCCTTATGCCTTCGCAGCCGAGCGAACGGCTGGACGGATGATCACGTGGCCGCCCTTGGAGCCAGGCACCGCACCCTTGATGAGGACGAGCTGGCGGGCCGTGTCCACACGAACCACTTCAAGGTTCTGGGTGGTGCGACGCGCTGCGCCATCGTGGCCAGGCATTTTCTTTCCTGGAAACACGCGGCCCGGATCTTGGGCCATGCCGATGGAGCCCGGCACGTTGTGTGACCGTGAGTTTCCGTGAGAGGCACGCTGGGAAGCAAAGTTGTGTCGAGCAATGGTGCCGGCAAAGCCCTTGCCCTGCGTGGTGCCAGTGACATCAACCATCTGACCAGGCGTGAAGATCTCGACCGTGAGGTGCTGGCCTGCGGCCATGCTGGCCAGTGTTTCGGCCGACACGGGGAATTCACGCATCAGTTCACCGGCCTGAACACCTGCCTTGGCAACATGGCCGGCCTGCGGCTTCAGTACACGGGAGGCGCGCTTAACGCCAAAGGCAACCTGAACGGCGCTGTAGCCGTCGGTCTCGGTTGACTTGATCTGGGTGACGCGGTTGTCTGACACATCGATCACGGTCACGGGGATGGTGTCTCCCTCGTCCGTGAACACACGGGTCATGCCAACCTTGCGACCTAAAAGTCCAAGGCTCATCTTTTCTCCGATCCCAGCTGCGATTGGCTGGGGCTGATTAAATTCCAAATAGGTCCTGCTGGGTTTTGCCAACGCCGCCTTTGAAGGAGCAGCGCGGGAAAGCCGATTAGTCTATTACACAAGCGGCCGATCTTGCAAGTTCGGCTTACTGCAGCTTGATTTCCACATCCACGCCGGCGGGAAGGTCGAGCTTCATGAGGGCGTCGACCGTCTTTTCGGTGGGGTCGACGATGTCCATCAGCCGCTGGTGGGTGCGCAGCTCGAACTGATCACGTGAGGTCTTGTTCACATGGGGGCTGCGAAGAATGTCGAAGCGACGGAAACGGGTGGGAAGGGGCACTGGGCCCCGCACCACCGCACCGGTGCGCTTGGCGGTGTCGACAATCTCGAGTGCAGACTGGTCGATGAGTTTGTAATCGAACGCCTTGAGACGAATGCGGATTTTCTGTTGCATGCTGGGTCCTTGGGTTATTCGATCACTTTAGCGACGACGCCTGCGCCGACGGTGCGGCCGCCCTCGCGGATGG
>CAZPRT010000014.1:0-21919 GCA_964589205.1 uncultured Bordetella sp. | reverse complement strand
CTGGAGAACACGGTCACGGCGGGCATCGTGAGTGCGAAGGGTCGGGACACCGGCGACTACCTGCCCTTCATCCAGACCGATGTGGCCGTGAACCCAGGCAATTCCGGGGGGCCACTGCTCAACATGAACGGCGAGGTCATTGGCATTAATTCCCAGATCTACAGCCGCACCGGTGGCTTCATGGGCATCTCCTTTGCCATTCCAATCGATGAGGCCCAGCGGGTGGCCGACCAACTCAGGGCCGGCGGCCGGGTGGTTCGGGGCCGCATTGGCGTGGCCATCGACGAGGTGTCACGAGACGTGGCCGAGGCCCTGGGCCTGAAGGCTGCTGCGGGTGCCTTGGTTCGGAGTGTGGAGGAGGGCGGTCCAGCCGCCAAGGCTGGCGTGGAGCCGGGCGACATCATCACGCGATTTGGGGGCAAAAAGGTCGAAAAATTCTCCGACCTCCCCCGACTGGTGGGCAATACCAAGCCCGGCACGCAGTCAAGCCTAGAGGTGTGGCGTCGAGGCCAGGCCAAGACCTTGGGCGTGATCGTTGCCGAACTGGAGCCCGAGCGCACCGCCGCAGCGCCATCTGCGCCGGAGAAGCCCCCTGTGGAAAAGGCGGTGAACTGGCTCGGGCTCTCCGTGACGGCAGTTGAGAAGTCTGCTGGTAAAAAAGTTGAAGGAGTGCTGGTGTCCGGGGTCAAGGGGCCCGCGGAACGGTCTGGGTTGCGCCAGGGTGACATAATCTTGTCGGTGAACAACACCCAGATTGCTTCGGTGCAACAATTTGCACAGTTGGTAGAGCGCCTCGACCGTAAAAAGGTGGTGGCGTTCTTGGTCCGACGCGGCGAGGGTGTCTTATTCGTCCCCGTCCGGCCCTAGCGTGCAGAAGATCCGAAACTTTTCCATCATCGCTCACATCGACCACGGCAAGAGCACACTGGCAGATCGAATCATCCAGCTCTGCGGTGGGCTGTCCGACCGCGAGATGGAGGCGCAGGTCCTCGACTCCATGGACCTCGAGCGAGAACGTGGCATCACCATCAAGGCCCAGACGGCGGCACTTCAATACACAGCGCTCAATGGTGAGCGCTATTTTTTTAATCTCATCGATACGCCGGGTCATGTCGACTTCTCCTATGAGGTCAGCAGATCCCTCTCGGCCTGCGAGGGTGCATTGTTGGTGGTGGACGCCTCACAGGGGGTTGAGGCCCAGACCGTGGCCAACTGCTACACCGCGCTCGACCTTGGGGTTGAGGTGGTACCAGTGCTCAACAAGATCGACCTTCCCGCGGCCAACCCAGAGCAGGCCATTGCGGAGATTGAGGATGTCATTGGGCTGCCGGCCCAGGATGCCATTCGCTGCAGTGCAAAGACGGGCGAGGGGGTTCGCGACATCCTCGAGATGATCGTGGCGAAGATCTCGCCTCCCAAGGGCGACCCGGATGCACCCCTGCAGGCCCTCATCATCGACTCATGGTTTGACAACTATGTGGGTGTGGTCATGCTGGTGAGGATCATCAACGGGCGGCTTGCGGCCCGCGAGAAGATTCTGCTCATGGCCACAGGCTCGACCCATGTGGTCGAGCAGCTCGGCGTGTTTACGCCCAAGTCCGTGCAGCGCGATGTGCTCTCTGCGGGCGAGGTGGGTTTCATCATCACTGGCATCAAGGAGCTCAAGGCGGCGAAGGTCGGCGATACTGTGACCCTCGCGCAGAAGCCGGCTCCCTCGGCCCTCCCTGGATTTAAAGAGGTCAAGCCGCAGGTTTTTGCTGGCCTGTATCCGGTGGAGTCGAGTGAATACGACATCATGCGAGACGCCCTGGAGAAGCTGCAGCTCAACGACGCAGCCCTTCAATTTGAGCCAGAGGTGTCCCAGGCGCTTGGCTTTGGCTTTCGGTGCGGCTTTCTTGGGCTCTTGCACATGGACATCGTCCAGGAGCGGCTCGAGCGTGAGTACAACATTGATCTCATCACCACGGCGCCCACAGTGGTCTATCAGGTGCTCATGAAGGATGGCAGCGTGATCGATGTCGACAATCCCTCGAAGATGCCCGACGCATCCAAGATTGAGGAGATCCGCGAGCCCATTGTGAATGTCATGCTCTTCATGCCGCAAGACTACGTCGGGGTGGTCATGTCGCTCTGCACGTCCAAGCGTGGTGTGCAGACCAACATGACCTACCACGGTCGGCAGGTGAACCTGACTTACGAGATCCCGATGAACGAGATCGTGCTTGACTTCTTCGACAAGCTGAAGTCGGTCTCGCGTGGCTATGCCTCCATGGACTACGAGTTCAAGGAGTACCGGGCCTCCGATGTCGTGAAGATGGACATTCTCATCAATGGCGACAGGGTCGACACCCTCTCGGTCATTGTGCACCGAGCCAATGCCCAGAGCCGTGGTCGTGAACTGGCTGCCAAGCTCCGCGAACTCATTCCCAGGCAGATGTTTGATGTGGCCGTGCAGGCCGCCATCGGCGTGAACATCCTGGCCCGCGAGAACATCAAGGCCTTGCGCAAGAATGTGTTGGCCAAGTGCTATGGGGGAGACATCAGCCGAAAGCGCAAACTGCTCGAGAAGCAGAAGGCGGGCAAGAAGCGCATGAAGCAGGTTGGGACGGTGGAAATCCCGCAGGAGGCCTTCTTGGCCATTTTGAAGGTTGATTCATGAATTTCGCACTCATCCTGTTGCTCCTGTGCCTGGCCACTGGTGCCCTCTGGTTTGCAGACCGATTCGTCTGGCGCAAGGCTCGTCCTGCCGGGTCGGGTCGGCCAGCGTGGTTGGAGTACACGGCGGGCTTTTTCCCGGTGCTGTTCCTGGTCTTTTTCGTGCGCTCTTTTTTGTTTGAGCCTTTCAACATTCCATCGGGCTCCATGATTCCGACCCTCCGGATTGGCGATCTCATCCTGGTTCAGAAGTACAGCTATGGCATTCGCCTGCCGGTGGTCCACACCTTGGTCGTGCCCACTGGGCAGCCCGCCCGCGGCGATGTGGCGGTCTTCCGATACCCCAAGGATGAGTCTGTCGATTACATCAAGCGGATCGTTGGTCTGCCGGGCGATGAGATCGTCTTCGAGGGCAAGCAGTTGGTGCTCAATGGCCAGCGGATTCCACGCGTGGATAAAGGCGTCTTTGTAGACCCAGGCGCAGTTCGTGCCTCTCGTCGTTACACCGAGCAGCTCGGAACGCGTCAGTACGACACCCTCAATGACCTCGGGGCGCCAGAGTTTTTCTTCCTGGAGTCTTTTCCGAACCGAGAGGCCTGCGAGCGCACGCCGGGTGGCATGCGCTGTAAGGTTCCCGAGGGTCATTACTTCGCCATGGGTGACAACCGAGACAATTCGGCCGACAGCCGCATCTGGGGCTTTGTTCCAGCACGCAATCTGGTGGGCAAGGCCGTGGTCATCTGGTTCAATGCCTCGGAGGTGTTCTCGGGCGACTTCTCCAGGTTGGGCGGCATCGAATGACCGAGCCGACTGATCTCGAGACCCGGTTGGGCTACCGGTTTCAGGATCAGGACCTCTTGCGTCTGGCCTTCACACACCGAAGCCATGGCATTCCGCACAACGAACGGCTCGAGTTTTTGGGCGACAGCGTTCTGAACCTGGCGGTGTCCGGGCTTCTCTACAAAGAACTCGAGGGGTTTGCCGAAGGGGATCTCAGCCGGGTCCGCTCCAGCCTTGTGCGACAGGGGGCCTTGCACGACATTGCCCAGTCCCTTTCACTCCACCAGAATCTTCTTTTGGGTGAGGGAGAGCTCAAAAGCGGTGGGCTTCGTCGCCCCTCCATCCTGGCCGATGCCCTGGAGGCACTCATTGGTGCCATTTACCTCGATGGTGGCTACGAGCAGGCCCAACGGGTGGTCGAATCGCTCTACCTGCCCATCCTTCGGCAGGTCGATGCCACCACCCTTGGCAAGGATGCCAAGACCCTCCTTCAGGAATTCCTTCAGGGTCACGGCCTGCCGCTGCCGGCCTATCAGGTCGTGGCCACGCTTGGCGCTGCCCATAACCAGGTCTTTGAGGTGGAGTGTGCCGTGGCCAAACTCTCCATCGCAGCCCTTGGCAGTGGCGCGAGTCGCCGGGCTGCTGAGCAGGCTGCTGCCACAGAGGCCCTTCAGGCTGCCCAGGCCGCCATGGCGGCTGTGCCGGCCAAGCGCCGTCGCGCGAAGAAGCCAGCCCCCGAGGCGCCCCAAGCCCGGCTCGAATTTAGCGCCACGCAAAAGAAAGCCTGATCGCCATGCACCGCGCGGGGATGGTTGCCATCGTGGGTCGTCCCAATGTTGGCAAGTCCAGCCTGCTCAATGAACTGGTGGGCATGCCGCTGAGCATCACCTCCCGAAAGGCGCAGACCACGCGTCATCGAATTCTTGGTGTGCGCACGACATCCGATCACCAAATCCTCTTTGTGGACACGCCGGGGATTCAGCATCTCCATCAGGCCGCACTCAACCGCCATCTGAACAAGGCGGCGGTCTCATCCATGGCCGATGTCGATGCGGTCTTGTGGGTCATTGAGGCCCGTCGTCTGTTGGCAGAGGATGAGCGGGTGCTGACCATGCTGCCCAAAGACTTGCCAGTCCTGGTGGCCTTGAACAAGTCAGACCTGCTCAAGACCGAGCGCGACAAGGCCCAGGCCTTCGCCATCGCCCAGGCCCTGTCGGAGTCCCGCAGCTTCGCCGCACTGGTGCCGGTGTCTGCTGAGAAGGGCTTTCAGGTCGATGTGCTCGCCGAGGCGCTTGCTGAATGCCTGCCCGAGCAGCCCGCGCTGGTGGAGGCTGATACGGTCACCGACCGGAGTATTCGATTCATGTGTGCTGAGCTCATACGGGAAAAACTCTTTCGGCTCATGGGCGATGAGCTGCCCTACGAGGCCACCGTGGTCGTTGAACGATTTGCAGAGGCCACGCCTGAGACTCCGCGGGTTGAGATCGATGCCACGATCGTGGTGGCCAGAGCCTCTCAGAAGCCCATGGTCATCGGCGAGGGTGGCGACCGTATTCGCAGAATCGGCACGGAGGCACGCCGAGACATCATCAAACTGATCGAGCAGCCCGTGCATCTCCAGCTATGGGTGAAAGTCAAAGAAAACTGGGCCGACGACGACAAGGCGGTGCGCAGCTTCGGATATGAATGAGGCCTATGTCCTGCACAGCCTGGCCTGGCGGGAGACCAGCCTCATCGTCGAGGTGCTCACCCGAGCCGAGGGCAGGCTTGGCCTGGTTGCGCGGGGCGCGCGGCGGCCAAGATCGGCCTTGCGCGGCCTGCTGCAGCCGTTCCAGCCGATCATGGTTCGATATGCAAACAAAGGAGACCTGCGAACGCTGATGGCCGCGGAGTGGCAGGGCGGCATGCCCGTGCTCTCTGGAGAGGCCCTGCTGGCAGGCTTCTACCTCAATGAACTGATCATACGCCTGCTGCCCCGACAAGACGCCCATCCCATTCTGTTCGATGCCTACCGGTCTGCGCTCTTCGGGCTGGCCTCGTTGTCGCGGGGCGAGCTCAGTCTCATCGAACCCATCCTGCGCCAGTTTGAGTGCCGACTGCTTCGAGAGATGGGGGTGCTGCCGAGCTTCGATGCTGCAAGCGACCAGTGGCCAGAGAGTGGCCTGGATGGGCAGCCCGTATCAGAGCCTTTGGTGCAGGCCTTGGCCCGGTTCGATGATCCGCTTGATGTTTTCGCCCCTTCCCTGGCCGACCCCGGCGTGGCCTCGCAGGCCAAACGCCTGCTCCGGGCGCTCCTACGGCATCATTTGGGTGGTGCGGAGCTGATGTCCCGTGAAACCATTCGTGACCTTCACCGTTTGAGAGAGACTGTTCGATGATTGAGCTGGGTGTGAACATTGATCATGTCGCCACGCTTCGGCAGGCGCGGCGCACCTACGACCCAGATCCAATCTGGGCGGCTGTGGAGGCCCACCTGGGCGGTGCCGATGGCATCACCGTTCACCTGCGTGAGGATCGGCGGCACATTCAAGACGCCGATGTCGACCGGCTACGCACCCATACCCAGATCAAGCTCAATTTGGAGATGGCGGCCACTGCCGACATGGTGGCCATTGCCGTGGCGGTCTCACCCGAGATGGCCATGCTGGTGCCAGAGGGCCGACAAGAGATCACCACCGAGGGTGGCCTGGATGTGGCCGGCCAGGCCGCGGCCCTGCGCCCCATGGTGAGGGCTTTGCGAGACGCAGGCATCACTGTGAGCGCCTTTGTCGACGCCGAACCAGAGCAGATCCGCGCAGCCCACGACCTTGGGGTGGAAGTCTGTGAGGTGCACACGGGCCCCTACGCAGAGGTCTTTCATGCCCAGGGCCGTGATCCTGATCGGCCATCGGTGCGGCAGGAGCTGAACCGTCTTGCAAGGGCAGGAGAGGTCATACAGTCCCTGGGCATGCGTTTTAACGCGGGCCATGCGCTCAACTACTTTAATGTGCAGCCGGTCGCCGCGTTGCCAGGCGTGCGCGAGCTCCACATTGGCCACGCCATCGTGTCGCGCGCGGTCTTTGTGGGCATGCGCGAGGCTGTTCGGGAAATGAAACGTCTGATGCGGGAGGCTGCGGCATGATTGTTGGGGTTGGAACGGATGTGGTGCTCACTGACAGAATGCGAACCCTTCTGAGCCGCTGGGGTGGGCGGCTGTCTGATCGAATTCTCGGCCCGACAGAGCGCGAGCGCTTTGCCGCGCATCAGGGCTCGGCTGCGCAGCCAGCGGAGCGTGCAGTGTCTTATCTGGCCAAGCGTTTTGCTGGCAAGGAGGCTGTGGGAAAGGCGCTGGGCTGTGGCCTCTCAAGGCCGATGGGCCTGCAGCGGCTCGAGCTGCTCAACGATGCGCGTGGGGCCCCCGTGGTGGTGGCCCACGGTGAACTGGCTGAACATTTGGAGCGGGAGGGGCTGGTCGTGCATGTGTCACTCTCCGATGAGCAGACCATGGCCCAGGCCTTTGCCGTGGTGGAGAAGCGATGAGCCTTGGTCCCCTGATCATCGATGTGGAGGGCTTTGCGCTCACCGCAGAGGAGTCTGAGCGCCTGATGCATCCCTGGGTGGGTGGTGTCATCTTGTTTAGCCGCAACTTTGAGTCGGTGGACCAGCTCAAGGCGCTGACCACGGCCATTCACCGCCTCCGCCCCTTGCTCATTTCTGTTGACCATGAGGGTGGCCGCATACAGCGGTTTCGAGAGGGCTTTACCGCCTTGCCTTCCTTTCGGAGCCTGGGCGAGGGCCTCTCGGGCCAGCCCAGCGCAGCGGCGCTGGCCCAGGCCATGCAGCGCGCCACACAGGCCGGCGTGACCCTGGCCCGAGAGCTGCGGGCCGTGGGGGTGGACTACAGCTACACGCCTGTGCTCGACCTCAACCATGGCCAGAGCGCGGTGATCGGCGACCGTTCCCTTCACCGAGACCCGGCACTGGTGACCATGCTGGCCTCTGCCGTGATGCATGGCCTTCGAATGGCCGGCTTTCACAATTGTGGAAAACATTTCCCGGGGCATGGCTGGGCGCAGGCCGACTCCCACTTGGCGCTACCAGTCGATGACCGCCCCTTGGAGACCATCCTCTCCGATGATGCGAGCCCTTATGCCTGGCTGGGGATGGGAGATGCACCCCTGTCGGCCGTGATGCCGGCCCACATTCGTTACACGGCCGTCGACGACCAGCCCGCAGGATTCTCAAGGATCTGGCTCACAGACATCCTGAGGGGGCGTCTGGGCTTTGAAGGCGTGGTGATCAGCGACGACCTGGCCATGGCGGGTGCCGCCATCTATGAGGATGTGGCCGATCGTGCGCAGGCGGCCTTTGAGGCTGGCTGTGATGCAACCCTGATTTGCAATCGGCCCGACCTCAGCATTCGGGCGCTCGATGAACTGCCACGCCGAATGCCTGACTTTCTGACTGCGCCCGCGCGGCGAAGCCTGGCGCGGCTCCTGCCGGATGCGTGAGCATGGAGGCACTCGCGGGCTGTCGACGTTGTAAGCGGCTTGCAGGCTTTCTAGACACCGTTCGGGCAGACCACCCGAGTTACTTCTGCGCGCCGGTGCCCCCTTTCGGTGACGCCGCAGGGCAGTTGCTGGTGGTCGGCCTGGCCCCAGGCCTGCATGGCGCCAACGCCACGGGCCGTCCCTTCACGGGCGATGCCTGCAGCGACCTCCTCTATGGCAGTCTGCATGCGCACGGCTTCTCGAGTGCACCGCGCTCCCTGCACCGCGATGATGGACTCACGCTTTACAACTGTCGGATCACCAACGCGGTGAAGTGTCTTCCGCCGGCCAACAAGCCCACCGGTGAAGAGGTTCGCACCTGTGGCGGTTATCTTCGGGCAGAGCTTTTGTCGCAGCGACCACGTGTGGTGCTCGCCCTTGGAGCGGTCTCGCACCAGGCGGTGGTCAAGGCCCTGGGCCTGCGCGCCTCAGCCCATGCCTTTGCCCACGGTGCGGAGCACCATCTCGGCCAGTTGTGTCTTGTCGACAGTTATCACCCGAGCCGCTACAACGTGAACACGGGCCGGCTCACGGAGGCCATGTTTCTTGCTGTGGTGGGGCAGGCCAAACAAGCCTTGATCAGATGACCCCGGAAGAGATCGCCGCCTTCTTAAAGGGCTTGCCGGCTGCACCCGGGGTCTACCGATTCTGGAGTGCGGCCGATGAGCTGCTCTACGTGGGCAAGGCTCGTCATCTGAAGAAGCGGGTGTCGTCCTATTTCCATAAGCATGGGCACAGCCCCCGAATTGCCAAGATGGTCTCGCAGATTCACCGGGCGGAGATCACCGTGGTTCGGTCTGAGGCAGAGGCCCTGCTGCTCGAGAGCAACCTGATCAAAACCCAGTCGCCGCGATACAACATTCTTTTTAGAGACGACAAGTCGTATCCATACCTGCGAATGAGTCGGCATGCCTTTCCCAGAATCAGTTTCTACAGGGGGGCAGTGGATCGGCAGGCCGATTACTTTGGCCCCTTTCCGAATGGCTGGGCCGTGAAGGAGAGCATCCAGATTCTTCAGAAGGTCTTCCAGCTCCGCAGCTGTGCAGACTCGGTGTTTTCGAATCGGTCGCGAGCCTGTCTGCTCCACCAGATTCATCGGTGCAGCGCGCCCTGCGTGGGCGTCATCTCCTCGGAAGATTACGCCAGGGACACCCAGCGGGCACTGGCCTTTCTCAAGGGCGGCCATGAGGAGGTCTTGCAGGGCCTGGAGGCCGACATGGTCGAGGCCTCTGAGCGGCTCGCCTTTGAGGAGGCGGCAGTCTTTCGAGATCAAATCTCGGCCCTCTCGCGTGTCTTGCAGCAGCACGCGATGGAGGCCGAGGATGGCCAGGACTGTGACATCCTCGCGGTGGCGACGGATGGCCATCGACTCGTGGTCAATTTGGCCATGGTGCGAGGTGGTCGTCATTTGGGAGACCGAGCCCACTTCTCCATGAATCCATCTGGCCTCGATCAGGATCAGGAGTCTGTGCTTGATGAGGCCCTGGTGGCCTTTGTGGGCCATCACTACGGCAACACGACCAGCATTCCAACCCTGGTCTTGAATCGGGAGGGGGCAGTGGAGGCGCTGCTCGAGTGGTGGTCGAGCACAGCGCGCCCGCCGAAGCTACTGCACGCACCGCAGGGCAAGCGACGGGATTGGCTGCGCATGGCCGAGGACAACGCACGCCTCGCCCTGGCCCGGCGTGCCCAGGAGCAGGGTGGTGCGGAGGCCAAGACGAGGCTGCTGGCCGACACGCTGGGGCTTGTTGCTCAGGATGACCTTGCCTTGTTGCGCATCGAGTGTTTCGACATCAGTCACACCGCTGGCGAGGCCACCCAGGCCTCTTGCGTCGTCTACCACCACCATGCAATGCAGCCGAGCGAGTACCGTCGATTCAACATCGAGGGCATCACACCGGGAGACGACTATGCCGCCATGCGACAGGCGCTGCTGCGCCGCTATGGCGAAGTCGAGAGCCTTCCGGACCTCGTGCTCATCGATGGGGGCAAGGGGCAGCTCAGCATGGCTGCCCAGGTCTTTGAGGAATGCGGTCATGACACGGGCGTCTTGATCGGCGTGGTCAAGGGCGAGGGTCGCAAGGTGGGCCTTGAGCGTCTGCTCTATGTGGATGGCCGAGAGCTGGCCTTGGGCCGTGATCATGCGGCCCTGCTGCTCGTGGCACAGATTCGGGATGAGGCCCACCGGTTTGCCATCACAGGCATGCGGGCCAAGCGGGCCAAGGCTCGGCAAGGCTCTGTGCTTGACGACATCGAGGGCATTGGGCCGAAGCGGCGTCAGCGCCTGCTGGCCAGATTCGGTGGCCTGCAGGGGCTGCGAGCAGCCTCCGTGGATGACTTGAAGACGGTTGACGGCATCTCAGAGACACTGGCCCAGCAGATCGTTCGACATCTTCGGGGTGAGTCAGACTGATGCGGCGCATCTGGCGATGGATGCGCTGGTCGGTTGGCCTGCTCCTGGGCCTCGTGCTGGTGGCGCAGATCTTCTTTTTTGCGCAGGTGGTCTGGCTTCGATTCGTGGACCCGACCACGACATCCTTCATGCGTGCAGAGCAGGCGCGTCTCTCCATGGTTCAGTCTCGACCAGTCGTTCTGCGACACCGCTGGGTGGATTACAGCCGCATCTCGTCGCAGGTGAAGCGTGCCGTGGTGGCCGCAGAAGACTCCGGCTTCACCCAGCACGATGGCATCGACTGGGAGGCCATTGAGAAGGCAGCCAGAGACAACCTTCGCAAAGGAAAGATCAAGCGGGGTGGTTCCACGATCACCATGCAATTGGCCAAGAATCTGTTTCTGTCCTCTGAGCGCAGCCTTGTTCGCAAGGGTCAGGAGGTCGTGCTCACGGGCATGCTCGAGCTGGTGCATGACAAGCGCCGCATTCTTGAGTTGTACCTCAATGTGGCGGAGTGGGGTGTGGGTGTCTTTGGCATCGAGGCAGCCGCACAGCACTACTTTGGCATTCCAGCCGCAGCGCTCACAGCCGAGCAGTCGGCCTGGCTTGCTGCCATACTCCCGGCACCCCGGCGGTACGATCGGAATCGTCAGTCCGATTGGCTGCAGGAGAAGTCCATCATCATTCTGGAACGCATGCCCAAGGTGGCCATTCCATGACCTGGCAGGTTCGTCTGTCGCTCGCACTGCTCTTTGTGACGCCGGCCTTTTGGACGGTGAACTATCTCATTGCGCGGCTCTATGTGGGCGAAATTGAGCCCCATGCCCTGGCCTTGCTGCGCTGGTCCGTGGCCCTTTGCATTCTGCTGCCATTTTGCGTGGGGGAGATCCGCCGTGCATGGCCACTGACGCCTCAGGAGCGACGGGAGTTTCTGCTCATGGGGGCGTTTGGAATGTGGATCTGTGGTGCCTTTGTCTATATCGCCGGGCAGACCACCTCATCGGTGAACATCGGCCTGCTCTACGCCCTGTCTCCTGTGCTGATCAGTTACGCCTCGGCCAAGCTTCTCAAGGAGCCCTTTGGCTGGGTGCAGTCCCTGGGTGTTGGCCTGGCCCTGCTGGGCATGGTCTGGGTGGTGATGAAGGGGGACCTCTCTCAATTGGCCGCCCTTCAATTCACGCCGGGCGACATTTGGATCTTGGTCTGCGTGGTCTCATGGACACTCTATTCCCTGAGGCTCAAGGGCGTGCCAACACGCTTCTCGGCCGTGGCCAGGCTGAGCCTCATCACGGCCGGTGGGATTCTGGTGCTCATCCCCTTCACAATCATCGAAGCAGCGCTCACACCAAACTGGACAATCACGCCGCTTGGCTTCTGGTATGTGCTGCTGGTGGGTGTCTTCCCGGGGGTGGGTGCCTATGTCTGCTACTCCTACATGCAGCAGCACTTGGGGGCTGCACGCACATCGGTGGTGCTCTACTTTGGGCCGATTTATGCCGCCCTGGCGGGCTGGGCGCTCCTGGGTGAGGCGCCCGAGTTCTTCCACCTGGTTGGGGGCGTTGCCATTCTTTGTGGGGTCTACCTCGTGAATCGGCCGAGCCCGGGGCCGCAAGAGCAGCCTCGGGCTTCGTAGGCAAACAGATTTACTTGGCGATCGCGCCGGCGTAGCAGAGTCCACCTGTGATCTCGAGGGTGGTGGCATTGATGGCCTCGTTCACCGCGCAATGCTCGATGAGTGAGGCGATCTCCGCCGGCTCGACCAGCCGACCCAGGTGCACATCCTTCAAGATGCCGGCCAGCGCATCCTGGTTCATGCCAGTGAGCATGGGGGTTGCGGTGTAGCCGGGTGCGATGCCCACGGCGCGGATGTTCCGTATGCCACGCATGTGGAACTCACCGACCATGATCTTGGGCATGAGGGCGCAGGCCACTTTGCTAGACGAGTAGTTGAGCTGGCCGACCTGGCCCACCTTGTTGACTGAAGAAATGGTGACCAGCAGGCCTGGCCAGCCACCGTTGGCCATGGCCTCGGCGGCGTCTCGCAGGGTCAGGAAGGTTCCAGTGAGGTTCACGTCGATGACCTGCTGCCACTTGTCGAGGCCAAGCTTCTTTCCGATCTTGCCGGTGGCCTTGTCGGGGCTGAGCATCAGGCCGTCGCGGATGACGCCTGCACATGCAACCGCCATGTTGAGCTTGCCAAATTTCGCCAGCCCTGCCTCGATGAAGCGAGCCGTGTCTGCCTCGGAGGTCACGTCTGCGCCGATGGCAATGGCCTCGGTGCCCATGGCCACGACCGCATCGGCCGTTTTCTGGGCATCGGCCTCGACCCGGTCGACCAAAACGAGTTTTGCGCCCTTGCCGGCCAAGTGCTTGGCCACGGCCTGGCCGATGCCATTGCCCGCGCCGGTGATGAGGGCTACGCTGCCTTTGACTTCCATGGGGATTCCCTTCTTTTGATTGTTAAACTTGCACCATTCTAGTGGGATTTATGATGCGCCGCAACATAAGACGGGGAAGGTCAATACATGAACGTCGTGCTCGTGGGATCAAAACATTTCGGCTCGGAAGTCCTCTCCAGGCTCATGGGAGCCTCCGGCATCGCCATCACTTGCGTCATTTGCACGGATCCTGAAGACCGGCTGGCAGGACTGGCCCAGCAGCATGGGCTTCCCGTGCGAATCCAGGAGAATCCTCGATCTGTCGGCGGCCACGAGGTTCCGGACGGCACCGACCTCATTGTCACGGCCTATAGCCATGCTCTGATTACCAATGAGGCACTTGGCAAGGCCCGTCTTGGCGGCGTGGGCTACCACCCCAGCCTCCTGCCCCGGCATCGGGGGCGGGCGGCCGTGGAGTGGACGGTGAAGTGCGGCGATGCCATTGCGGGAGGTACCGTGTATCAACTGAACGACAAATGGGATGCAGGCGGCATCGTGGCCCAAGACTGGTGTTTTGTCCTGCCCGGCGAGGACGCCGGCAGCCTCTGGCGCAGGGCCTTGAGCCCCCTGGGCATCGAGTTGCTCTCCCAGACGGTGGTCCACATCGCCGCAAAGGGCGAGGTGGCCATCAAGCCTCAACAAGAAGAGTTCGCCACCAAGGCGCCGGCCATCCCGGCTTAACCCTTGTTTTCAGGAGCGGTCGCGCCTGCCGGGCACGGCGCCCTGCTTTGTGGGGTTGGTTTGGTTCTTGCTTGCTCCTGGGTAACCACCCAAGGAGCGTGCCTGTGGGCCCTTCACCTGTCGATTTCCGGTCATCAGACCGGCTGGCGTACATCCCGAGCACCGGACGAGGTGACGATCGGGGTGTTCACCACCGCCTGCCCGATGGCACCGCGGTCACTTATGCGGATATCCGCAAGGCTGTGGAGGAGGGACGTGGGGACGAGGACGTGTCGCCCTATTTCACAGGGCAGACCAATGCCCAGGCCCTGGGCACCCACAAGATCGTCAATCTGATTGAAGATCCTCCACCCGTGGTGGGCGCCATCTTTGCGTTGGCCCAGCGGTCGTGGTTCTCCCTGGCCACAGTCGTGGCCTCTGCTTTGGGAACGACAGAGGAGGTGAAGACCGCACTGACCGAGGCACCATCCAAGCCCGAGGAGGGCGCTGAGGCTGGTACTGAGGTGGGAGATGAAGCGGCCAACGAGCCCCTCGCAGCGCAGTCCTCAGTCCTCGACGGGAATGCGGCCGAACCGCCTCTTCGGGCACTGACCGATGCACTGGAACAGCCTGCTGCGCCCGTCTTCATGGCGGCCGAGGCGCTTCGCATTCGCCAAGACATCGAGCGATAGCAGGCCTTACTTCAAAACTTGCAAGAGGTTGTTGAAGTCGTCTGTCCAGAGCCGAAGGCCGGGGATGGGCTCGATGATGTATTCCGCATCCTGAATGTCGGGGTCTGCCATGAGTGCCTTGTTTCGCGTCACCAGCACATAGTCAGTGGAGGCCAGTAGACGCCCAGAGGTGTCGTCTGGCTGGTGGGAGAGGAGCATGGCCATGAACCCTGAGTCGTGGGCGAGTTGCTGCACCACGGGCGGCAGCCGCAGGTAACGATTGGTTACATGAAAGACGATGGCACCGTCTGGCTTGAGGTGCCGAAGATACACCGCCATGGCCTCTTGAGTGATCAGATGCACAGGAATGGCATCGCTTGAGAAGGCATCAATCACCAGCACGTCGAAGGCTTGTGGTGGCTCTCGCTCCAGCTGAAGCCGGGCGTCTCCCAGAGAAAAGCTTTTCTCGGCGGGACTGTCTGATAAGTACGTAAATTGGTCCTGAGCAAGATCGATCACTGCGTCATTGATCTCATAGAAGCGGTAGTGGTCCTGGGCCCGTCCGTATACGGCCAAGGTGCCCACGCCGAGGCCCACCACACCAACCCGGCTGCCATTGGGGCGGTTCTTCGCATACCAGTTGATTGCCAGGCCGGCGCCAGATTCCGGCCCGTAGTAAGTGGTGGCCATTCGCCGCAGGGCAGGGTCTGAGCTCTGCAGACCGTGAAGAATCACGCCGTGCACCAGTCGTCGAGTGGCATGGTCTTGCCCCTCATATCGGGCCTCGTTCACGCGCAGCGTGCCGTAAAAGTTTCTGCTGGCCACCTCATTTTGATGAAAGAGGCTGTCGATGTGATCGTGTGCGTAGTACACCGTGGCAGTCATGCTGGCCACCGCGCCAACGACAAAGAGCACTCGGGTGGGCAACAAGGTGTCGACCTGTCGCAGCACCACCCACAGGGCCATGAGCGCCACTGCAAGAAGGCCGGCTGGGAGTTCCCAATAGAACGGGGCAAGGTGAGGCGCGAGCAAAGAGACGGTGAGGCCACCGCAGGCTCCCCCGAGGGCCACCATGAAGTAGAACCGGGTGAGCTTGCGTGCAGGTGGCTTGGACTGGGCCAGCTCCCCATGGCAAAAGAAGCAGACCAGAAAGAGGCCCCCCAGGTACAAGGGAATCGCTTCTTGGATGCGCATGATTCCATCGTCAGCCACCAGGCCCCAGGCCATGATGGCCGACACAGCGAGCGCGGGGAGCATGAATGTCTCGCGGCGATACCAGCCACGGCCAGCGCGCCCCTCAAAGGCCAGTACAAAGGTCAGCAGGTAAAGCGACAGCGGAAGAATCCAGAGAAACGGGATGGAGGCCACGTTCTGCGTGATGTGGCTCGAAATGGCCAGCAGCAGCAGTGTTGCGAGCCCGGCCATGCAGAACCAAAAAAAGTGGTCTTGAAGACGGATGCGATGGGTGGCTGCCTCCGTGCCGGCCTGCACAACCTCTGAAGGGGCTGATGCCACTGGCCTCCTCATGGCCCTCAGGCCCACCAGGATCACCAGCACCGAGAACACCGCGTAGGCGGCGCTCCAGACCCAGGCCTGATGCTGTGTGGACACATAGGGCTCGATGATGAAAGGGTAGGATAGGAGACCCAGCAGGGAGCCGGCGTTGGACAGGGCAAAGAGTCGGTATGCGCGTTGCGCCATTTGGGGGTCATGCTGCTCACGAGCCCACCAAGATTGAATGAGCGGTCCAGTGGTCGAGAGCATGAAGTAGGGCAGGCCAATGGTGACGGCCAACAGGCCGAGGATGCGAAGCAACGGTGCCTCGTCGCCCATGGGCTTCCAGCTGTCGGCCGCAAGAATGGGCAGGCTGATGAGGCTCATCAGCAAGAGTGCGGCATGCAGGCTCGTTTGCGCCTTTGGTTGAAGGCGCTGCACCAGGTCTGAGTATGCGTATCCGGCCAGCAGCACCAGCTGGAAAAAGGTCAGGCAGGCCGACCAGACCGAGGCCGATCCGCCAAACCACGGAACAATCTGTTTGGCGATGATGGGTTGAACCAGAAAGAGAAGAAAGCTTGAGAGCAGAACCGCCAGCGCATAGAGCAGCAAGATGATCTCGGGTCGTGAGGTGGGAGGGGACGTTCAGGCCTGCGTATTCTAAGGGGAGTCCGCGCCGTGGGAAGCTCGCGCGAGGCTGCCCGACGCTTGATGTTTTTGGTCATGGTTGGTGCACGCGACGCACCAAGATAGCCCAGCCTGCCTAGCCAATGCCCCAGAAGCATGCGGCAGGGCACGCGGAAAGGGCATTCCAAGCAGGCAAATGGTTGGGACTGCTTGTTGGCACTGCGCTTGCATGGGGATCGGGCATGAATCTCAGCACCCTCAAATGCCCATTCTGCGAGATCGAAGAAGGCCAGATCATCGCCCAAAACACCCATGCCATTGCCATTCGTGATGCCTACCCCGTCACGCCGCTGCACACCCTGATCCTGCCCAGGCGCCATGTGCATGACGTCTTCGGCATGGGGCAGTTGGAGGTGATGGCCTGTATGCGGCTGCTTGACGACGTGCGCCGAGCGCTGCTGCTCGAAGACCCCCTCATTGCGGGCTTTAACGTGGGATCCAATGCAGGGGAGGCCGCCGGTCAGAGTGTCTTCCATTGCCACTGGCACCTGATTCCTCGACGCCGAGGGGATGTGGCCGTGCCGAAGGGTGGCATTCGCAACCTCATTCGCGGAGGCGCAAGCCCCAACACGGTGGTTTGAGTTGGGCTGGCGTAAGCCTGCCGAGGGAGCTTGTCTGACATAATCCAGCGATGAAGTCGACGAGTTTCGTGGTGAGTTTGGTGCTCCTTGTGGGTGCCCCGGCGCTCGCCATCGATCTCACGCCCGATGTTCTGATCGCACCAAATCCTGGCATCCGCTATGTGCAGACTGGCCTCACGTACTCGAATCGTGAGGACTACATGCTCAGAGGCGCAAAGGTGCAGACGGGGATCGGCATGCGCGCATCCGTTGCGCACCTTCGGTACGGGCAGTCATTCCAGTGGCTTGGAAAACCAGCAGTGGGTTATGCACAGGTATCCCATGGCGAAATCCAACCAACTGGATCGACATGGCCGTCCTCGGTTTCCTCGGTGCAGTCGACTGGAGACCTCACCATGTTCCTGGGCCGTTGGTTTCTCGCAAACCCAGCCGCAGGGCAATACGCAGCTGTCGGGGGATACCTGATCCTGCCCACGGGATCCTACGATCCTGAGAAAACCAGGGGGTTCAATCGAAATCTCGGAGAGAATCGGATTCGAGTGGCGCTTCAGGTGGGGCATCACTACCAGCTCTCGCGCGCCTGGGGCTGGATGATGGCTGCAGACGCGCTTTTCTCAGGCCGAAACGACTCCATCTACCTCGGTGAGCTGCTGGGACGTCTGGATCAGGAACCGATCTTCACAGTTCAAACGGCCTTCGGAACCAGCCTGACTCAACAAGTGCGCCTGGGGTTTTCTTACTTCTATACGCAGGGTGGCGAGACCCGCTTCAACGATGTAGCCCAGAACAATGGCCTGCGAATTCATCGTGGCATGGTCACCCTTGCGGCCAATGGTCTGGGTGGCCGCTGGCAATTACATCTTGGGAGAGACATCAAGACCGAGACTGGATTTATAGAGACCAGTCGCATCATTCTTCGCTATACCGTTCGCATTCCCGAGGGACGCGCGAACTAGACGTCACTCGAGCCGACTCACTTATGGCAGCCCACGCCCTTGCCTTTGTAGACATCGAGACGTCGGGGTCCACCCCCAGTCGAGACGGCATCACAGAGATTGCAGTCATTCGATTGGAGGATGGGCGGGTTCGGCGTTGGGAGAGATTAATCAACCCAGAGACCGTCATCCCGAGCTTCATTGAGTCACTCACAGGCATCAGCAACGACATGGTGGCAGATGCTCCAACCTTTCGCGAGGTGGCTGCCGAACTACATGATGAGTTGGCCGGATGCATCTTTGTGGCCCACAACGCGCGCTTCGACTACAGCTTCATCAAGCAAGGCTTTGCAAGCATTGGCATGGCATTTCGGGCGCCCACGCTCTGCACGGTAAAGCTGTCTCGGCGGCTTTTCCCGCTGGAGAGCCGACACAATCTCGACACACTGATTGAGCGGCATGGGCTTGTTCCGATCGGGCGGCACCGGGCCATGGCCGATGCCGACCTGCTCTTGCAGTTCTGGCACATGCTCGAGGCGTCCATCGGCCAGTCGGCGCTCTGGGATGCGGTGGGTGCGCTCACGGCACGCCCGAGCCTGCCCTCCCACATCGACCCCTCGGCCATCGATGAGCTGCCCCATTCACCTGGGGTTTACCTCTTCTACGGTGAGAACGATCTTCCGCTCTACATCGGGAAGTCCAAGGACATTCGCGCTAGGGTCATGTCTCATTTTTCAGGTGACACCCGGTCGTCGCGGGAACTCCAGATGTCGCAGCAAGTTCGACGCATTGAGCATCGAAAAACGGGTGGAGAGGTCGGCGCGCTGCTGCTCGAGGCCGCACTGGTGAAGTCCATGAAGCCCATCTTCAACCGGCAGCTTCGCCTCACTCGGTCCGTCAGTACCCTGGTGCTGGGTGCGCCGGAGGATCTGCCGCAGGTTCAGCCGATGGCGGTGACAGAGGCCATTCGAAATCACCCGGGTCGTTGCCATGGCCTCTATGAGACCGTCACAGAGGCTCAGCGCGCCTTGCGTTCGATGGCGGAGGCCAACACCCTGTGCAAGGCTTACCTGGGGCTGGAAAAGCGTGTTCTGGGTCGTTCTTGTTTTGGCCTGCAGCTTGGCCGCTGTAAGGGTGTCTGCGATGGCCGTGAGGATCCGCGAGAGCACCACCTGCGGCTTTCCCTGGTGCTGACATCGGTTCGCGTGAAGGACTGGCCATTCGAGGGCGCAGCCTACCTCAGAGAAGGAGACCGCCTGCTCGTCTTTCGTGACTGGGCATTCCTTGGAGAGGCACAGGACGAGGATGCACTGCAGGCCTGTTTGTCCGGTGATCACTCTGTGCAGTTCGATCGCGACACTTACCGCATTCTGAGCCGAGTCGTGAGTCGGATGCGGCCGATTGCATCAGAACTTCAGGCTGTTTCGTCGTGCGGCGATGCCTGATGCACCACCCCTTGATCAATGAGTGAATCGATCTCCTCAGGAGTGAATCCAAAGGACTCAAGTACTCCAATGGTGTGCTGACCCAGTTCTGGTGCGGGGGTTGGAATCGGCCTCGAGGATGCGCCAAATTTAATGGGGTGCCCGAGCCCTTTTACCTTGCCGGCTTTTGGATGAAGTGTCTCCACCACCATCTCGCGCGCAAGTGCCTGGGGATGGGTCAGGGCCTCCTCAATCGAATGCACTGGCCCCACTGGCACACCGGTGGCATCAAAGGCATCGATCCACTCCGCAGTTCCCTTGAGTGCGAGAACAGATTCAATGAGCTGGGTGAGTTCCTGCTGGTGCTGCATGCGATCAGAGTTGCTTGCAAAGCGTGGGTCGGTCTTCCATTCCGGATGCCCGAGGGTGTCGGCGATGCGCTCCCCGTTGGCCTGATTGGCACCCCCGATATTGAGATGGCCGGCGGCCGGCCTGAATGCGTGATAGGGCGCCGTAAGGGGGTGGGCAGAGCCGAGTGGCTTGGCTGAGCGTCCGTTGGCGAAAAACATGGCCGCCTGCCAGTAGGTCTGCTGCAGACCGGCCTCCATGAGAGAGGTCTCTACGAACTGGCCCTTTCCGGTCACGCTCCGCTCGACGAGTGCGGCAAGAATGCCAACGCAGGCCAGTATTCCCGCATTGATGTCTGCAACCGAGTTCCCGGTCTTGGCTGGCGGTTGCCCCTCATAGCCGGTAATGCTCATGAGACCGGAGAAGCCCTGGGCAATGAGATCAAAGCCGGGTTTTTCCGACATCGGACCTGTTCGTCCATAGCCTGACACAGCAGCGTAGATGAGTCGGGGGTTGACAGTGTTTAGGGTCTTGTAACCAACGCCAAGTTTTTCCATGGTGCCGGCCCGATAATTTTCAGTGAGGACGTCTGCCTTCTGAACCATGCGCTTGAGCACCGCGACACCGGCGGGCTTCTTGAGGTCGATGGCCAGACCTTGCTTGTTTCGATTGAGAATCAGGAATGGAGCAGAGACCCCATTGATTCTCGGCTCGCGGTACCCCCTTGAGTCGTCGCCCGAGGGCAGTTTCTCGACCTTAATGACATCAGCGCCCATGTCGGCCAGCATCATGCCGCAGGTGGGGCCGGCCATGATCTGAGCAAGCTCCAAAACCTTGATGCCCCGTAGCGGCCCAGTGCGGTCAGAGTTCTTGACTGTCATCGACCAACAAACTCTGGAGGCAACTTTTTAAGAAAGGCTCGGTAGCCAATTCGAAAGTCTTCCGTGTCGAAGCAATCAAAGCACTCGTCACGCTCGGATGCTGAAATTGGGGCGGCGTCGGCAAGGCGCCTTGCAAACTTCTTATGCCAGCGCGCCACCAGGGGTGCACCAGCTGCCACCCGTTGGGCTGTTTCCTGCGCCTCTTTCTCGACCTCAGTGTCTTTGACAACCCTGGAGACAAGGCCAATTCGTAGTGCCTCGTCGGCACCAAAAATCCGGCCTTCCAACAGAATTTCAAGGGCTTTGGATGGGCCGAGGAGTTTGGTGAGTGGCCCCATTTCACTATAGGCCATCACAAGCCCCAGGCGATTGATCGGTGCCCCAAAACGACTGGACTCCCCACAGATTCGGATGTCCGCCAAGGATGCGATCTCCATGCCCCCGCCCACACAAATTCCGTGCACCTGGGCCACAACCGGATGCGGGCAATCGGAGATGGCCGCAATCGTTCTGTGCATGACTTCACCGTAGGCAATGGCCTGGCGCTTGTTTGACCGCTCGGTCTCAAACTCGCCAATGTCGTTGCCTGGCGAGAAAGACTTTTCGCCAGCGCCGCGGATGAGGATGCATCGGACGCTGTCATCTGTGGAGAGCCGCTCAAAGGCCGACCCGAGGGCCTGCCAGAGTGGCTTGGTCATGGCATTGAGCTTCTCGGGGCGGTTGATTGTGAGCGTTGCAATGTGTCCTTGCCTCGACTCGAGCAGAATGTTGGTCATTGCGACAGACCTCAATTAGCGATAGAAATACTCAACCAGACCCATGCCGGTCACCGGTACATAGGTCACAAGCATGAGCACGGTGAACAAGACACCAATGAAGTAGATGTTGACTCGGGTGGTCTCCCAGACGCTGCACTTTGCGATAGCACTGGAGACCATCAAGACACTGGCCACTGGTGGGGTCTGCTGCCCAATCCCAAGGTTGATCGTCACAATGAGACCAAACTGGACGGGATCGATGCCCACAGCCAGCACGAGTGGCATGACAACGGGCACCACCAGAATAATGGCTGCCGCGGAGTGGAGAAACACCCCAAGAAAAAGAAAAACGATGTTCAGTAGAGCGAGGACAACATACTTATCCGATGTGAATGCAGCGACTTGCGCAGCGAGCTGCTGTGGGGCGGAGATCTCGGTGAGGTAATTTCCGAGGAGTCCACTGGTGGCGACGAGCAGCATCGCGAGATCCATGCCGCCCGCGCCGGCGACCATCTGCCGCACGAAGCGCTCGTGGCCGGGGACGTCGACGATGCCCAGGCGCAGGTCGTCGCCGAGATCGAGCTGCGCGAAGCCGAGCTCGATGGAGATGCCCCGCCGGTGCTCTTCCTCGAGGCGGTCGGTATCAGTGCCGGTGAGCGCCCGCACGAGCGTGGTCTTGCCGTGGT
>CAZPRT010000013.1:0-22678 GCA_964589205.1 uncultured Bordetella sp. | reverse complement strand
CGGGTTGTGCCTCACGCCAGGGGCGATCGTCGTTTGTACCACCCAGCATCCAAATCAGCGCCTGGAAGCGTTGTGGAGGAACATCGGGCGCATCCTTCAGTTCCTCGAGACCCTCGCGGGCCCGTATGACCTGGACCTCGCCGGCCTCCTCGATGAGCACCTCTGCAGGCCTCGGGCGACTGTTGTAATTCGAGGCCATCGAAGACCCGTAGGCACCCGCCGAGGCCAGCACGAGGAGGTCGCCTCGGGCCAGCGCCAGGGCGCGGTCTCGTGCCAGCCAGTCGCCACTCTCGCAGACCGGCCCCACCACATCCCACTGCAGGGTGGGGGCGTCCGCATGGCCCGAGACGGGGAAGACCTCGTGCCAGGCCTCGTAGAGCGCCGGCCGCATGAGGTCGTTCATGCCCGCATCGATGATGGCGAAGTTCTTGGAGGCACCGGGCTTGAGAAAACAGACCTGCGTGAGCAGCACGCCGGCCTGGCCAACAATGGCACGGCCAAACTCGAAGACCAGCCTGGGCACGGGCTGCTGGCGCCCCTTGGACCAGCGCGCCACACAGGCCTTGACGGCCTCCAGAAGGTCTGTGGCCGAGGGGGGAGACTCGTCGTGGTAACGAATGCCCAGGCCGCCACCAAGGTCGATGTGTCCAATCTGAATGCCCTCTGCAGCCAGGGCGTCCACGAAGGCCAGCACACGCTCCGTGGCCTCCAGGAAGGGTGGCAATGAGGTGATCTGGGAGCCAATGTGGCAATCGACCCCATGAATCTCAAGGCCCGGCAGGGCGCTGGCAAGCCGGTAAGCATCGAGGGCCTCTTCGATGGGCACGCCGAACTTGTTCTCTCTGAGGCCGGTAGAAATGTAGGGGTGTGTCTTGGGGTCGATGTCAGGATTGACTCGAATGGAGATGGGCGCGCGCTGCCCGCTTGCAGTGGCCACGGCCGACAACTGGCGAAGCTCATCGATGCTTTCGACGTTGATGCAGCCCACGCCCGCCCGAAGTGCCTCGGCGAGCTCATGGTCCCGCTTGCCCACACCGGAGAAGACACACTGGCTGGCCTTCCCGCCCGCCTTGAGCACTCGAAACAGCTCACCCTCGGAGACGATGTCAAAGCCGGCCCCCTCCCGCGCCAGCAGCTTGAGAATGCCGAGGGTGGGGTTGGCCTTGACGGCGTAGCAGACCGACAGCGGTTGTTCGGCCGAGGCTGCGGCCGCGAAGGCGCGATAGGCCAGGCGGATGGCCCGAGCGCTGTAGACATAGAGGGGGGTGCCGTGCGACTGCGCCAGGTTGCTAAGGCGCACGCCCTCGCAGTGCAACTGGCCCTCGGCATCACGACCGAAGGCGTCCGGCAGAATGCTGGACTCGAGGGTCACGGGGTGGTGCTGGCAGGGCCCGCCGGCGCGGCTGGCGCCGGATACTGCGGGGTGGGCATGACCAGCGGGCCCTTCTGCCCGCAGCCCGCGGTGGCCACCATCAGGCAAAATCCGAGGGCGCGAAGGGTTGGATGCAGCGCGCGGGAAGGGCAGCGGTTAGTCTTCTTGCACATGAACGACATCATCTCTTGAGTATGAACGAATCCGATTATTTTCAGAAAATAGAAGCAGCCTTCCGCTGGCTGGAGGACACCGTGGACCGATGGAATTCAGAGCACGATCTCGTCCTTGAGTGCCATCGCAGCGGGCCGGTTCTGGAGGTGGAATTGGAGTCGGGCCAGTCCATCATCGTGAATGCGCAGGCCCCCACGCAACAACTCTGGCTGGCCTCCAAGCAGGGCGCACACCATTTTGTTTGGCGCGACGACCACTGGGAGGACACCCGCGGACATGGCGAATTCAAGGCCGTCAGCCTCTCCCATGCACGGGCCCTCACGGGACTGGACTTCAGCTGATTCAGTTGCCGCCGGGAGGGGTTGCCGGGGCCAACGGGTCTTGTGCCGCCTCTCCCACCGCAAAGCCAAGCGATTCCACGCCAACACCTGGCAGGTTGCCGCTGGTGTAGTACTCGTTGCCAATTCGAATCACACCCGCAGGAACAGGCCGGGGCCGCTGCGGAATGCGCTTGCTGGTCTCGGACACGAACGAGATCCAGACCGGCAGGGCGAGTCCCCCACCGGTCTCCCGCTCGCCGAGGGAGCGCGGCTGGTCGTAGCCAATCCAGGCCACGGCCGCGAACTGGCTGTGATAGCCCGCAAACCACGCATCCTGTGCGTCGTTGGTCGTGCCGGTTTTACCCGCCAGATCCGTTCGGCCCAGCGCTAGCGCCTTGCGGGCCGTTCCGGACCGAACGACCTCTTGCAGCAGGCTGTGGGTGATGAAGGCATAGCGTTCATCAATGATGCGGGGTGCGTCTCCGCCGGCCCTGGCGGGCTCATTGCGGGAGAGCAGGTTGCCGTGCTCGTCGATGACACGGTCGATGAAGTAGGGCGTCACTCGATAGCCACCATTGGCAAAGGCCGTATAGCCGGTGGCCATTTGCATGGGGGTGACAGCGCCCGCACCGAGGGCCAGCGTGAGGTAGGGCGGGTTCTTGGAGGATTCAAAGCCGAAGCGGCTGAGGTAGTTCTGGCCGGCCCGAGGCCCAATGGCGTGCAGCAGTCGGATCGAGACCATGTTCTTGGATTTGGCCAGGGCCTGGCGGAGCGTGATGGCGCCGTCGTACTGGCCGTCATAGTTCTTGGGGTTCCACTCCTCGCCACCGGTGATGCCCGGATCGAAGGTGACCAGGGCGTCATTGATGAGGGTGGTGCCGGAGAAGCCTCGCTCCAGGGCGGCTGCGTAAATAAACGGCTTGAGGGTGGAGCCGGGCTGGCGGTAGGCCTGGGTCACGTGGTTGAACTTGCTGCGGCGAAAGTCAAAGCCTCCCACCAAGGCCCGCACTGCGCCGGTGTCGTTCTGGAGGGCCACGAAGGCGCCTTCCACCAAGGGCACCTGGGTGAGCTCCCATTCGCCATTGGCCATGAGCGCAATGCGAACAATGGCGCCCCGGCTGATCTTCAAGTTTGCAGGCGCATTCGGCTCGAGCCCCTTGGCAGCAAACTTGAGGCCCTCGGCGCCAATCACAAATTCGCGACCCCGCGCACGCATGACACGAACCTCCTGGGCCAGCGTGCTGGTCACCACCGCCGTGAAGAGTCCGTCGCTGTCCGGGCGGTCGGCCAGCGCATCCTCGACGGCATCCTCGATCTCTTCGGCCCGGCTGGCCGGAAGCTCGATGCGGCCCTCCGGCCCTCGCCAGCCCTGACGGCGGTCGAAATCGATCAGTGCACTGCGCAGGGCTGCGTGGGCTGCACGCTGCTCATCGGCCCGGATGGTGGTGAAGACCGTGAGGCCTCGGCTGTAGGTGCCCTCCTGAAACTCGCTGTAGAGCTGCTGACGAACCATCTCAGCCAGATAGGCCGCGTTGATGCTGTAGTCGTCGCTGCGGCCAATCACACGCAGCTGCTCCTTCATGGCCTTCACGAATTGGCCATCGCTGATCATGTCGAGCTTGCGCATGCGCCCCAGGATGTATTCCTGTCGTGCCTTGGCCCGGCGCGGATTGACCACGGGGTTGAAGGCCGATGGCGCCTTGGGAAGGCCTGCGAGCATGGCTGCCTCGGCGATGGTGAGCCGCTGAATGGGCTTACCAAAGTAAATCTGCGCGGCCGATGCGAAGCCATAGGCCCGGCGGCCCAAAAAGATCTGGTTGATGTAGAGCTCGAGAATCTGCGATTTGGTGAGCTGCTGCTCGATCTTCAGGGCGAGCAGGACCTCGTAAATCTTGCGCAAGAAGGTCTTGTCGGAGGACAGGTAAAAGTTGCGCGCCACCTGCATGGTGATGGTGCTCGCACCCTGGGCCTTGCTGGCAGACATGAGGTTGGCACCGGCCGACCGCAGGATGCCCTGGATGTCGATGCCGCTGTGCTCGAAGAAGCGGTCGTCCTCGGCGGCCAGGATGGCATCGATGAGTGAGCGGGGCACCTCGTTGAAGCGCACCACGCTTCGCCGTTCTTCACCGAACTCCCCGATGAGCACACCGTCGGCCGTCATGACGCGCAATGGCAGTTTCGGGCGGTAGTCCGAGAGGGCCAGGACCTCGGGCAGCCGGGGCGTGGCCATGGCCCAGACAAGCCCCACCAGCCCGACCAAGGCGACGAGACCGAAGAAGCCCACGGCGAGGGCTTTGAGAAGCAGACGCATACAGCACAAGTGTATCGCCTGATAGACTCAGAGCCCGAAGATGGACGCACATCGAAACATCGTTCTCATCGGCTTGATGGGCGCGGGCAAGACGACCGTCGGTCGGCGACTCTCGCAGCGAATCGGACGAGCCATGGTGGACACAGACCAAGAGATCGAGCAGCGATGCGGCACCTCGGTGGCCGTCATCTTTGAGGTGGAGGGCGAGGAGGGTTTTCGGCGGCGTGAGTCCAAGGTGGTCGACGAGATCATGGCCCGACAAGACCTCATCGTGACCACCGGGGGTGGTGCCCCGATGGCGCCCGAAAACCAACAGGCCCTCTCCAAAGGTTTTGTGATTTACCTGGAGGCCGATCCGCGGCTGCTATGGACACGTCTGAAGACCGATCAATCCCGGCCCTTGCTCACCCAGGCCGACGATCCCCGCGCCAAAATCGAGGAGCTGCATGCCCTGCGCGACCCGATCTACCGTGGCCTTGCAGACCACGTGGTCTCGAGCACCAAAGGCTCCCTGGCCCAGGTGCTCGGCCAGATCGAGGCGCGGCTCGTGGCCGAGGGCCTGGCTGCACCCTCTGAAAAGGACGCGACATGAACAAAGAGACCTCCCAGCATGTTTCCGCGACCACGGTGCCGGGCCTCATGGCCACGGTGAATGTCTCCCTGGGTGATCGCAGCTACCCCATCTGGATTGGTGAGGGGCTTCTCGGTCACGGCAGCCTGTGGCGCTCGGTCGTGGCCGGCCGACAGGTGGCCGTGGTCACCAACGACACCGTGGGCCCGCTCTACGCAGAACGCCTGTTGGCAACTCTTCGGCAGGAGGGCATGGAGCCCATCCTCATCACGCTTCCGGACGGTGAGGTCCACAAGACCATGGCAGTGCTGGGCACGGTCTTCGACGCCATGATGGAGCATCGGATGGAGCGGGGTGCCACTGTGGTGGCCCTGGGCGGGGGTGTGGTGGGCGACATGGCGGGCTTTGCGGCCGCCTGCTATCAGCGTGGCGTGGCCTTCGTGCAGGTGCCCACCACCTTGCTGTCTCAGGTGGATTCCTCCGTGGGCGGCAAGACTGGGGTGAATCATCCCTTGGGCAAGAACATGATCGGGGCCTTCTACCAGCCGCAGGCTGTGCTCATCGACATGGCCGTGCTGCAGACCCTTCCGGAGCGGGAACTCTCAGCAGGCCTGGCAGAGATCATCAAGTACGGCGCAAGCCTGGACATCGCCTTCTTTGAGTGGCTCGAGGCGCAGATGCCGGCGCTGCGGGCACGAGAGCCCAGGGCCCTGGCCCATGCCATTGAGCGGTCGTGTCAGATCAAGGCCCTGGTGGTGGCGCAGGACGAGCGTGAGTCGTCGGGCCGTCGTGCAATCCTGAATTTCGGCCACACCTTTGGCCACGCCATTGAGGCCGGCATGGGATATGGCCAATGGCTTCATGGCGAGGCCGTGGGCTGTGGCATGGTCATGGCGGCCTGTCTGTCGGAGCAGTTGGGCCAATTGGCCGTGGCCGACCGAGACCGCCTTCGGCGCCTGGTGGCAGCCGCTGGCCTGCCTGTGGTGCCCCCGGATTGGTCGAGCGAGGCCTACCTGGCGTGGATGTCCCACGACAAAAAGGCGGCGGCCGGTCAGGTGCGCTACATCGTGCTCAAGGGGCTCGGCGACGCGGCGTTGCAGCCGGTGCCCTCGCCGGTGGTTGCGCAAGCCATCGCGCAGAGCCAGCAGCTCGCCGCCTAGGAACCTGGCGTGGCACGGCGCCCTCGTCAGGTGGTGGCCGGACGCTGTTACCACCTGGCCCAGTCGGGCCATGGGGACGCCTCTTTTTGCTTGGACGCGGAGGACCGAGAGGCTTACGAGCAGATTTTCTTTGAGGCCGCTTTGGGCCTGGGCCTCTTCGTCCATGGCTGGGCAGTGGTGGGCCGTGAAGCCCACTGGCTGGTCACGCCACAACGGCCCCGGGCCATGGCCGATGTTGTCCAGCAGGTGGGCCGGCGCTATGTGCGTCGGTTCAATGCCCGGTGGCGACGCTCCGGGACGCCCTGGGCAGGGCGGTATCGAAGCTACTGGGTGGATCCATCGGCCCACGGGGTCGACACCCTGGTCTGGATGGCCTGGCAGGCTGTACGGGCGGGTCTTTGCGGAGACCCCCTCGACTGGCCATGGTCGAGTGCAGCCCTGCTCGCAGGCCAGCAGCCCCCAGCCCGATTCGTGAACATCAAACCGGTGGCCGGCTACTGGGCCCTTGGCAACACGCCTTTCGAGCGTGAGGCGGCATTCATGCGCCAACTGCGAGAGCCTTTGCCGGCCAAGGTGCTCGACGGGGTGGCCCGTGGCCTGTCGATGGGCTGGCCGCTGCTGGGCCAAGAGGCCTGGGCGCGGCTGTCAACCGAGGAGCGTGAGGCCTGGGTGGTGCGGCCGCGTGGCCGCCCCGCGGGCCGAGCGTTATTGGATGTCGATGCGAGCCCGGCTGGTATTGATCTGTCCCCAATTTAAAGGCCCCCCGTCGTTCGATCCAACTTTTATTTGTTCTGACCCTAATTAAAATAAAGCCTCGAAGGGGTTTATGGCCCCTTTTTCTTTGCGCCCCACGATCCGTCACTGGATAATTGCCCCCTCAAAATCATTTCGTTCGGGAGCACCCCATGGTTTCAGCCGGCCTCTACAACCCCGCACATGAGCACGACGCCTGTGGCGTGGGCTTTGTGGCTCACATCAAGGGCCAGAAGTCGCACAGCATCGTGGAGCAGGGGCTCTTGATTCTCAAGAACCTCGATCACCGAGGCGCGGTGGGCGCAGATGCCCTCATGGGCGATGGCGCCGGCATCCTGATTCAAATTCCCGATGCCTATCTGCGCGAGGAGATGCAGAAAGACGGTGTCACCCTGCCACCACCGGGTGAGTACGGGGTTGGCATGGTCTTCCTTCCGAAGGAGCATGCCTCCCGCCTGGCCTGTGAGCGGGCCCTGGAGCGGGCCGTGGCGGCCGAGGGCCAGGTGGTGCTGGGCTGGCGCGATGTGCCCACAGATGCCGACATGCCCATGTCCCCGCGGGTGCGCGCCAAGGAGCCCTTGATTCGTCAGATTTTCATTGGCCGAGGTGCCGATGTCGTGGTGCAAGACGCCCTGGAGCGCAAGCTCTACGTCATTCGCAAAACGGCCTCCAGCGCCATTCAATCGTTGCAGCTCCAGCACGGCCAGGAGTACTACGTGCCCTCGATGTCGAGCCGCACGATCGTCTACAAAGGCCTGCTGCTGGCCGACCAGGTCGGCATCTATTACAAAGACCTGGCCGACCCTCGCTGCCAGTCGGCCCTGGCCTTGGTGCACCAGCGTTTCTCCACCAACACCTTCCCCGAGTGGCCGCTGGCCCACCCCTACCGCATGGTCGCTCACAACGGCGAGATCAACACGGTCAAGGGGAATTACAACTGGATGCGCGCCCGCGAGGGTGTGATGGCCTCCCCTGTGCTGGGTGCCGACCTTCCAAAGCTCTACCCCATCAGTTTTCCAGGCCAGTCCGACACGGCCACCTTCGACAACTGCCTGGAACTCTTGGTGGCGGCTGGCTATCCGCTGGCCCACGCGGTCATGATGATGATTCCAGAGCCATGGGAGCAGCACACCACCATGGATGAAGGCCGCCGAGCGTTCTACGAATACCACGCGGCCATGATGGAGCCCTGGGATGGCCCGGCCTCCATTGTGTTCACCGATGGCCGGCAGATTGGTGCAACCCTCGACCGCAACGGCCTGCGGCCCTCGCGCTACTGCATCACCGACGATGATCTCGTGATCATGGCCTCAGAGTCGGGTGTGCTGCCGGTGCCCGAGAGCAAGATCGTTCGCAAATGGCGCCTGCAGCCCGGCAAGATGTTTCTCATCGACCTCGATCAGGGCCGCATGATCCACGACGAGGAGCTCAAGGCCAGCCTCTCGAAGTCACGGCCCTACAAGCAATGGATTGACAACGTTCGCGTGGAGCTCGATGCACTGGCCCCAGAGGTGGGCAATGCCCCCGAGGCCCACGCGGTCTCACTCATCGATCGTCAGCAGGCCTTTGGCTACAGCCAGGAAGACCTCAAGTTCCTCATGGCGCCCATGGCCCAGGCCGGTGAGGAGGCCGTGGGCTCCATGGGCAATGACTCACCGCTGGCGGTGCTGTCTGACCGCAACAAGCCTCTCTACAACTACTTCAAGCAGCTCTTTGCCCAGGTCACGAATCCGCCCATCGACCCGATTCGTGAGGCGATTGTCATGTCGCTCAACTCCTTCATTGGGCCCAAGCCGAATCTGCTTGACATCAACCAGGTGAACCCGCCGCTGCGGCTCGAGGTGGGCCAGCCCATCCTCGACTTCGCCGCCATGCGCAGGCTCCGCGACATCGAGCAGCACACCCGTGGGAAGTTTCGCAGCCAGGTGATCGACATCACCTACCCGGTGGCCTGGGGCAAGGAGGGTGTGGAGGCCCGCCTGGCCACGCTCTGCGCTGAGGCCATGGAGGCCATCACCGCAGGTGCGAACATTCTCATCATCAGCGACCGTGCGGTTGGACCGACACGGGTGGCCATTCCTGCGCTCTTGGCCCTGTCGGCCATCCATCAGCATCTCGTGCGTGAGGGCCGCCGCACCTCTGCCGGCCTGGTGGTGGAAACGGGCTCGGCCCGAGAGGTCCATCACTTCGCAGTGCTCGCAGGCTACGGCGCAGAGGCAGTCCACCCGTATCTGGCCATGGAGACCATCGTGGACATCCATGCCGAACTCTCGGGCGACCTCAGTGCCGACAAGGCCATTGCCAACTACATCAAGGCCATCGGAAAAGGCCTGGCCAAGGTCATGTCCAAGATGGGCATTTCCACCTACATGTCCTACTGTGGTGCCCAGATCTTCGAGGCCATCGGCATCAACACGGCCACGATCGACCGCTACTTCACAGGCACGCCGACCACGGTGGAAGGCATCGGCATCTTCGAGATGGCCGAGGAGGCCATCCGAACCCACCAGGCGGCATTTGGCGACGACCCTCTCCTGGCCAGCATGCTGGATACGGGCGGTGAATATGCATGGCGTGTGCGGGGTGAGGCCCACATGTGGACACCCGATGCCATCGCCAAGCTGCAGCATGCGTCGCGTTCGGGGAACTTCTCCTCCTACAAGGAGTACGCCCAGATCATCAACGACCAGAGCCGTCGTCACATGACCCTGCGCGGGCTCTTCGAGTTTCGTGTCGACCCCAACAAGGCCATTCCGCTCGAGGAGGTGGAGCCCGCAGCAGAGATCGTCAAGCGCTTTGCAACGGGTGCCATGTCGTTGGGCTCGATCTCCACTGAGGCCCATTCGACGCTGGCCGTGGCGATGAACCGAATCGGTGGAAAGTCCAATACGGGCGAGGGCGGGGAGGACAAGCGCCGCTACCGTGAGGAGTTAAAGGGCATCCGAATCAAGGCGGGCACAAGCCTGTCGGATGTGCTGGGTGCAGCCCAGATCGAATCCGACTACCCCCTCGAGGAGGGAGACAGTCTGCGCTCGAAGATCAAGCAGGTGGCCTCCGGCCGCTTTGGGGTGACCACGGAATATTTGGTCTCGGCCGATCAGGTACAGATCAAGATGGCCCAGGGGGCCAAGCCAGGTGAGGGCGGCCAGCTTCCCGGTGGAAAGGTCTCGGACTACATCGGAACCCTTCGCCATTCGGTGCCAGGGGTGGGACTCATCTCTCCGCCCCCACACCACGATATTTATTCCATCGAAGACCTGGCCCAGCTCATCCACGACCTCAAGAACGTGGCCACTCAGGCGGACATCTCGGTCAAGCTGGTCTCGGAAGTGGGGGTTGGCACCGTGGCCGCGGGCGTGGCCAAGGCCAAGGCAGACCACCTGGTCATTGCAGGCCACGATGGTGGAACGGGCGCCTCGCCGCTGTCCTCGATCAAGCACGCCGGGTCTCCCTGGGAGATCGGCCTGTCCGAAACCCAGCAGACCCTTGTCCTCAACGGGCTGCGCGACCGCATCCGGGTTCAGGCCGATGGCCAGATGAAGACGGGCCGCGATGTTGTCATTGCCGCCCTGCTGGGCGCTGATGAAATGGGATTTGCCACGGCACCGCTCGTGGTGGAAGGCTGCATCATGATGCGCAAGTGCCACCTCAACACCTGTCCGGTGGGGGTTGCCACGCAAGACCCAGTGCTCCGCAAGCGCTTCCAGGGCAAGCCCGAGCACGTGGTGAACTACTTCTTTTTCGTGGCCGAGGAGGTTCGGCAGATCATGGCCCAGCTGGGCATTGCCCGCTTTGAGGACTTGGTGGGCCG
This sequence comes from uncultured Bordetella sp., assembly GCA_964589205.1. GTDB lineage: Bacteria > Pseudomonadota > Gammaproteobacteria > Burkholderiales > Burkholderiaceae_A > Hahnella. The sequence continues at coordinate 12,206 of CAZPRT010000013.1, read as the reverse complement.
CGTGGACCTGCTCGACACCCGCAAGGGCATTGAGCATTGGAAGGCCAAGGGGCTCGACTTTGCTCGCCTGTTTGCGGTGCCCGAGGGTGCCGATGAGAACAGTCGTCGCCACTTGTCTCGTCAAGACCATGGCCTCGAGAAGGCCCTCGACCAAGTCCTCATCACGAAGTCCCGTGCAGCCATTGAACGTGGTGAGAAGGTGCATTTCATCGAGCAGGCCCGCAATGTGAATCGAACCGTGGGTGCGATGCTCTCGGGCGAGCTCATCCGTCGACACCCCGATGGCCTGCCAGACGACACCATTCACATCCAGCTCGAGGGTGTGGGCGGTCAATCCTTCGGGGCCTTCTTGGCCAAGGGCATCACCCTCTATCTCATTGGCGATGCCAACGACTACACCGGCAAGGGCCTCTCGGGTGGCCGCGTGGTGGTGCGGCCGTCCATCGAATTCCGAGGCGTTGCCCACGAGAACATCGTGGTCGGAAATACCGTGCTCTATGGGGCCACATCCGGTGAGGCCTTCTTCCGTGGCGTGGCGGGAGAGCGTTTTGCGGTTCGGCTCTCGGGGGCGACCGCAGTGGTCGAGGGCACCGGCGACCACGGCTGCGAATACATGACCGGCGGCACCGTGGCGGTGCTCGGCCAGACCGGCCGCAATTTTGCGGCGGGGATGTCGGGCGGCATTGCCTATGTCTTCGATGAAGACGGCAGCTTTGCAAGCCGCTGCAACATGGCCATGGTGCAGCTCGAGCCTGTGCTCTCGGATGCAGATCAGAAAAAGACCATCGACCCAGCCATTTGGCACCGTGGCATGACTGACGAGCAGCAGCTGCGTCGTCTTCTCGAGGATCACCTGCGTTGGACGGGCAGCGCCCGGGCCCGAGACATCCTCGATGACTGGCCCAAGGCCAGAGGTCGTTTCGTGAAGGTCTTCCCCGCGGAGTACAAGCGGGCCCTGGCCGAAATTCATGCCCGTCAGGCTGCAGCGACATCATCAAAACAGCCGGTTGGCGTCTGAACCACCCTCAAGGACACATCATGGGAAAAGCAACAGGATTCTTAGAGCTCGAGCGAATCGAGGAGGGCTATGAGGCCCCGGCGAGCCGGCTCAAGCATTACAAAGAGTTTGTCATTGGCCTGGCACCGGAGCAGGCCAGCACGCAGGCGGCACGCTGCATGGACTGCGGCATTCCGTTTTGCAACAACGGCTGCCCAGTCAACAACATCATTCCCGACTTCAACGACCTGGTCTACCGGCACCAGTGGCAGGCTGCCCTGGAGGTGCTGCACTCGACCAACAACTTCCCAGAGTTCACCGGCCGCATCTGCCCAGCACCCTGCGAGGCCGCCTGTACCCTGAACTACAACGACGATGCAGTGGGCATCAAGTCGATTGAGCACGCGATCATCGACCGCGGGTGGGCCGAGGGCTGGGTGGTGCCCCGACCAGCGGCCCAGAAGACAGGTCGGCGAGTGGCCGTGGTGGGCTCCGGGCCGGCCGGCCTGGCCGCTGCCCAGCAGCTCGCGCGGGTGGGCCACGATGTGGTGGTGCTGGAGAAGAATGACCGCATTGGCGGGCTACTTCGCTACGGCATTCCCGACTTCAAGATGGAGAAGCTCCACATCGATCGGCGGGTCGCACAGATGGAGGCTGAGGGTGTGGTCTTTCGAACCAGCGTGCTGGTGGCGGATCTTCCCAAGGACACCAAGGTCACCAACTGGGCCAAAGAAACCATCTCGCCCAAGGCCCTGCTCGATGAGTTCGATGCGGTGGTGCTGGCCGGCGGCGCCGAGCAGCCTCGGGACCTTCCCGTGCCTGGCCGTGAGCTCGATGGCGTGCACTTCGCCATGGAGTTTCTGCCGATGCAGAACAAGGTCAATGCGGGCGACCCCTTCCCGAAACAGATTCGTGCAGATGGCAAGCACGTGATTGTCATCGGCGGGGGTGACACCGGCTCTGACTGCGTGGGCACGAGCAATCGGCATGGCGCCAAGAGCGTGACCCAGTTCGAGCTCATGCCCATGCCCCCCGAGCACGAGAACAAGGCCCTGGTCTGGCCCTACTGGCCCACCAAGCTTCGCACCTCGTCGAGCCATCAGGAGGGCTGTGAGCGGGCCTTTGCCACAGCCACCAAATCATTCATCGGCGAGAACGGTCGTGTGGTGGGCCTGCAGGCCTGTGAGGTGGCCTGGAAGGACGGAAAAATGCAGGAGGTGCCCGGCACCGAGCGGACCCTTCCAGCCGACCTCGTGCTGCTGGCCATGGGCTTTGTCTCCCCCGTGGGTTCGATCTTGGAGGCCTTTGGCGTCGATCAGGACGCCCGCGGCAATGCCAAGGCGGCCACCGAGGGTGAGAAGGCCTATGCGACGGGTGTTCCCAAGGTTTTTGCAGCAGGCGACATGCGCCGGGGTCAGTCTCTGGTGGTCTGGGCCATTCGGGAAGGCCGCCAGGCCGCTCGGGCCGTGGATGAATTCCTCATGGGCCGCTCCGACCTTCCCCGCTAGGCGGGGTTGCTGCGCGGCGCATCGGCAGATGGGTCGCGCACGATGGTTTCAATCTCAATGCTGCCAGTCATGAGGCGGTGGATGGGGCACTTGTTGGCGATCTCAATGAGCCTGTCGCGCTGCTCGGCTGTGAGGTCGCCCGTGACCTCGATGGCACGGCGCACTTGGTATCGAACCCGTCCGTCTTCCAACTTGGCCTCGGCCAGTCGCTCCACCTCACATCGGATGCGGTCAACCTTCCAATCGGCCTTGCGCCGAAGGTAGAGTTCGAGTGTGAGCACGGTGCAGGCCGCCAGCGATGAATCCAAGAGGTCGTGCGGGTCGGGTGCGGCATCCTCTGAGCCATAGGTGGTGGGCACATCGGACGTCCAGGTGTGGCGTCCGTTGCTCAGGGTCGTGATGCAGCCGGTGTCCCGGTGAAGGTGTGCAGAGATGGTGGTCATGGCATGAGATTAGCAAACTCGATTTGGATTCTTTTGGCGCTTGCCTTCGGCTGGTCTGTGCCAGCGGTGGGCAGTGTGGATGAGCGCCTGTTGGCAGCGCTGCGTGAGCCGGGTGTGGTCATTCTCATGCGCCATGCCGAGACCGAAGCCGGCTTTGGAGACCCGCCCTCCTTTCGAGTGGACGACTGCAGCACCCAGCGCAATCTCTCCCGCGAGGGCCTGGCACAGTCGGCGCGGTTCGGACGGTGGATGCAGTCGCAGGGTTTGCGTCCTACCCGTGTGCGGTCCAGTCAATGGTGTCGCTGCCTGGACACCGCACGGGCTGCCTTTGGTCCGCAGATCAAGGCTGAACCCTGGACCGCGCTCAACTCATTTTTCCAGGGCCACGGGAATCGAGATGCTCAACTGGCCGAGGCCCGGAAGGTCTTTGCCCAGATTCAATCCGGCCTCGAGGTCTGGGTGACCCATCAGGTGGTGATCTCCTCGCTCACCGGCAGCACGGTGTCGATGGGTGAGTTCGTCGTGGCCAGGCCCGGTCCCGGTGGCCAGTTTCAGGTCTTAGGCCGCGGACTGGTGAACTGAGGCCGACTTGAAGAGGCGGGCCAGGTAGTGGCCTGTCTTGCTCCCCGGGTGGGCGGCGATGTCTTCTGGCGTGCCCTGGGCCATGACCTGCCCACCGTCCATGCCCCCGTCGGGCCCAAGATCGATGACCCAGTCTGCAACCTTGATGACATCGAGGTTGTGCTCGATGATCACCACGGTGTTGCCAGCGTCGCGCAATTGCCCGAGCAACCTGAGCAGCAGTGCGGTGTCGTGGAAGTGAAGGCCGGTGGTGGGTTCATCGAGCAGGTAGAGGGTCTTGCCCGTCTCCCGCTTGCTCAACTCGCAGGCAAGCTTGATGCGCTGGGCCTCGCCACCCGAGAGTGATGTCGCGCTCTGGCCCAGTTGTAGATAGCCCAGGCCCACCTCGGCCAGGGTGTCGAGCCGTCTGGCCACGGCCGGGATGGCCGCGAAGAACTGCCGAGCCTCTTCAATCGTGAGGCCCAGCACCTCGGCAATGGTCTTGCCCCGGTAGCGGACATCGAGCGTTTCGCGGTTGTATCGGCTGCCGCGGCAGACATCGCAGGGCACGAAGAGGTCCGGCAGGAAGTGCATTTCCACCTTCACGAGTCCGTCGCCCTGGCAGGCCTCGCAGCGGCCGCCTTTGACATTGAAGGAGAAACGGCCGCTGTCGTAGCCGCGCTCGCGGGCCGTGGCCGAGCCTGCGAAGAGTTCTCGAATGGGCGTGAAGAGGCCGGTGTAGGTCGCTGGATTGCTCCGGGGGGTTCGACCAATCGGACTCTGGTCGACACAGACCAGGCGCTCGACATGCTCCAGGCCCTCCACGGCATCCACCGGCGCGGGCTCGGTCCGGGCGCCATGGATGACCTGGGCCGCCGCCAGTGCCAGGGTCTCATTGATGAGGGTGGACTTTCCGCTGCCCGAGACGCCGGTGACACAGACCATGAGCCCCATGGGAATGTCCACATGCAGGTTGCGAAGATTGTGGCCTCGCGCACCTCGAATTCGAATGGCCCGCTCGCCCGGCGGCTTGCGGTGTCGAGGCAGGCCAATGCCTCGGCGGCCTGAGAGGTAGTCGCCGGTGAGCGAGCCCGCCGTGGCCATGACCTCCTTGGGGCTGCCTTGGGCCACAATGGCGCCGCCATGCACCCCTGCACCAGGCCCCATGTCCACCACCATGTCGGCTGCACGGATGGCGTCCTCGTCGTGTTCGACCACGACCACGGAATTCCCCAGCGACTGGAGTCGGCGAAGGGTGGCCAGGAGGCGATCGTTGTCGCGCTGGTGAAGTCCGATGGACGGCTCATCCAAGACATAGAGCACACCACTGAGCCCCGCACCAATCTGGCTGGCCAGCCGAATGCGCTGAGACTCTCCGCCAGAGAGCGTGGAGGCGCCTCGGTCGAGGCTGAGGTAGGAGAGCCCGACATCGATGAGGAACGAGAGCCTTGACTGGATTTCGCCCAGGAGTCGCTCGCCCACGGCGGCATGCACACCCTTGAGCTCGAGACCGCCCAGGCTGCTGTGCACCGCCTGCAGTGGCATGGCCAGCAGGCTGGGCAGGTCGGTGTCACGGCCTGGCTCGCCCACACGCACGGCCCGCGCCTCGGCCCGAAGACGACTCCCTCCACAGGCACTGCAGGTCTGGGTCTTGCGCAACTTCGAGAGTTCCTCTCGGACGGCCGCGTTGTCGGTCTCCGACCATCGACGTGCAAGGTTGGGGAGGATGCCCTCAAAGGGCTCCTGCTTCACGACACTTCGGCCACGGTCCAGTGGGTAGCGCAGGGCCAGGCTGCGCTCCCCAGACCCATGCAGCAGGAGGTCCTGGACCTTGGGCGGCAGGGATTCGTAAGGGGCGTCAAGGTCGATGCCTTCTTGTTCGGCGAGGCTCTGCAGGATGGACCAGGCAAAGGCATTGCGCTGGTCCCAGCCCGCAATGGCCCCTGAGGCGAGCGACAGGTGCGGGAATTGCACAATTCGCTCGGGATCGAAGCAGGTCTCCTCGCCCAGGCCATCACAGGTCGGGCAGGCCCCTGCCGGGGAATTGAACGAGAACAGATTTGGCTCCAATGGCCCCGGGGTGTGGCCACAGTCTGGGCAGGCGAGGTGTGGTGAGAGACGACGCCGTTCAGTGGCCTCGTTGCCTGTGGGAGGCTCACAGATGGCGAGGGCCTGGTCGCGGCCCAGCCGCATGGCGGTCTCCAACGATTCGCTCAGCCGCTCCCGACTGGTGGGCTTGACCTTGAGCCGGTCGACCACCACCCACAGGCTGATGGGCAGGTGGCTCGGCCAGGTAGGCATGGCATCCAGGACATGGTCTTCGATGGGGCCGTCACCCACCTGCACCTGCACCCGAACAAAGCCCTGGGCACGAAGGCCGTCGATGACCGGATGCAGGTCGCCGGCCTGCTGCATTTGAATGGGGGCCAGCAGGCTGACCTTGGTCTCGGCGGGCTGCTCGAGCAGTTGGTCCACCATTTGGGTCAAGGTCTGGGCGGCCAGTCGTCGCGAGGGGTGCTGAGGGCAGTGCGGTGTACCAGCCCTTGCAAAAAGGAGGCGAAGGTAGTCGGCAATTTCCGTCACGGTGCCCACGGTGGACCGAGGGTTGTGATTGTTGGCCTTTTGCTCGATCGCGATGGCCGGTGAGAGCCCCTCGATGAGGTCGACATCGGGGCGTTCCATGAGCTGCAGGAACTGCCGCGCATACGGGGAGAGCGATTCCACGTAGCGACGCTGGCCCTCCGCATAGAGGGTGTCAAAGGCCAGCGATGATTTGCCAGACCCGGACACCCCTGTGATCACCACGAAGGCGTCCCGGGGAATGTCGAGGTCGATGCCCTTGAGGTTGTGGGTTCGGGCACCTCTGACGCGAATGAAGCGACTGTCTGTCATGGGGCGTGCCAAAAGGTCAATCAACTACTATAGCGAACGATGTCTGCTCAAGCCGATGCACCCCTTGCGCTAACCCCAGCCGAGCGTCGGGCCAGCCTGTCCCTCTCCAGCGTCATTGGCCTGCGCATGCTGGGCCTCTTTCTCATGCTGCCCGTCATGGCTGTTGGAGCACGCGACCTTCCGGGCGGGACAGACCCGACCCTCGTCGGCCTGGCCTTGGGTGTCTATGGGCTCACCCAGGCGGCCCTTCAAATTCCATTTGGCATGGCCTCCGACCGATTTGGCCGCAAGCCGGTGATCATTTTTGGGCTGCTGGTCTTTGCTGCAGGAAGTCTGCTGGCAGCCGTGGCCCCCACGATTGAGGCCTTGGTGGTGGCCCGGGCCATCCAGGGTGCTGGTGCGGTCTCTGCGGCAGTGAGCGCCTTTCTGGCAGACCTCACCCGTGACGAGGTTCGGGCCCGGGCCATGGCGATGGTCGGCGCTGCAATTGGCCTGTCCTTTGCAATCTCCCTGGTGCTGGCGCCCCTGGTCTTTGGGCACTTTGGCCTGTCTGGGCTCTTCCTGCTCACGGCCTCTTTTGCCGGGGCCGCCTGTCTGGTCGTCTGGCGCATCCCGCCTGCGGCCAGGGTGGGATCCGCCCTGGGCGAGCCGGGTCTGCGCGTGGCCGACCTGCTGCGGCTGGGCCAGCTCAACCGCCTGCATGTGGGCATTTTTTCGATGATGGCAGTTCAGACCGCGATGTTCGTGGCCATTCCGCTGGGCCTTGACCGTCAGGGCCTGCCCCTGGCCGACCACTGGATGGTCTACCTGCCGCTGCTGCTCTTGTCTTTTGCGGCAATGGTGCCGATTGTCTTCTGGGCCGAGCGCAAGGGTCGTTTTCGGTTTGCCTTCCTGCTGGGCATCGGGGTGCTCATGACGGCCATGAGTGTCTTCCTGGGTGCGGGAGCCCTGTGGCATTGGTTCCTGGCCATTTGGGTGTTCATGGTGGGCTTTAATTTGCTCGAGGCCCTGCTGCCGTCCTGGGTGTCTCGTGTGGCGCCCCAGCAGTCTCGTGGCATGGCCCTGGGCCTCTACACCACCGCCCAGTCGTTGGGCTTGTTTGTGGGTGGCGCCATGGGGGGCTGGGTGGCCGGCCGGCACGGGGTCGCCGGCATCTTCATGGTCTGCCTCTTGATCTTGTTATTCTGGCTCGTGGTCGCCCTGGGTCTCAGAGAGATCGGGTCGCGCCGGGCCGCGTTCGATCGTCCATCGGCCGTCGGATAGTCGGCCCGCAGCCACCCCGTTAGGGTGGGGGCCCTTTTTTATTTCAAGGAGCATTTGCATGGCATCAGTGAACAAAGTCATTCTCATGGGCAACCTGGGCCGAGACCCAGAGGTCCGGTACTCGCCAGACGGTGGCGCCATTGCCAATGTCTCGATTGCCACGACCTCCCGCTACAAGGACAAGTCGAGTGGCGACATGAAGGAGGACACGGAATGGCATCGCGTCGTCTTCTTTGGCCGGCTTGCCGAGATTGCAGGCGAGTACCTGAAGAAGGGTCGGCCGGTCTATGTCGAGGGTCGGCTGCGCACGCGCAAGTGGCAGGATCAGCAAGGCCAAGAGCGTCAGACCACGGAGATTGTGGCCGACCAAATGCAACTGCTCGGTGGCCGCGAAGGCGGCGGGGGCGGTGGGGGTGGTGGCTCAGCGGGCCCGTCGGATGACATGCCCTCAAGCCCCAGTTCCGGCCAGGGCCGTTCGGGCGGCAAGGCCTCTGGATTCGACGACCTCGACGACGACATCCCGTTCTAAGCCGAGTACACTTACCATCCGGTTCCAAACGCCGCTCTCGCGGCGTTTTTTGTGTTCAAAGATCCTATGTTCAAACGTTATTTCATCACTGGATTGCTGATCTGGCTGCCGATCGGCATCACCGTCTGGGTGCTCGGCTTCATCGTCAACACGCTCGACAGCGTGCTGCCGATCGCCCTGAGTCCCAGGTCCCTCTTTGGGGTGGACATCCCAGGCTTTGGGGTGGTGGCCGTGGCCCTGGTGGTCTTCGTGACCGGCGTGCTGGCGGCGAATCTATTGGGTCGTCGAGTGGTCGCCCTCTGGGAGGCCCTTCTGGCCCGCATTCCCTTGGTGCGCTCCATCTACTCCTCCGTCAAGCAGGTCAGTGACACCATTCTTGCGCCCAATGGTCAGGCCTTCCGGCAGGCCGTGCTGGTCCAGTACCCGCGCCCCGGTGCCTGGACGATTGCCTTCGTCACGGGTTCGCCCAGCCACGAGGTGGCCTCGCTGCTCCCACCCGATTGCGTGAGCGTCTATGTGCCAACCACGCCCAACCCCACCTCTGGATTTTTTCTAATGATGCCCAAGGGCGATGTCATCCCCTTGAGCATTCCCGTGGATGCGGCCCTGAAGTACGTGGTCTCCATGGGAACCGTGCCGCCGGCTGCGGCCCAGACCAGTGCGCTCCTGCGCCCCACCTCTACGAAGCCCTGATTGCCATGCGGACTCACTACTGCGGAACCCTCGACCTCGACCAACTCGACCAGACTGTCACCCTCTGTGGATGGGTGCATCGGCGGCGCGACCATGGCGGCGTGATCTTCATCGATCTGCGCGACCGTGACGGCATCGCCCAGGTGGTCTGCGACCCCGACCGGGCCGAGGTCTTTGCCCTGGCAGAGTCGCTCCGAAATGAGTTCTGTGTGCGAATTTCGGGCCTGGTTCGTCGGCGCCCAGAGGGCACGGTCAATGCCAACATGCGCAGTGGCGGCATCGAGGTGCTCTGCCGCGAGCTCGAAATTTTGAATCCGTCTGTCACGCCACCCTTCCAGCTCGATGATGAGCATCTCTCCGAGACCACGCGGCTCACCCATCGGGTGCTCGACCTTCGCCGGCCCGTGATGCAGCACAACCTGCGGCTGCGCTACAAGGTGGCCATGGGTGTGCGTCGCTTCCTGGATGCCCAGGGCTTTGTCGACATCGAAACCCCCATGCTCACCAAGTCCACCCCCGAGGGTGCGCGAGATTATCTGGTGCCGTCTCGGGTTCATGCGGGCTCGTTCTTTGCCCTGCCGCAGTCGCCCCAGCTCTTTAAGCAGCTCCTGATGGTTGCGGGCTTCGACCGCTACTATCAAATCACGAAGTGCTTCCGAGACGAAGACCTCCGGGCCGACCGCCAGCCCGAGTTCACCCAGATCGACTGCGAGACCTCCTTCATGACGGAGATCGAGATCCGCAGCCTCTTTGAGTCGATGATTCGCGAGGTCTTCGCCGACAACCTTGGTGTGGCCTTGCCCAATCCGTTTCCGGTGATGCCCTATGCCGAGGCCATGCAGCGTTTTGGGTCGGACAAGCCCGACCTGCGCGTGTCGCTGGCCTTCACCGAGCTCACCGATGCCATGCGCGATGTCGACTTCAAGGTGTTCTCAGAGCCTGCGAACCTTGCCAACGGCCGTGTGGTGGCCATCCGGGTGCCGGGTGGTGCAGCGCTGAGCCGGGGGGACATCGATGCCTTCACCGAGTTCGTGAAGATCTACGGTGCCAAGGGGCTTGCCTGGATCAAGGTCAACGACATTGCCGCCGGCCGAGAGGGCCTGCAGTCCCCCATCACCAAGAACATTCACGACCAGGCCCTGGAGGCCATCCTCGCCCGAACAGGCGCGGCCTCCGGCGACATCATTTTCTTCGGTGCCGACAAGGCCAAGGTGGTCAACGATGCCATGGGCGCCTTGCGCTTGAAGATTGGTCTGAGCGATTTCGGCCGTGCCCAGGGCCTGTTCACGGCTGGCTGGCAGCCGCTGTGGGTGGTGGACTTCCCCATGTTCGAATTCGACGAGGAGTCTGGTCGATGGTCTGCCGTTCACCATCCCTTCACAGCGCCTCAGGATGGCCACGAAGACCTCCTCGAGTCCGACCCCGGTGCCTGCCTGGCCAAGGCCTACGACATGGTGCTCAACGGCTGGGAGTTGGGTGGTGGCTCCATCCGCATCCACCGAGAAGAGGTGCAGTCCAAGGTCTTTCGGGCCCTACAGATCGGGGCCGAGGAGGCTGAGCTCAAGTTTGGCTTCCTGCTCGACGCACTTCGGTACGGTGCGCCACCGCATGGGGGCTTGGCCTTTGGCCTGGACCGGCTCGTCACCCTCATGACCGGTGCAGATTCCATTCGAGATGTCATTGCGTTTCCGAAGACCCAGCGGGCCCAGTGCCTGCTCACGGAGGCCCCGTCTGCTGCAGACGAAAAACAAATGCGGGAGCTTCACATCCGGCTTCGCGAGGCGCCCAAAGTCGTCGCATGATCAGCCCCACTGCCATCGGTCACCGCCGCGCCCTGGCGTACGGACCCTTGGCAGTCGTGCTTGGACTCTCCACGGCCTGGCTGGCATCCGAGAATCCGGCCACGTTCACTGGGCCCTGGCCTCTGGCCCTGCTCATCGTGGGCTGCCTGCTCGTGGGGCAGTTGCTGGTGCGTCGATATGCGAAGGTCTGGCTTGAGGATGTTCAAAGCTGGCCTCGGCCCGTGCAGATGCTGGGCCGTTTCGGATGGTCGGCCATCATTGTCACGGGCGTCCACGGCATCTTTGCAGCGGGCCCAACCCGAGCCAGCATGGTCTTTGCCTTGGTGCTGGGGGTGGTCATGATGGGCCACCAACTCTTCCTCTCCCAACTCGGCTCACAGGCCACGCGCCAGGCTGCGCTCACGGTCTATGTGGCCAGTTTTCTCTTGGCCTTGGCGGGCCTGTATGGCTGGGTGCCAGTGGCCTCGGTCTGGGCCTCGGTGGCAGCGGTGCCGGCCTTTCATGCCAGGCGGCTCATGGCCATTGGGGAGTCCTCGGAGGTGGAGGCCGCCCGCATGTTGTCGGCTGCCATTTTTGGATTTGTGCTGATCATGACCTTTGCGGTGGCGCTCACGGCGCTGCTGGCGGCCCGCGGGATGCTCCAGGCATGACGGCCGAGCGGCCTTGGAAGGTCCCGGAGTCTGTTCTGGTGGTCATTCATGACCAGCAGAACCGAATCTTGTTGCTCGAGCGCGCGGATCACCCGGGCTTTTGGCAGTCGGTCACCGGCAGCCTGGATGCGCCCAGTGAGCCGGTGTTGGAGGCGGCCCGCAGGGAGGTCTTGGAGGAGACCGGCATCGACTGCCCCACCGACCGCTTCGACGATTGGCAATTCACCCAGGTCTTTGAGATCTTTTCCCACTGGCGACACCGATACGCCCCCGGCGTGACACACAACACCGAGCATGTGCTCTCCCTCATGGTGCCGTCGGAACAGGCCGTTCGGCTCTCGCCCCGTGAGCACCTGCGGCACCAATGGCTTGATTGGCGGGCTGCAGCCGAGACCTGTTTTTCATGGACCAATGCCGAGGCCATCCGTCAACTGGTGACCCGGCGGACATGAGGCTGGTCTTTGGGGTCGACTTCAGTTGTGCCCCAACACGTCGAAAGCCCATCACGGTGGCCGCCATGGCCTGGTCTGCCGCGGCCGCCGGCGATGCCGATCGACTCGAGCTTCTGGACATGGCGGCTCTGGCCAGTCTCTCAGACTTTGCAGCCTTTCTGGAGCGTCCCGGGCCTTGGCTTGGGGGCTTCGATCTGCCCTTCGGCCAGCCCCGCAGCCTCATTGAGGCGAGTGGATGGCCCACCGACTGGCCCGACTTTGTCGAATTCTTTGGGCAGCAGCCGCGTGAGGCCTTGCGAGATCGTTTTCGGCTGTGGTGCCAGGCCCGGCCTGTCGGGCAGAAGTTTGCATGGCGTCGTGTGGACCGGCTCGCCGGCTCGAGCCCGGCCATGCGTTGGACCAATCCGCCAGTGGCC
>CAZPRT010000012.1:0-22728 GCA_964589205.1 uncultured Bordetella sp. | reverse complement strand
AGCCCAGGCCCTCGAGCCCGTCGATGAGCGCCTGGGCATACCGGGTGATCGCCAGGTAGTACATCGGGATCTCACGTTTTTCGACCAGCGCACCAGATCGCCAGCCGCGGCCATCGACCACCTGCTCATTGGCCAGCACGGTCTGGTCGATGGGATCCCAGTTCACGGTGCCTGTCTTTACGTAGGCAATGCCCTTCTCGCGCATTTTGAGAAAGAGCCACTGGTTCCATTTGTAGTAGTCGGGCTTGCAGGTGGCGGTCTCTCGCGACCAGTCGATGGCCAGGCCCATGGACTGCATCTGGCGTTTCATGGTGGCGATGTTGTCGTCGGTCCAGGCGGCCGGCGCCACCTGGTTGGCCATGGCTGCATTCTCGGCCGGCAGGCCAAAGGCATCCCAGCCCATGGGCATGAGCACGTTGTAGCCCTGCATGCGCAGGGCGCGGGCCATCACATCATTGATGGTGTAGTTGCGCACATGGCCCATGTGAAGTTTGCCCGAGGGGTAGGGCAGCATCGAGCAGGCGTAGTACTTCCCCTTTGGAAAGCGTGGGTCGTGCTCCACCGCCCGGTGTGCATCGCGGGCAGACCACTCGGCCTGAAGGGCGGGCTCCAGCGTGGTGGGTTCGTAGTGTGGGGAGAGTGCGGCCATGGTGGGGTGTCTGAGAGGGTGTCGAGCCGGGCTCGTGAAGCCGCTCATTTTAGCCGGTCGCATGGCGGCTCGCCGATGGGGGCTGCAGGCGCAACCGTAGAATGCAGGGATGTCTTCGTCCCTTGTCTCTGCCCTGCTTCAGGGCCTCAACCCACCGCAGGAACAGGCGGTGACCCTTCCACCCGAGCCCGCGCTCATTCTGGCCGGAGCCGGCAGCGGCAAGACCCGTGTGCTCACCACCCGCATTGCCTGGCTGATCTCCACGGGCCAGGTGAGTCCCCTGGGCATTCTGGCGGTGACCTTCACCAACAAGGCCGCCCGCGAGATGCTCGCAAGGCTGGGGGGAATGATTCAGGTGAACCTCAAGGGCATGTGGGTGGGCACCTTCCATGGCCTGTGCAACCGGTTTTTGCGGGCCCACCACCGAGACGCGGCCCTGCCGGCCACCTTCCAGATCCTCGACAGCCAAGACCAGCTCTCGGCCATCAAGCGGCTGATGAAGGGCCTGGGCGTGGATGATGAGAAGTACCCGCCCAAGCAGGTGCAGTCCTTCATCAACAGCGCCAAGGAGCAGGGCCTGCGGGCGCCCGATGTCGACGACTCCGATGGCTACAACCGCCGGTTCATTGAGCTCTACCAGGCCTACGACGACCAGTGCCAGCGCGAGGGTGTGGTGGACTTTGGCGAGCTCATGCTGCGCTCGGTGGAGCTGCTGCGCCGATCCGATTCCATTCGTCACCACTACCGGTCTCGCTTCCAGCATGTGCTGGTCGATGAGTTCCAGGACACCAACCCATTGCAGTACGAGTGGCTCAAGCTGCTCTCGAACCCCGGTGGCGGCATCTTCGCCGTGGGCGATGACGACCAGAGCATCTATGCCTTTCGGGGTGCCGATGTCGCCAACATGAAGCGCTTTGAGACCGAGTTCGGCGTGCGCCACCTCATCAAGCTTGAGCAGAACTACCGCTCACACGGCCACATTCTGGATGCCGCCAATGCGCTCATTGCCAACAACACTGGTCGCCTGGGCAAGAACCTCTGGACGGAAGCCGGCGCCGGTGAGCCCATCCGGGTCATGGAGACCGCGAGCGATCTGCTCGAGGCCCAGTGGCTGGTCGACGAGGTGCGTGGCCTGATTGAAGAGGGGATGATGCGCAGCGAGATGGCCGTGCTCTATCGCAGCAACGCACAGTCACGGGTGGTGGAGCAGGCGCTCTTTCAGGCGGGCGTGCCCTACCGCGTCTTTGGAGGCCTGCGGTTTTTTGAACGGGCCGAGGTCAAGCATGCACTGGCCTACCTGCGGCTCATGGAGAACCCGCACGAGGACACGGCCTTCCTGCGGGTGGTGAACTTTCCCACGCGGGGCATCGGGGCCCGAAGCATTGAGCTGCTCGCCGATCAGGCCAAGCAGCAGGGCAGCAGTCTGTATGTGGCCGCGGGCGTCCTCGATGGCAAGGCGGGTCATGCGGTGCGAGGCTTCGTGCAACTCATCGAGTCGCTGCGCTTTGAGACCCAGGGCCTGAGTCTGAAGGAGATGGTGGCTGTGATGCTCGAGCGCTCTGGCCTGGTGCGCCACTATCAGGCCGAGCGCGAGGGCCAGGAGCGTGTCGAGAACCTGGAGGAATTGATCAACGCAGCCGCGGCCTTCGACCTGGATGCGGGTGCGCCGGTGGAGGAGGGCGGTGTGGCCATGAGCCCGCTGTCCACCTTCCTCAGCCATGCCTCACTGGAGGCTGGCGACAACCAGGCCGCCGAAGGCCAGGATGCTGTGCAGCTCATGACCATTCACTCGGCCAAGGGCCTCGAGTTTCAGGCCGTGTTCCTCACGGGCTTGGAAGAGGGGCTCTTCCCGCATGAGAACAGCGTGACCGAGCCCAATGGCCTCGAAGAGGAGCGCAGGCTCATGTATGTGGCCATCACGCGCGCTCGGCGCAGGCTTTATGTTTCGATGTCGCAGACCCGCATGCTTCATGGCCAGACCCGCTACAACATGCGCAGCCGTTTTCTGGAAGAGCTGCCGGAGGGTTCATTGAAATGGCTCACCCCACGGCTGGCGACCCGCTCGGCGGTGTCATCGGCCTGGGAGTCTGCCGAGGACACCGACCGCTCAGCCTGGGGACGATCGGCCGGCGGCTGGACACGCCAGGGGATGGGCGATCGCGGTGCCGTGGCGCCGTCCTTTCAGCGGCCAGCCCTGCCGGGACACGCCCATGACAGTGGTTATGCGGTGGGCCAGTCGGTTCGGCATGGCCGCTTTGGCGATGGTGTGATCATGGCCTTGGAGGGGTCGGGCTCCGACGCCCGTGCGCAGGTGAACTTCAAGCGAGAGGGCGCCAAATGGCTGGCCCTCTCGGTGGCCAAGCTCGAACGGCTCTAGGCCCTTGCGGGGGTGTGCCGCTCAGCGCACCCGAATCCGAAAGCAGAAGACGCCGTCGGTCTCGGTGCGCGATTCGAGCGTGTGGCCCGTGCTCTGGCAGAAGTAGTCAAAGTCGTCCCAGGCCCCACGGTCGGTGGCTTCCACCTCCAGCGTGTCGCCAGAGGCCAACTCGGAGAGGGCCTTCTTGGCCCGCAGGATGGGCAAGGGGCAGCTCAGGCCCTTCACATCGAGAGACCGGGTGGGCTCGCTCATGCCGCGCCCGCCAGTTGTGCCTGGGCGTAGGTGCGCAGGCTCTCAAGCGCACCGGGCAGGGCCGCAGGCTGTGTGCCCCCGCCCTGGGCCATGTCGGGCCGTCCGCCACCCTTGCCGCCCACTTGGCTGGCCACATGGTTGACCAGATCGCCTGCCTTGATCTTGGCGGTGAGGTCTGGGGTCACGCCCGCAATGATGGTGACCTTCTCGCCCTCCACGCTGGCCAGCACGATGGCCGCCGACTGAAGCTTGGATTTCAGCTGGTCGAGCAACTGGCGGAGGTCGCCGCTGGAGGCTCCTTCAATCACGGTGGCCAGCAGCCGATGGGCGCCCACGGCGATGGCCTGGTCGGCGAGGTCGTCGCCGGCGGAGGCGGCGAGCTTGGACTTGAGTCGACCAATCTCTTTCTCAAGGGTGCGGTTGGCTTCCACCAACTGAGAGAGGCGTTGCTGCAACTCTGAAGGCGGTGCTTTCAGCAGTCCCGCAGCCTGCTGCACCTGCTGATCGAGCAGCTGCAGGTGGCTGAGCACACGGTCGCCGGTGATGGCCTCGACCCGGCGGATGCCCGCGGCCACGCCCGACTCCGACACGAGCTTGAAGAGGCCAATGTCTCCCGTGCGGGCCACATGGGTGCCACCACAGAGCTCGCGGGAACTGCCGATGTCGAGCACGCGCACGGCATCGCCGTACTTCTCGCCAAAGAGGGCCGTGGCCCCGCCCTTGACCGCCTCATCAAAGCCCATGATCTGGGCCTGGGTGGGGGTGTTGAGCAGGATCTCTGCGTTGACCTTGGCCTCCACCGTGGCCATCTCCTGGGCGGTCATGGGCTGGTTGTGGGCGAAGTCGAATCGGGTCTTGTCGGCATCCACGAGCGACCCCTTCTGCTGCACATGGGACCCAAGCACTTCTCGCAGGGCCTTGTGCATGATGTGGGTCACGGAATGGTTGCGCGCCGTGCGGGCGCGACGAACAAGGTCCACCTCGGCCATGAGGGACTGGCCCATCGTGACCTGCCCTTGAACCACGCGGCCGTGGTGGCCGAAGACCTCGGCGGAAATTTTCTGGGTGTCCTCGACCTCGATGCGAAGGCCGTCGGCTTGCAGAATGCCGGCATCGCCCACCTGGCCACCCGATTCTGCATAGAAGGGTGTGGTGTCGAGCACCACCACCACGGCATCGCCCGCCTGGGCCTGCGAGCAGGCCGTGCCATCGCGATAGAGGCCGGTCACGGTGGCCGACTGCGAGAGCCGCTCGTAGCCCACGAACTGGGTCTGGGCGCCGGTGTATTCGAGGCCTGCGGCCGACTTGAACTTGCTGGCAGCGCGGGCCTGATCTCGCTGGCGGCCCATGGCGGCCTCGAAGGCGTCCTCGTCGACGGTCAGGCCGCGTTCGCGGCAGACATCGGCGGTGAGGTCCAGCGGAAAGCCATAGGTGTCGTAGAGCATGAAGGCCGTCTGGCCGTCGAGGGCGGCACCCTTGGGCAACTCGGCCAGGGAGGATGAAAGAATGGCCATGCCCTTTTCCAGGGTCTCGCCAAAGCGCTCCTCCTCTTGCTGAAGGGTGTCGGCCACACGCTGCTGGGCCTGGGCGAGCTCGGGGTAGGCCTGGCCCATCTGGGCCACGAGGTCTTGCACCAGCTTGAAGAAGAAGGGCTTGGTCTGGCCCAGCTTGTGGCCATGGCGCAGGGCCCGCCGAACGATCCGGCGCAGCACATAGCCACGTCCCTCATTGCCCGGAATGACGCCATCGACAATGAGAAAGCTGCAGGCACGGATGTGGTCTGCAATCACGCGCAGCGATGGGTTCTCGATGTCAGGGCAGCCGGTCTCGCGGGCGGCGGCGCGAATCAGGCTCTGGAAGAGGTCGATCTCGTAATTGCTGTGCACGCCCTGGAGCACCGCGGCAATGCGCTCGAGGCCCATGCCCGTGTCCACACAGGGGCGGGGCAGTGGGTTGAGCACGCCAGCCTCGTTGCGGTCGAACTGCATGAAGACCAGGTTCCAGATCTCAATGTAGCGGTCGCCGTCTTCATCCGGGGAGCCCGGAGGGCCACCGGCCACATTCGGGCCATGGTCGTAAAAGATTTCGCTGCAAGGGCCACAGGGCCCGGTGTCGGCCATCTGCCAGAAGTTGTCGCTGGCATACCGCGCACCCTTGTTGTCACCAATGCGAATGATGCGGGCCTCGGGCACGCCGATCTCGTTCTTCCAGATGCCATGGGCCTCGTCGTCTTCTTGGTAGACGGTGACCCAGAGCTTTTCGGGGGGCAGCTTGTAGACCTCGGTGAGCAGGCGCCAGGCATGAGAGATGGCCTCGCGCTTGAAGTAGTCGCCAAACGAGAAGTTGCCGAGCATTTCAAAGAAGGTGTGGTGGCGGGCGGTGTAGCCCACGTTCTCCAGGTCGTTGTGCTTGCCGCCAGCCCGCACGCTGCGCTGGGAGGAGGTCGCCCTCACGTAGGGCCGTGTCTCGCGGCCGAGGAAGACGTCCTTGAACTGCACCATGCCGCTGTTGGTGAACAGCAGGGTGGGGTCGTTGGCGGGCACCAATGGGCTCGAGGCCACCACGGTGTGCCCCTGACTCGCAAAGAAATCAAGAAACTTTTGGCGAATCTCGCTCACGCTCATCATGGTCTGGATCGCTTTCCGGCGGTTTCAGTGGGTGCTCAGGGCCCCAAAGTTTAATGGATGCGGCCCCAGGGGGAGGGAATCCCTGGGTGGGCGGGCCCGAGCAGCAGCGCTTTCCTCTTGAATCTCTCGCGCATAATAGGTCGCTTGTGTCATACAAGGATGCGGCCATGACCCTCCACAACAAGCGAGACCTCTTCGCCGGACTGCTGTTCATCGCCTTCGGTTTGGTGTTTGTCATCGTGGCCCAGGACTACACCATGGGCACCTCACGTCGAATGGGCCCGGGCTACTTCCCCACCATTCTGGGTGCGCTGCAACTGCTCCTGGGGGTCACCGTGCTGGTGGCTGCCTTCATGAAGGTCAATCGGGATGATGAGCCCATGACCCAGACCGACTGGCGTGGCCTGGGGCTCATCATTGGCAGCGTCATGCTCTTTGCACAGCTGTTGCCGGTGGCGGGCTTTGTGGTGGCGGCCCCCGTCTTGCTCATGGTGGCCTCCTTGGCGAGCCCGGAATCCAGCTGGCGCGAGCGCATTGTGCTCACCCTGGTGCTCACCATCGGCACCATTCTGGTGTTTCGTGTGGGCCTGGAAATGCGATTCCCACTCTTGCCGCCAGCCCTGACCTAAACCGAGGACCCCTGCACATGGAACTCTTGAGCAACCTGGCCCTCGGCATCGAGACCGCCTTCACCCTGCAGAACCTGATGTGGTGCTTCCTGGGGGTGCTGCTGGGCACCCTCATCGGTGTGTTGCCGGGCATTGGCCCGCTGGCCACCATTGCCATCCTGCTGCCCATCACCTACAAGATGGCAGACCCGTCCACTGCCCTGATCATGCTGGCGGGCATTTATTACGGCTCCCAGTACGGGGGCTCCACCACCGCGATCTTGGTGAATTTGCCGGGGGAGTCGGCCTCGGTCGTCACCACCCTGGATGGGTATCAAATGGCCCGTCGTGGCAAGGCGGGCCTGGCCCTGGCCACCGCGGCCCTGGGCTCGTTCTTTGCGGGCACCGTGGCCACCTTCCTGATTGCAGCCTTTGCCCCACCGTTGGCCGAGGTGGCCTTCAAGTTCGGGCCGGCCGAGTACTTCTCGCTCATGGTCATGGGCCTGATTGCCGCCGTGGTGCTGGCCCATGGCTCGTTCATCAAGGCCTTGGCAATGGTGCTGCTCGGCCTGCTGCTGGGCCTCATTGGCACCGATGTGAATTCCGGTGCAGCCCGCTTCACCTTCGGCATTCCGGAGCTTATCGATGGCATCGACTTCGCGGTGATCGCCATGGGCCTCTTTGGCTTTTCTGAAATCATCTACAACTTGAAGGCTCAGGAGGCGCGTGAACTGCTGAAGGAGAAGGTCACCGACCTGGTGCCCTCAAAGGCAGATGTGAAGCGTGCGGCGCCCGCGGTGCTGCGCGGCACGGCACTGGGTTCGCTCCTGGGCATCCTGCCGGGGGGCGGTGGCATTCTGTCGTCGTTTGCCTCTTATGCCATCGAGAAGAAAATCTCCAAGCACCCCGAGGAGTTCGGCAAGGGTGCAATTGAGGGGGTGGCCGGCCCCGAGTCGGCCAACAACGCAGGCGCCCAGACCTCCTTCATTCCCATGCTCACGCTGGGCATCCCCACCACGCCTGTCATGGCCCTCATGATCGCGGCCATGATGATTCACAACATCCAGCCCGGCCCACAGGTCATGACGTCCAACCCGAGCCTCTTCTGGGGGCTGATTGTGTCCATGTGGGTGGGCAACTTCTTCCTGGTGATCTTGAACCTGCCGCTCATCGGCATGTGGATCAAGCTGCTGCAGGTGCCCTACCGACTGCTCTACCCCGCCATTCTGTTGTTCTGCTGCATCGGGGCCTACAGCCTCAACAACAATGTCTGGGATGTGGTCATGATCATTCCATTCGCCATCCTCGGCTACTACTTCAAGAAGTGGAAGTGCGAGCCGGCCCCGCTGCTGCTGGGCTTCATCCTGGGCGAGATGATGGAGGAGTACCTGCGTCGGGCACTCACGCTGTCTCGGGGCGACTGGGGTGTGCTCTTTGATCGGCCGCTGTCGGCCACCCTGCTGGCGATCACGGCCCTGCTCATTCTGCTCATGCTGTTGCCATCCATTCGCAAGAAGCGCGAGCAGGCCTTCGAGGGCGAGCAAGACTGATCATCTAGCCCGCCGTTACACTCAGGCCCATGGCGGTTTTCACTTCGGTTGATGAGGCGGGCCTGCGGGCCCTGCTCTCCGGCTACGCGCTGGGGGAGTTGGTCTCCTTCGAGGGCATCTCCGCCGGCATTGAGAACACCAACTACTTTGTCGACACCACACAGGGCCAGCATGTGCTCACCCTGTTCGAGAAGCTCACCGCAGCAGAGCTCCCCTATTACCTGGGTCTCATGCGGCACTTGGCCGACCACGGCGTGGCCTGCCCCGCACCCATTCCGACGACCTCGGGCAGGCTCTTCACCGAATGCGCGGGCAAGCCGGCCGCCCTCGTGAGCCGACTGCGCGGGCGTGACACCGACGCGCCCAGCCCCGCGGCCTGTCGTCTGGTGGGGGAGGCCCTGGCCAAGGCCCACCTGGCAGGTGCAAGCTTCGGCCTGCATCTGCCCAACCCCAGGGGGCTGGACTGGTGTGAGCAGACGGCACCCGCGGTGAAGCCGTTTCTGGAGGCGCCTGCCCAGGACCTGCTGGCCCAGGCCTTGTCGGACCAGCGGGCCTTTGTGCAAGGCGACACATTTCGCGCATGCCCCGTGGGCCCGATTCATGCAGACCTCTTTCGAGACAATGTGCTCTTTGACCAACTCGGTGCGTCGCCCGTCTTGGGGGGCTTCATTGACTTCTACTTTGCAGGCGATGGACCCTGGGCCCACGACCTGGCCATCACCGTGAATGACTGGTGCCTTGAGTCCGCCGATGAGACCAAGGCCCTCGACCGGCCTCGGCTCGAAGCCATGCTCGAGGGCTATGCCAGCCTGCGGCCGGTCACGTCATCCGAGAAGGCCGCATGGCCCTTGTTCCTTCAGGCGGCTGCGCTTCGCTTCTGGCTCTCACGACTCTATGATTGGCATTGCCCCCGCAGTGCAGCCCTCTTAAAGCCCAAGGACCCATCCCATTTCGAGGCCATGCTGCGGTCCCGATACCAACCCCTTCCAGAATGGGCCCAGTTGCCATGAAGATGCAGGACCAGCCCCGCCAATTGCCCAGCCGAGCCGGCCAGACCTGGCTGATCGATGGCATCCGCATCTTTCATCGCCAGCCCCTGGTCTGGGTGCTCTCGCTCATGACCTACTGGGCCGGGCTCGTGATGGTGGGCATCCTGCCAGTGGTGGGCCTCTTCCTGCCCCTGCTCTTCACGCCGGGCCTGGGCTTCGGATTCATTGTCCTGGCCGAGGCGGTGGATCGCCAAGACCCCGCCAAGCCCGCCACGCCAACGCTCCTGTTGGCGGGCTTTCGTGATGGCCATGCCCGAAGCATGCTGCAGTTGGGCCTGGCCTATCTCGCCGGCCTGACCATCGTGCTGCTGCTGGCCTGGCTGGTGGATGGAGACCAGATCGGCAGCATGATGCGTGACGGGCCAAGCCAGGAAGAGGTGGAGGTCATGCGCAAGAGCCTGCCCATGGGCCTGCTGGTGGCCATGCTGGCCTACATTCCTTTAATGATGGCGCTCTGGTTTGCGCCGCAGTTGGTGGTCTGGCGAGGCTTTACTGTGGGCAAGGCCCTGTTCTTTTCGTTTTTTGCCGTGTGGCGCAACAAGGCCGCCTTCCTGCGCTACAGCCTGGCCTGGCTGGTGCTCATCTTCCTGGTCAGTGGGCTGTCCTCCCTGATCATGGACCTCTTCCAGATCAATGCCCAGAGCCTGCTGGTGACCCTGCTGCCAGTGAGCATGCTGCTCCTGGCCATTGCGCAGGCCTCGTTCTATGCGAGCACCCGTGATGTCTTCCAGGAGGATGCACCGGCCGTGGCTCCGGCCTCGTCACTTCCGCCCGAGTCGTAGTCAGGCGGGGAGTTGGTCGCGCTGCTCGGTCAGGCGGCTGAGCGTGGACTCAAATTCGGCCAATCGGGCCCGCTCCTGGGCCACCACGGCCTCGGGTGCGCGGGCCACAAAGGATTCATTCGAGAGCTTGGCCGTGGCCTTCTGCACCTCTGCCGCCATGCGATCAATCTCTTTGGTGAGCCGAGCCCGCTCGGCGGCCGGGTCCACCTTCACCTCGAGCATGAGCTTGAGGCTGCCGACAATCTGAACCGGGGCCTGCAGACCAGGATTGGGCTGCTCCAAGGTCTTGGTGAAACGAACACCGCTGGTCTTGCCCAGCATCTGCAGGGCATCGGCGAGCAGCTGCTGGTCATCGGGCGTCATGACCCGGGTGGGGGCATCCTCCGTGCAAACCTGCAGGGGCACCCGGTCGGCGGGTGAGAGGCCCATCTCGGCGCGCAGCGAGCGAATGGCAGAGACCAAGGCCTGAAGCTCGGCCATCTGGGCCTCGGCCTCAGGGTCCAGCTTCTTGAGGTCTGCCACCGGGTAAGCCGCGGTCACGATGCTGTCGGCCTCGCCGTTGGCCAGTCGGGCGGACCGGCCGGCCAGGGGCGCCACCACCTGCCAGAGGGCTTCGGTGACAAACGGAATGATGGGATGGGCCAGCCGCAGGATGGCCTCCAGCACGCGCAGCAGGGTACGCCGCGCAGCCTTGGCCTGGTTCTCTTTTTCGCCCTGAAGCGCCCGCTTGGCGAGCTCCACATACCAGTCGCAGAAGTCGTTCCAGACGAATTCGTAAATTTCTTTCGCGGCCAGGTCGAACCGGTAGGCTGTGAGGTGCGGGTGGACCTGGTCCTCGGCCCGCTGCAGCCGAGAGATGATCCAACGGTCGACAAAGGTGAAGTGCAGGGGCCCATCGGGGCCGCAGTCGCCCGCGCAGACGGAGAGCCCGCAGTCCTTCCCCTCGGTGTTCATGAGCACGAAGCGGGTGGCATTCCAGAGTTTGTTGCAGAAGTTTCGATAGCCCTCGCAGCGCGAGAGGTCGAAGTTGATGTTGCGGCCGGGTGTTGCGAGGCTGGCGAAGGTGAATCGCAGGGCATCGGTGCCATGGGCCGTGATGCCTTTGGGAAATTCGGCCCGCGTCTTCTTTTCGATCTGCGAGGCCTGCTTGGGATTCATGAGGCCTGCGGTGCGCTTGGCCACCAGTGCATCGAGCTCAATGCCATCGATGAGGTCGATGGGGTCGAGGGTGTTGCCCTTGCTCTTGCTCATCTTCTGGCCCTCGCCATCGCGAACCAGGGCATGAACATAAACATCTCGGAAGGGCACCTGCCCCGTGAAGTGGGTGGTCATCATGATCATGCGGGCCACCCAGAAGAAGATGATGTCAAAGCCGGTGACCAGCACGCTCGAGGGCAGGAACTGGGAGAGGCCAGGCTGAAGGTTGGGCCGTCCATCTTTCCATTCCTGGCCTGGCACCACCAGCGTGGAGAAGGGCACCAGGGCCGAGGAGAACCAGGTGTCGAGCACATCGGGGTCTCTCACGAGGGCACCCGACCAGCCAGCCGCCTTGGCCTTGGCCGTGGCCGCCTCGAGGGAATCGGCCACAAACACGCTGCCATCTTGAATGGGCTGGCCTTGGTCGTCGGCCTTGTAATAGGCCGGAATCTGATGGCCCCACCAGAGCTGGCGTGAGATGCACCAGTCTTGAATGTTCTCGAGCCAATGCCGATAGGTGGTGGTCCAGTTCTCTGGAAAGAAGCGCACCTCGCCGGTGTCGACCACGTCGAGCGCCCGCTGGGCAATCGAGCGGCCTGGGGTGAAGCTGCCCTCTGGTGCGGGCTTGCTCATGGCCACGAACCATTGGTCGGTGAGCATGGGCTCGATCACCACGCCCGTGCGATCGCCGCGGGGCACCATGAGCGTGTGGGGCTTGGTGGCCACGAGCAGTTCTTGTGCCGTGAGGTCTGCGAGGATGCGCTTGCGTGCCTCTTCACGGCTCAGGCCTCGATAGGCCGCTGGGGCCTCATCGTTGATGCGGGCATCCAGGGTGAAGACATTGAGCATGGGCAGGCCATGCCGCTGGCCCATGGCGTAGTCGTTGAAGTCGTGGGCGGGCGTGATCTTCACGCAGCCGGTGCCGAAGGCCGGGTCGACATAATCATCCGCGATGACCGGAATCTCCCGGTCCACCAGGGGCAGCCGAATCATCTTGCCGATGAGGGACTGGTAGCGCGGGTCGTCGGGGTGCACGGCCACGGCCTGGTCGCCCAGCATGGTTTCTGGTCGTGTGGTGGCCACCACCAGGCTGCCGCTGCCATCGGCCAGCGGATAGCGCAGCTCCCAGAGGTGTCCCTGCTCTTCTTCGCTCACCACCTCCAGGTCGGAGACTGCGGTGAGCAGGGTTGGGTCCCAGTTCACCAGGCGCTTGCCCCGGTAGATGAGGCCCTGCTCATAGAGCTGGATGAAGACGGCCTGCACCACCGCCGAGCAGCTCGGGCTCATGGTGAAGTATTCCAAGGACCAGTCGCAGCTCGCGGCGAGCCTGCGCATCTGTCCGGTGATGGTGGTGCCCGACTGCTCCTTCCAATCCCAGACTTTTTTCAGAAAGCCCTCCCGGCCAAGGTCGTGGCGGGAGACGCCCTGGGCATCGAGCTGGCGCTCGACCACAATCTGTGTGGCGATGCCGGCATGGTCGGTGCCCGGCAGCCACAGGGTGTTGTCGCCGCGCATGCGATGCCACCGGGTGAGGGTGTCCATCAAGGTCTGGTTGAAGGCATGGCCCATGTGCAGGGTGCCGGTGACATTGGGCGGTGGCAGTTGGATGCAGAAGGCCTCGGCCTTGGCCTGCTGGCCTGCCGCATAGAGGCCACGACGCTCCCACTCCGGCCCCCAGTGGGCTTCGAGTTGGGCGGGTTCAAAGGATTTATCGAGCGTCGACATGTTGGAGATCGTGGCGGGTGATGGGATAACCGCGGTCGCGGTAGAAGGCAAATCGCAGGCGGGCCTTTTGTTTGTCGATGTCGTCAGGACCAACGATTTCAAAGACACGGTCAAAGCTGCTGAAGAACTCCGGCACCTCATCGTCGAGATTGACCAGCAGATGCGGCGTGCGCGGTGCCGAGGGCATCCAGGGCGCTGGGCAGAGGATCACCGGGGACTCCTCGGCCAATGGATGGTCGGCCGGCACGTGGGGCAGGAAGTCTTCGTCGGAGAACTCGTAGAGGAGGTCGTCGAACTGGGCCAGCCGAGCAGCCTCCGCACAGAACACAATGAGCGGCTTCTCCTCGGTGGCGGCCTTGGCCCGCAGTGCCTTGCGGACCAGGCGGCAGGCGTGGGTCAGGCGGTCTGGCGTGTTGAAGTGGAAGTCAACACTGGTCACGCCAGGCCGTTCTTGAGGAACTCCACGAGAAGGCCCACGGGCCGGCCCGTGGCGCCCTTGTTCTGACCGCTTCGCCAGGCCGTGCCCGCGATGTCGAGGTGGGCCCAACGGTAATTCTTGGCAAAGCGCCACAGGAAGCAGGCGGCGGTCACGCTGCCGGCAGCTCGGCCACCGATGTTGGCCATGTCGGCAAACGGTGACTTCAGCTGCTCTTGATAGTCCTCTTCGAGCGGCATGCGCCAGGCGGTGTCGAGCCGGGTCTTGCCCGCATCGATGAGGGCCTGGGCAAGCGCATCGTCGGCACTGAAGAGGCCTGAGTTCACAGCACCGAGTGCAATCACGCAGGCGCCGGTGAGCGTGGCGATGTCCACCACGGCCGCCGGCTTGAACTGCTTGTCGACATAGGTGAGGGCATCGCAGAGGATGAGACGGCCTTCGGCGTCGGTATTGAGAATCTCGACGGTCTGCCCCGACATCGTCTGCACGATGTCGCCGGGTCGGGTGGCCGAGCCACTGGGCATGTTCTCGGCCGTGGGGATCACACCGACCACATTGCGCTTGAGGCCCATCTCGGCCACGGCATGCATGACCCCCAGCACGGTGGAGGCGCCCGACATGTCGTACTTCATCTCATCCATCTCGGCCGGTGGCTTGAGCGAGATGCCGCCGGTGTCGAAGGTGATGCCCTTGCCCACCAGCACCAGTGGTGCCTCTTTGGCAGTGCCACCGTTGTGCTGCAGCACGATGAACTGGGGGGGCTGCACGGAGCCCTGGGCCACGGCCAGCAGGGCATTCATGCCGAGTTTCTCCATGGCGGCGCGGTCGAGCACCTCGGCCTTGAGCCGGAACTGGCGGGCGAGGGTCTTGGCGGTGTTGGCCAGGAAGGTGGGCGTGCAGATGTTGGGCGGCAGGTTGCCGAGGTCTTTGGTGAGCTCGATGCCATTGGCCAGGGCCTGGGCCTCGCCGATGATCTTGGGCGCATCGGTGGGGCGCAGGTCGCCGGGCAGCAGCATCTCAACGCTGCGCAGCGAGGGCTGGTCGACCACCTTGGTGGCCTTGGCCGTTTTGGCCACGGGCTTTGCGGCACCTTCGGGGCTTGCCTTGCTCTTGAACCGGTCGAACCGATAGAGGGACTCGCGGCAGGCAAGCACGTGGGTCTGCACACGCCAGCTGCCGTCGCGGCTGCCCACGGCCACCTCGGTGAGGTAGGAGGACACCCGCTTGACGCCCTTCAGGGGCACCATGGCCTTGGTGGCCGACTTCACCGCATCGGCAAAGACCTTCTCGGTGAGGGCCTCCTTCTTGCCCAGGCCCACGAGCAGCACGCGGGTGCTGGCAAGGCCGTCGAGGTCGCGCAGCAGCAGGGTGGTGCCGGCCTTGGCATCGAAGTCGCCGGCCTTGAGCAGTCGGGCCAGGGCCCCGTTGGAGACCTTGTCGACCACGCGGGCGGGCATGGTGAGCTCCACCCCATTGGGCGTGGCAAAGAGCGCCACCCAGGCGCAGTCGGCGCCGGCCCGATCCACGGGCTTGTTGCTGGCGATAAATTCAATGGATTCCCGAGCCTCGCCCGGGTCTTTGACTTCTTTCATGCTGGAAGCAACGGTCATGACAAAATGCCTAGCAATGGACGAAAACCCTCATTATAAAAGCCCGTGATCTTTCACAAAGCCCTACTGCAAGAACTCAGGGCCATGGGCGGTGTGGTTTTTGCCACCCTCCTGACCATCGTGGTCACGACCACGCTCATCCGAACCCTGGGCCGGGCAGCCTCTGGAAAGGCCGACAGCGAACTGGTGCTCCCCTTGATCGCCCTTTCCACGGTGAATTCCCTGGGCCTGGTCATCAGCCTGACGGCCTTCATTTCCGTGCTCATGGTGCTCTCGCGGCTCTGGCGGGATTCCGAGATGGTGGTCTGGCTGTCGTCTGGCAAGAGCCTCTTGAGCCTGGTGCGGCCGGTCTGGCGCTTCATTTGGCCCTTGGCTCTGGCGGTGGCCACGATCAGCCTGGTGGTCTCGCCCTGGGCCCGTCAGCAGTCCGAGGAACTGCGCCAGCAGTTCGACACCCGCGAGGACAGCCGCCGCATTGCGCCAGGCCAGTTTCGAGAGTCCAACCGCGGCACTCGAACCTTTTTTGTGGAGAACCCAAGCGAGGAGTCCACGGAGCTGGGCATGGTCTTTGTGGTCACGCGCGAGGCCGATGGCCGCGAGTCCGTGCTGCTGGCCGCCCGTGGCCGATTTGAATCCGATTCGTCCGGAGAACCCTGGGTCTATATCCAAGACGGCACCCGCACGGATTTCCAACCCCCTGGCGGTGGGGCTGCCCTGGCGGTGCGCACCATGACCTTCGAGGGCTATCGGCTTCGAACCGATGCCGCACCCGGGGGCAAGGTGGTCGACCCGTCCGTGCGGGCCCTGCCGCTCCATGTGCTCATGGCCATGCCGGGGCCGCAGCCCCTGGGTGAACTGGCCTACCGCGTGGGCCTGCCCATTTTGTGTGTACTCCTGGGCTTTCTGGCCATCCCCCTGTCCTTCTCCAATCCGCGGGCCGGGCGCTCCTTTCACCTGCTCTTTGCCTTTCTCATCACCATGGTTGCCAACAACCTTTTGGCTGTGAGTCAGGCCTGGATTTCTCAGGAGCGCATCAGTTTTGCGCTGGGCTGGTGGCCCATTCATGTTGGCCTGGCCTGCCTGCTGGCGTGCCTCTTCTGGTTTCGAATGGGGCTGCGTCGCGGCCCCATGGACCTGCTCTGGGCTGCGGTTCGGGGGCTTCGCACCGGGGGTTCGGGCCGATGAAGACCTTCTCAGCCTACCTGGCCCGTGGCATCTACGGACGGGTGGGCTTTGTGCTGCTGGGCTTCGTGGCCCTGTTTGCGCTCTTTGATTTTGTCTCCGAGCTCGAGGAGATTGGCCGCGGCAATTACCGACTGGCCGACGCCCTGCAGTACATCGTCCTGCGACTGCCCGCCATGGCCTATGAGCTCTTGCCGATTGCCTGTCTCATCGGAGGCCTGTGGGCCCTGGCCGGGCTGGCCGCCAGCTCCGAGTTCACCGTGGCCAGGGCCTCGGGCTTTCGTCCCGCGGATGCCCTGAAGACCATTGGCTGGACCGGCCTGCCCCTGGTCGTGGCCTGCGCACTGCTCTCGGAGTGGGTCGTGCCCTTCTCGGAGAACCTCGGCAATCGACTTCGTGCAGAGGCCCTCGGCAGCTCGAGTGTGCAGTCATTGCGCAGTGGCTATTGGCTGCGCGATGCGCTCACGGGCATTCCAGGCCCCGTGCGGGAGCGGATGATCAACCTCGTGGGGGCGAGCCCCGACCAGCGTCTTTTGGGTCTGGTGCTCTATGAGTTCGACCAAGACCGCCGCCTGTTGCGGGTGGTGCGTGCGGAGTCGGCCCGATTTGAGTCGATTGAATCCCAAGGCTCGGTGGATGCGAGTGTCTGGCAGCTCACGGGCGTTCGCATGCTGGAACTGGGCCGGGACGAGACGGTGCGCCAGCGCAATGCGCCCACGCTGCGCATGCTCTCGGGGCTGTCACCCACCACCTTGGGCGCGCTGCTGGTCAAGCCGGATCAGATGTCGGCCCACGACCTCTTCCAGTACACGGGCTACCTGAAGTCCGGCCGGCAGAGTGCCACCCGTTACGAGCTCGCCTTCTGGAAGAAGGTCTTCTACCCCCTGGCGGTCTGGGTCATGCTGCTGCTGGCCCTGCCTGCGGCCTACCTGCTGTCTCGGGGTGGCACGGTGGGACTGAAGGTGTTTGTGGGTGTGCTGCTGGGCGTGGCCTTTCACCTGCTCAACAGTCTCTTCTCCCACCTGGGGGTGCTCAACACCTGGCCTGCGCCAGTGGTGGCCGCCATCCCCACGGGGCTCGCCCTGCTCCTGGCGATGGCCATGCTGCTGAGGGTGCAGCGAACCTAGGCTGTTGCTCGGCTCGTTGCTAGGCTGGCTTGCCGCTCGCGGCCTGCTTGGCGAGGTCTGCTGCGGTGGTGAAGGCATCCGCGAAGAACTCATCCTCGGGCAGTCCACACTGGGCCACGAAGTCGCGCTGGGCCGACTGCACCACGATGGGCGCGCCACAGGCGTACACCGCATGGCCTGAGAGGTCTGGGTGGTCTGCCATCACGGCCTGGTGCACAAAGCCCGTGCGGCCCGACCATTGGTCTTCGGCCAGGGCATCACTCACCACCGGAATGTACGAGAAGTGAGGAAGCGTCTTGGCCCACTGCTGGGCCAGGTCGTCCATGTAGAGGTCCTGTGGCCGACGGCCACCCCAGTAGAGGGTCATGGGCCGCTCGATGCCCTTGAAGATGGCGTGCTCGATGACCGCCTTGATGGGTGCAAAGCCCGTTCCGCTGGCCAGAAACACGATGGGCTTGGCGCTGTCCTCGCGCAGGAAGAAGGTGCCCTGTGGGCCCTCGAATCGGAGGATGTCCTTTTCCTTGACCGCGTTGATGGACGGGGTGCCGGTGCCAAAGAGGGCGTCGGTGAAGGCGCCGCCTGGCGTGTGCCGAATGTGAAGCTCCACCTGTTGGTTGTCGTGGGGGGCATTGGCCATGGAGTAACTGCGCCGCTTGCCGTCTTTGAGCAGGATGTCGATGTACTGGCCGGCGAGGAACTGAAAGTTCTCGGTGGCGGGCAGCTGCAGTTTGATGATGGCCACGTCGGCGGCAGCACGCTCGATGCTGGCCACCCGGCAGGGCAGCTTGCGTGAGGGGATCATGCCATCGGCGGCGACCACGCGGGCGGCCACGGTGAGGTTGCTGCGGGCGGTGGCCTGGCAGAGCAGCAGCTGGCCCTTGGCCCGCTCTTCATCCGAGAGGGCCTTGGTCTGGTATTGACCGTAGTCGACCTCGCCTTCCGAGAGGGTGGCCTTGCAGGAGCCACAAGCACCATCTTTGCAGCCGTAGGGCAGCACGATGTTGGCCCGCAGGGCGGCCGCGAGAAGGGTTTCGCCATCATCGACGGAGAAGGATTTGCCAGATGGCGTGAGGGTGCAGGTGTGTGTCATGGTGGCCGCATTGTACCGGCGGGCCCGAGGGCTAGCGTTTCAGGAAGCGAGCAAGCGCAAGGCCCGTGGGGCTTTTTTGTTTGGCGATTTCGCGGGGTGTGCCGCTTGCAACGAGGCGTCCGCCATGGACGCCGCCGCCTGGGCCGAGGTCGATCATCCAGTCCGACTGAGCCCAGAGGTCCAGTTGGTGCTCGATGACGAGCACCGTGTTGCCCGCCTCCACCAACTGGTGAAGGGCGTGAATGAGCCGCTCCACATCGGCCATGTGCAGGCCCACGGTGGGCTCATCGAGCACATAGAGGGTCTTGTGATTCGCCTTGGCCTTGGCGAGCTCGGTCACCAGTTTGATGCGCTGAGACTCGCCACCGGAGAGGGTGGGGCTGGGCTGGCCGAGTTGCAGGTAGCCCAGGCCAACATCTTGCATGCACTGGAGTGGCCGCCGCACCGATGGAATGGGGTCGAAGAAGGCCAGGGCCTCGTCGACCGACATCTGAAGCACCTCGGAGATGGTCTGGCCACGCCAGCGCACCTGCCGCGTCTCGGCATTGAACCGTTGACCACCGCAGGCATCGCAGACCACTCGGACATTGGGCAGGAAGTTCATCTCCACGGTCTGCCATCCCTGGCCATCGCATCGGTCGCAGCGGCCATCACCCGTGTTGAAGCTGAATCGATTGGGCTTCCAGCCGCGTCGACGTGCGTCTTCGCCATCGGCGAAGTGCTTGCGGATGTCATCCCAAAAGCCGATGTAGGTGGCCGGTGTGGAGCGGGGTGTTTTGCCGATCGGGGTCTGGTCGACCTCCAGCACACGGGCAATCGACTCCCAGCCCTGAATGCTCGCGCAGCCACGCCAGTCGATGCTGGTGGCCCGGCCGGCCTTGGAGCGCTGCAGGTGCACCACCCGGCTGAGGTTGCTGCGAATCACATCGCGCACCAGGCTCGACTTGCCCGAGCCTGACACGCCGGTCACGACCGTCAGTCGATTCAGAGGAATGCGTGCATCCACGCCCTGTAGGTTGTGGAGCCGTGCGTCCTTCACCACCAGCCAGTCTTCGGGCGGCGGTCGCAGGGGCTGGGCGGGATGCTGCATGGGGCTGCGCAGGTAACGCCCGGTGACCGACTCGGGGCAGGCCTCCAGGTCGGCCTGGCTGCCCTGGGCCACCACCTCGCCGCCTCGGCGTCCGGCCCCGGGCCCCATGTCGATGAGGTGGTCGGCCATGGCGAGCGTCTCCTCATCGTGCTCCACCACCACCACGGTGTTGCCCTTTTGTTGGAGCTTGCGCAGCAGCACCAGGAGTGCCTGGTTGTCCTTGGGATGCAGCCCGATCGAGGGCTCATCGAGGATGTAGCACACGCCCTGCAGGTTCGAGCCCAGCTGCGAGGCGAGCCGAATGCGCTGGGCCTCACCACCCGAGAGGGTGGGTGCTGCGCGGTCCAGCGAGAGATAGCCCAGTCCCACCGAGCAGAGGAAGTCCACCCGGCTTCGAATCTCCTTCACGAGGTTCTCGGCGATGGCCAGCGACCTGGTGTCAAAGTTTTTGTTCAGGGCCTCAAGCCAGTTGGGCAGCGCTGAGATGGCCAGTCGTGAAATGTCGTGCAGGCCTTGACCATGAATGGTGATGGAACGGGCCACCGGGTTGAGTCGGGCGCCCTCGCAGTCGGGGCAGCTCAGGGGGTCGAGGCCTACCTCCTCATCGGTCTCCTCGTCCACAAGAAAGGCATCCTCCTCGCCCGTGTCGTCCTCGGCCAGGCCGGACTCAAACAGGCCCGTGCCGGTGCAGCGGGGGCACCAGCCGAGCCGGGTGTTGTAAGAGAAGAGCCGTGGCTCGGGCTCGGGCAGGCTGAGGCTGCAGCTGGGACAGGTGCGTTTGGTGGAATAGAGCCTTGCGGTGGGAGCCACCTGCTGCAGTCTTGGGGTCTGGTCGAGTGGCGCGAGCACGGTGAGGCTGCCCTGGCCCAACGAGAGGGTCTTGCTCACAGCCTCGCGCAGGGCGGCCTCGGCGGATGCATCGATGGCAAGGTCTGCCACGGGCAGTTCGATGGTGTGCTCGCGGTAGCGGTCGAGCCTCGGAAACCGGTCGGTGGGCATGAACTCACCATCCACGCGCAGGTGGGTGTGGCCCCTGGCAGCGGCCCACTTGGCCAGGTCTTGATAAATGCCCTTGCGTTGAATCACGAGGGGGGCGAGCAGTCCAATGTGCTGGCCCGCGTTTTCTTTGAGGATGCTCGCCACAATGGCCTCAGCCGACTGAGGTGCAATGGGAATGTGGCAGCTGGGGCACTGCTGCTGGCCAAGCTTCACATAGAGCAGCCGCAGAAAATGATGAATCTCGGTGAGGGTGCCCACGGTGCTCTTGCGGCCGCCACGGCTGGTGCGCTGCTCAATGGCCACCGTCGGTGGAATGCCGTAGATGGCATCGACCTCGGGCCGAGAGGCGGGCTGCAGAAATTGGCGTGCGTAGGCATTGAGCGATTCCAAATAGCGGCGCTGGCCCTCGGCAAAGAGAATGTCGAAGGCCAGGGTGGACTTGCCTGAGCCCGAGACTCCCGAGACCACGGTGAGCTGGTTACGTGGAATCGACAAGGAGATGTCTCGCAGGTTGTGCTCGCGGGCATGCAGAATCTCAATGGCTGCATGGCCGGGGCGTGGCGCGGCTGCCATGCGTGTTGGTGAGGCCACCCGGGGCGCACGGGCCAGTCGAAGGGCCTCGCCCGTGTGCGAGTGCGGGCATGCGATGAGATCCTCCACGCTGCCCTCGGCCACCAACTGACCGCCATCGGGCCCCGCATCGGGGCCCAGGTCGATAAGCCAGTCAGACGCCTGCATGAGGTCCAGGTTGTGTTCGATCACCAGCAGCGAATGGCCGGCCTTGACCAGTGCCTTCAAGGAGCGAATCAGCTTGGCAATGTCATCGAAGTGCAGGCCCGTGGTGGGCTCATCAAAGAGCAGCAGCATGCCCTGCTTGGACTTCGCGCCGCGCTCGGCCGCATCTGCCAGGTGGCCAGCAATCTTGAGGCGCTGGGCCTCACCGCCCGAGAGCGTTGGCACCGGCTGCCCCAGCCGCAGGTAATCCAGGCCCACATCCACCAGGGGCTGTAGCCGGCGTTTCACCTCACGGTCCTCTGCGAAGAAGGCCAGGGCCTCCGACACCGTCATCTCGAGGATGTCTGCAATCGACTGGCCTCGCACCGAGACCTCGAGGGTCTCAGCCCGAAACCGTCGGCCCTGGCAGTCGGGGCACTTAAGGTAGACATCGGAGAGGAACTGCATCTCCACCTGCTCAAAGCCACTGCCATTGCAGGCGGGGCAGCGGCCTGTGCCGGCATTGAAGCTGAAGGTGCCCACCGAGTAGCCGCGCTGCAGGGAGAGCGGCGCCTCTGCAAACTGTCGGCGAATGGCATCGAAGGCCCCCACATAGACCGCGGGGTTGGAACGCGTGGTCTTGCCAATGGGAGACTGGTCGACCATGAGGACATCCGAGATCAGCCCCGCACCCTCGAGGCCTTGGAAGGGGCCTGGTGCATCGGTGGCCTTGCCAAAGTGTTTGCACAGGGCTGGGTAGAGCACGTCCTGCGCGAGCGTGGATTTCCCCGAGCCAGAGACCCCGGTGAGGCAGACCAGATGCCGCAGCGGAATGCTGACATCGATGTTCTTGAGGTTGTTGGCGCACACCCCCAGCAGCCGCAGGCGCGGCGCCTTGGCCACCACCTCGGCGGGGGTTGGTGGTGATGACTCCACACGGCACTCACCGCGCAGGTAGGCGCCTGTGCGTGTGGGGCCCGTGACCAGGCCTGCGAAGTCCCCGTTGTACTGAATCTCGCCACCGCGCTCGCCGGGCCCGGGCCCCATGTCGATGATGCGGTCGGCGGCCTCCATCACAGCCGGGTCGTGCTCGACCACGAGCAGGCTGTTGCCGGCGTCGCGCAGGCTGTGCATGACATCCACCAGCCGTTGCAGGTCGCGCGGGTGCAGGCCGATCGATGGCTCATCGAGCACAAAGAGGGTGTTCACCAGGGAGGTGCCCAGGGCGGTGGTGAGGTTGATGCGTTGAACCTCTCCACCCGAGAGGGTGCGGGACTGGCGATCGAGCGTGAGATAGCCCAGGCCCACGGCACGGCAGAACTGCAGGCGAGCCGACATCTCTTTAAAGACCAGGTCTGCGGCCGCGGCCTGCCCCGCGGAGAGGGCCATGGTCTGAATGGACTGCAGCCATGCCCAGGCCTCGTCGATCGACAAGGCCATGACCTCGGCCAGGGTCTTGCCCATCAACTGCCACTGCAGGGCCTCGGGCTTGAGCCGGGCCCCTTTGCAGCCGGGGCACTCGGTGTAGGAGCGGTAGCGCGAGAGCAGCACGCGCACATGCATCTTGTAGGCCTTGCTCTCAAGGTACTCAAAGAATCGATGCACCCCGTACCACTGCTTGGTCCAGTTGCCCTTCCAGTCGGCATCGCCCTGAAAGACCCAGT
>CAZPRT010000011.1:7312-24145 GCA_964589205.1 uncultured Bordetella sp. | reverse complement strand
GCACAGATCGGCGCCTATGTGGTGCTACGAGATGTCGAGGTGGGACCGGGCGCGCGGGTGGAGGCCTTCAGCCATCTCGATGGCGCGGCACTGGGCCGCGAGGCGGTCGTGGGGCCATTTGCCCGGCTACGGCCGGGCACACGCCTGGCCGAGGGCTGCCACATTGGCAACTTCACCGAGGTGAAGAACAGCCAGATCGGGCCTTACAGCAAGGCCAATCACCTGTCTTATGTGGGCGACAGCACGGTCGGGGCCCGCGTGAACATTGGCGCCGGCACCATCACATGCAACTACGACGGTGCCGAGAAGCATCGCACCATCATTGAAGACGATGTCTTCATTGGTTCTGACACCCAGCTGGTGGCGCCCGTGGTGGTGCACGAAGGCGCCACCCTGGCGGCCGGCACCACGCTCACCAGCGATGCACCCGCACATCAGCTCACCCTGTCTCGGGCCCGGCAGGCCTCGATTCCCAAGTGGAAGCGGCCTCAGAAGAAATCCCATTAGCATGAGGGCCTGACGCCCCTCCCCAGCAGCCCCTCACCACCGGAGAGAATCACCAGATGTGTGGCATTGTCGGCGCCGTCGCCGCCCAGAACATCACGCCCTTCCTGATCGAGGGCCTTCGCCAGCTCGAATACCGGGGCTACGACTCCGCGGGGCTTGCACTGCTCGAGGGCGACAAGGTCTCCCGCGTTCGAGCGGTCGGCCGGGTGGCAGAGCTCGCCGCCGCGGCCGAGGGCCTGTCGGCTGACATCGGCATTGCCCACACCCGCTGGGCCACCCACGGGGCCGTCACCGAGGACAACGCCCACCCCCACCTCTCCAGCGGCCACGGGCTCGAGATCTGCCTGGTGCACAACGGCATCATCGAAAACCACCAGGGCCTTCGGGCCGAGCTCGAGGCGGCCGGCTACACCTTTGAGTCCCAGACGGACACCGAGGTGGTGGCGCACCTGCTGCACCAGGCCCGGCGCCAGTCCAGCGACCTGGCCGCAGCCCTGCGGGCCGTCTGCCAGCGGCTCAAAGGCGCCTATGCCCTGGCGGCCATCAGCAGCCAAGACCCAGGCCACCTGGTGGCCACCCGTCTGGGGGCCCCCTTGCTCATTGGCGTGGGCCGGCGGTCAGACGAGGCCTATCTCGCATCCGATGCCTCCGCCCTCCTGCAGGTGACCCAGTCCTTGGTCTACCTCGAAGACGGCGACCTCGTGGCCTTTCATCGACCCGCCCCCGGTGGCCAGGTGTCCTATCGGGTGGAAGACCGAGCAGGCCAAGCGGTGACACGCCCAGTGGTGCAGTCGAGCCTCAGCCTCGACGATGTCAGCCTTGGGCCGTATCAGCACTACATGCAAAAGGAAATGGCCGAGCAGCCCGGTGCGGTCGCCGCCACCCTCGAGATGGTCACCGGGGCCACAAGCCTCTCACCGGCGCTCTTCGGCAGCCAGGCCGAGGCCGTGTTTGCACAATGCCGCCATGTGCTGATTCTGGCCTGTGGCACCAGCCTGCACGCGGGCCTGGTGGCCCGATACTGGCTGGAGTCGGTGGCGCGGCTGCCCTGCACGGTGGAGATCGCCAGCGAGTACCGCTACCGCGACAGTGTGGCCCAGCCCAACACCCTGGTGATCACCATCTCTCAGTCCGGCGAGACCGCCGACACCCTGGCGGCCCTGGCCCACGCCCAGGGCCAGGGGCTCACAGACACACTGGCGATCTGCAACGTGCCAGAGTCTTCCCTCATTCGGGCGGCCAAACTTCGATTCCTCACCCGCGCAGGCCCCGAGATCGGCGTGGCCTCCACCAAGGCCTTCACCACGCAACTGGCTGCACTGTTTCTGCTCACGCTCTGCCTGGCCAAGGCACAGGGCCGACTGACCGCAGACGACGAGGCCCAGCACCTGTCTGCCCTGCGGCACCTGCCGGCGGCACTCTCCGCGGTGCTCTCTGCAGAAAACCAATTCAAGGCCTGGGCCCTCGAATTCACGAACAAGTCGCATGCGCTGTTTCTCGGCCGCGGCATCCATGCCCCCATTGCCATGGAGGGTGCACTCAAGCTCAAAGAGATCAGTTACATCCATGCAGAGGCCTACGCAGCCGGAGAACTCAAGCATGGCCCCTTGGCCTTGGTGGATGCCGACATGCCGGTGGTGGCCGTCGCCCCAAACGACCAGCTCTTGGAGAAGCTCAAGAGCAACCTGGAAGAGGTGCGGGCCCGCGGCGGACGGCTCTATGTGGTGGCAGACCAGCATGCGGGCATGCAGCCCTCCGACGGCGTCTCGGTGATCACCTTGGGCGACCATGCGGGCCTGCTCTCACCCATCTTGCATGTCGTGCCCCTGCAGTTGCTTGCCTATCACGTGGCCTTGGCCCGGGGCCATGATGTCGACAAGCCCCGCAACCTCGCCAAGAGCGTGACGGTGGAATGACCGAGGGCTGAGAGGCTAGGCCACGCCCCATTGGGCCCGATACGCCTCCACGGCTGGCCGATGGGCTGCGAGTTCAGGCGCATCACTGGCGGTGAGCAGGGCCAGCAGATCCGACAGATTCGCGATCGCCACGACCGGCAGGCCATGCTGATGGGCGACCTCTTGCACGGCAGAACGCGCTGTGGGTTGGTCGGCCGTGCCGCCGCGCTCCATTCGATCCAGCGCAATCAGCACCCCGGCCGGCGTGGCGCCGGCATCTCGTAGCATGCGAACCGACTCACCCACCGAGGTGCCCGCAGAGATCACATCATCAATGATCAGCACCCGATGGCCTCGAAGGTCTGCGCCCACCAGCAGGCCACCCTCGCCGTGGTCCTTGGCCTCCTTGCGGTTGAATGCAAAGCCGATGTCGTGGCCTCGCGCAGCCAGGGCCATGGCCATGCTCGAGGCCAGCGTGATGCCCTTGTAGGCCGGCCCGAAGAGGCGGTCGGCCTGCAGTCGTCCATCGGCCTGGGCGGATAGAAAAGCCTCGGCATAGAAGTCGGCCAAGGCCGCCAGGGCAGCGCCATGGTGAAAGAGGCCTGCGTTGAAGAAATAAGGTGAAGCGCGACCAGCCTTGGTCGTGAAGGTGCCAAACCGCAGCACGCCCTGGGACAGGGCAAACCGCAGAAACCGTTGTTGGATGCTCTCGGCTGTGCTGCTCATGTTCGGCGAGAATACACAACATGCGCGTGATCAGTCTCAATGCCAACGGCATCCGTTCTGCAACCGACAAGGGTGCCCTCGACTGGCTGGCCCAGCAGTCGCCCGATGTGGTCTGCCTGCAGGAACTCAAGGCCCAGCACGACGACCTTCAGCCCCGGCACCAGTGTCTGGCCACCGGACTTCAAGGACAGTTCGCCTGTGCGCAGAAGAAGGGCTACTCTGGCGTGGGCCTCTACTGCTCGCCCGGTGCATCCCTGCAGGTGGGCTTCGGGGTGACGGAGTTCGACGACGAGGGCCGACTGATTGCGGCCCATTGGCCAGGCCTCACGGTCGTGAGCCTGTATGCGCCATCGGGCTCGGCCAGTGAAGATCGCCAGGCCTCGAAATTCCGGTTCATGGCGGCCTTCGCACCCATCATGGCCGCCTGGATGGACGACCACCGCACCACCGGCCGCGAATACCTCATCTGCGGCGACTGGAACATTGCCCACACCGAGCGCGATCTGAAGAACTGGAAGGGCAACCTCAAGAACTCCGGCTTCTTGCCAGAGGAGCGAGCCTGGCTATCCGACTTGTTTGGCCCAATGGGCTGGGTCGACGTCTATCGGCATCTGCATCCGGAGGCCACCGGAGAGGGCTACACCTGGTGGTCCAACCGGGGTCAGGCCCGGGCGAAGAACGTGGGCTGGCGAATCGATTACCAGGTGGCCACACCGGGCCTGGCCGCCCGGGCCAAGGCAGCCTGGGTCTTCACCGATGCGCGCTTCTCCGACCATGCACCCCTGGTGGTCGACTACGACCTG
This sequence comes from uncultured Bordetella sp., assembly GCA_964589205.1. Classification (GTDB taxonomy): domain Bacteria; phylum Pseudomonadota; class Gammaproteobacteria; order Burkholderiales; family Burkholderiaceae_A; genus Hahnella. Next base: position 20,214 of record CAZPRT010000011.1, on the reverse strand, counting down.
CCCTCACCGTAGGCTGGGGTCGGGCGGAAGGCTGTCCAAGGTTTTGCCAATGGCCTTGGCATACAGCGGCAAGACCCTCGGCAGGTTTCGGGAAATGTCATCGATCCGGGTGCTGCCCGCGGGGTGGGTCGAGAACCACTCCGGTGGCGCACCCTTGTTGGCCGCCTGCATCTTGCGCCACAGCGAGATCGCCGCCCGAGGGTCGTAGCCCGCCCGGGCCGCAATGTCCAAGCCCACCAGGTCTGCGTCGGTCTCGTCGTCCCGCGAGAACTTCATGCCGATGAGCTGCGTGCCAAAGCCCATGGCCTGACGTCCGGCCTCACCAAATCCAAGCATGGCCGACAGCACACTGGCGCCGATGTCGGTGAGCTGGGCCTTGGCCAGGCGATCGCGGCTGTGCTCCCGAAGCGCATGGGCCATCTCATGGCCCATGACCATGGCCGCCTCATCGTCCGTGAGCTTGAGCTTGGTCAGAATGCCCGTGTAGAAACCAATCTTCCCCCCGGGCATGCAAAAGGCATTGATCTGGTCGCTCTGGAACACGGCCACCTCCCAGGTCCAACGCACTGCATCCGGGTTCCATTGGTTGGCGAAGGGCTTGAGCCGCTGGGCAATGTGGTTGAGTCGCACCAAGGACGGGTCGCCCGATGGCAGGAGGGCTTTTTTCTCTTGCGCCTTTTTTTTCATGGCCTCGAACTGCTGGGCCGCCGATCGCTCCAGCTGTGCGGCTGGCACCAGCTTGCGCAGCTGTGAGGCTTCTCCCACAGCCACACCGTCACCCGGCCCGGCCAGCGACGAGCCACCGCCCGTGGTGACACAGCCCGACAGCAGGGCGAGGCCGAGGGCCAGGGTCATCCATCGAAGGGTTGGCTTCATACTCCGTGTCATGTGTGCCTCCAAACGTGAACAACAATACCGGATCCGCGAGCCCCAATGGACCCAGCAGACCCCGTGACCCGCCGCCCGCCCACGCGTGCGCTGCTCATGATGACCCTCATCATGGGCTTTGCCAGCGGCCTGCCACTGGCCCTCTCGAGCGGCACCCTGCAGGCCTGGCTGACCGTCGAAGGCGTGGACCTCAAGACGCTGGGCTGGCTCACGGTCTTGGGCCTGCCCTACACCTATAAGTTCGGCTGGGCCCCACTCATGGACCGATTCTCACTGGGCGGCGCCGCCCGAGGCCGCCGCAAGGGCTGGCTGGTGAGCCTGCAGTTGGTCATGGCCGGGGTGCTCCTGCTCATGTCGACCAGCCAGGATGTGCAGTCGGCCGAAGGCCTCTGGCGACTGGCCAGCCTGGCCTTCTTGTTGGTGGTCTTGTCGGCGAGTTTCGACATTGTGTTTGATGCCTGGCGTGCGGAATCTCTGCAGCCCGAAGACCGCGGCCTCGGGGCTGCATGGTCGGTCATTGGCTACCGACTGGCCATGCTCACCTCCGGCGGACTGGCCCTCATGCTCGCAGACCTCTACCTGGGCTTTGCAGGCACGTATCGCGTCATGGCCGGCATCTGCGCGCTGATGGCCGTGGTGGCCTTGTTCGCCCCGGAGCCCAGCAAGGCCCGGCCGCCAACCACCCTGCGGGATGCCGTTGTGGAGCCCTTTCGAGAATTTTTCGCGCGCGGCGGCGCCTGGTGGCTGCTGGCCGGCATCATCCTTTACAAGCTGGGCGACGCCTTCGCGGGCAGCCTCTCCACGGCATTCTTGATTCGTGGCATGGGCTTTAGTGCAGCCGAAGTGGGTGCCGTGAACAAGGGCATGGGCCTTTTGGCCACCCTCGTGGGTGGGCTCGCAGGCGGCTGGCTGCTCGCAAAGCTCGGCCTGTGGCGGGCGTTGCTGATCTTCGGCGTGGGCCAGGCCATCACCAACCTGGGCTTCTGGTGGCTCTCGATTCACCCAGCCAGTCTGACCAGCATGACGCTCGTGATCCTGCTCGAGAACCTCGCTGGCGGCATGGGCACGGCCGCCTTTGTCGCCCTGCTCATGGCCCTGTGCGACATTCGCTTCACAGCCACACAGTTTGCGCTCCTGTCTGCGCTCGCCTCCATTGGCCGGGTCTGGGTGGGGCCAGTGGCCGGCGTGGCCGCCACCGATTACGGCTGGCCGCCCTTCTTCCTTGGCAGCTTTGCTGCCGCGCTCCCGGGGCTGTGGCTGGTCTGGCGGCTGCGCGCCGTCATTGACCGGGCAGACCGATCCGAGCCCGCATGAGGTCGGTGACCATCTGCGGGTTGGCCTTGCCCTGCGACTGCTTCATCACCTGACCCACCAGGGCATTCAAGGCCTTGTCCTTGCCGCCCTTGAACTCCTCGACCATCTTCGGGTTGGCCGCCAAGACTGCATCGACCAGACCCTCAATGAGGCCCGTGTCTTGAATTTGCTGGAGGCCCTTGGACTCAATGGCTGCATCGGCCGTGGCAAAAGCGCCCGACCACAGGTCGGCAAAAACCTCGCGGGCGATCTTGTTCGAGAGCGTGCCATCCTCGATTCGAAGCAGCAGGCCCACGAGCTGCTCTGCCGTCATCGGCGCCTGGCCCATCTCGCGCTCCTCACGATTGAGCGCGGTGGCCACCTCACCCATCACCCAATTGGCCAGCGCCTTGGCGCGTGTCGCCGTCGCGCCCCCATGGGCCTGCCAGGCCGTCAGCCCTGCCGAGAAGAAGTCGGCCGTGGCCCGGCTGGCCGCCATCATGGCGGCATCGGCCTCAGAGAGGCCCAGGCTGCTGACCCATTGGTCGCGCAGGGCCTGGGGCAGGGTGGGCATCTCGGCTCGCACCGCATCGATCCAAGTGCTGGCAATGTGCAAGGGCGGGAGGTCAGGGTCTGGGAAGTAGCGGTAGTCCTGGGCATCTTCCTTCGAGCGCATGGCCCGCGTCTCATCCCGGTCGGGGTCAAAGAGCCGGGTCTGCTGCACCACCGTGCCACCGTCCTCAATGAGCGCCACCTGCCGCGCGGCCTCCACCTGGATGGCGCGCTCCAGGAAACGAAATGAGTTGAGGTTCTTGATCTCGCAGCGGGTGCCCAGGGTGGCGTCGCCCTTCTGGCGCACCGACACATTGGCATCGACTCGGAAGGAGCCCTCCTGGAGGTTGCCATCACAAATGCCAATCCAGGTCACCAGCCCATGGAGGGTTCTCGCGTAGGCAGCGGCCTCCGCGGCCGAGCGCATCACCGGCTCACTGACAATCTCGAGCAAGGGTGTGCCCGCCCGGTTCAGGTCAATGCCCGAGCAGCCCGTGGGCAGGCCTTCGAAGCCCTCATGAATCGATTTGCCCGCGTCCTCTTCCAGGTGCGCACGGGTGAGCGCAATGGCGCGGGTCGTGCCATCGGGAAGGACGATGTGCACCGCACCGCCCTGGACCACCGGGATCTCGAACTGGCTGATCTGGTAGGCCTTGGGCAGGTCTGGATAGAAGTAGTGCTTTCGTGCAAACACCGAGACAGGTGCAATCGCGCCCTCCACCGCCAGGCCGAATCGAATGGCAGCAGCCACGGCTGCGCGATTCATCACCGGCAGCACCCCAGGCAGGGCGAGGTCCACAGGATGCGCCTGGGCGTTGGGCTGCGCCCCGAAGGCCGTGGACGCCGGCGAGAAAATTTTCGACTGCGTCTTTAGCTGGACATGGGTTTCCAGACCAATCACCACTTCCCAGGTCATGCCGCTGCTCCTGCTGTTGGATGCCGAAGGTGCCAATCGGTGGCCTGCTGGAAGGCGTCTCCCACGGCAATGAGCCGGGCCTCTTCAAAGCGCGGGCCGATGAGCTGCATGCCCACCGGCAGGCTGCTGCCCTGGGCATCTCCAAAGCCGCAGGGCAGGGACATGCCGGGCAGGCCGGCGAGGCTTGCACCCAGGGTGTAGATGTCGGCGAGAAATTCAGAAAGTGGGTCTTGGGCGTCCATCTCGTCCATGCGCCAGGCCAGCTTGGGCGAGACGGGCCCCAGAATGAGGTCGCAAGTTTCAAAGGCCTGATCGAAATCTTGGGCAATCAGCCGTCGCACCCGCTGGGCCTGAAGGTAGTAAGCGTCGTAGTAGCCATGGGAGAGCACGAAGGTGCCCACCAGAATGCGTCGCTGCACCTCCTCGCCAAAGCCCTCGGTGCGGCTCCGTCGATAGAGGTCTTCGAGGTCCTTGGGATGGTCCGCGCGATGGCCGTACCGCACGCCATCGAAGCGCGACAGATTGCTCGAGGCCTCGGCCGGTGCGATCACGTAATACGTGGGTATCGAGAGTTCGGTGCGCGGCAGGGACACCGGCACTGTCGTGGCACCCAGGCCGCGCAGCACATCCAGCGCCGCCTCGATGGCACTTCCAATGGCGGGCTGCAGCCCCGCTCCAAAAAATTCTGTGGGCAGGCCAATCCGCAGGCCCCGAAGGGGCTGGGCCGCTGGCGCATCGGCCACCAGCGCACCCACCAGACGGGTGAAGTCGTCTGTGGGCCGCTCCAGGCTGGTGGCGTCTTTGGAGTCGAACCCCGCCATGGCGTTGAGCATCCAGCCGCAGTCCAGGGCCGTGTGCGCCATGGGGCCCGCCTGGTCCAGGCTCGAGGCGTAGGCGATCATGCCCCAGCGTGAGACACGACCATAGGTGGGCTTGAGGCCGGTGATGCCGCACATGGCTGCCGGCTGTCGCACCGAGCCGCCCGTGTCGGTGCCTGTGGCTGCGGGGGCCAGACCAGCGGCCACTGCAGCCGCAGAGCCCCCGGATGAGCCGCCGGGGATGCGGTGACGATCCCACGGATTTCTGCAGGGCCCATAGGCACTGTGTTGGGTGGCCGAGCCCATGGCGAACTCATCGCAATTGGCCTTGCCCAGGCCGACCATGCCCGCCTTGGCCAGGCGCGTGACCACCTCTGCATCAAATGGGCTGCGATAGCCCTCGAGCATTTTTGAGGCTGCCGTGGTGGGCCAGTCGGTGGTGACAAAGACATCTTTGTGCAGCACAGGAATGCCGAGCAGGGGGCTGCGCTCGCCCTGGTCGATCCGTGCCTGGGCCGCCCTGGCCTGGGCCAGGGTGACCTCGGAGTTTGTGGCCAAGACCGCGCCCAGACTGGGGCTCGCCTTGGCGTCTGCCGCGATGGCATCGAGATGGTCCTGGGCGAGTTCCACAGCACTGACCATGCCCGAGTCCAGGGCCCTGCGCAGGCTGGCGAGGTCGGCATGGAGAAGGTCCATGCTCACTCCACCACCCGGGGCACCAGAAAGAGGCCCTCTGCAGACTGCGGCGCATTGGCCAAGAGGCGATCGCGTTCCGGCAGCGATGCCGCCTGGTCGTCGCGCAGACGCAGGGGCAGGTCGTGCGGATGGGCCATGGGCGCCAGATCGCCCACCGGTGCCGACTGCAACTGACCGACCCAGCCAACGATGTCGGACAAAGAGGCTCGAAGGGGCTCAGCCTTGTCTGGGTCCAGGGCCAGTTTGGAGAGTCTGGCAAGCTTGTCGAGTGCGTCTGGCGTGAGGGTCACGGTAGAAATGTGGATAATTAAACCTTTGATTATCCTCATTCTCTGACTGACTCACCCGGATCCCCACATGCTCGGTTCGTTACGCGGTTTTTTCTCCCAAGATTTGGCCATCGACCTCGGCACTGCCAACACCCTGATCTACGCGCGCGGCAAAGGCATTGTCCTCAATGAACCATCGGTGGTGGCCATCCGATACGAGGGCGGTCCTGGCGGCAAGAAGACCATCGAGGCGGTTGGCACGAAGGCCAAACAAATGCTGGGCAAGGTGCCCGGCAGCATCGAGGCGGTTCGGCCCATGAAGGATGGCGTGATTGCCGACTTCACCGTCACCGAGCAGATGCTCAAGATGTTCATCAAGATGGTGCACCCCAAGAAGCTCTTCTCACCGAGCCCACGGGTCATCATCTGCGTGCCTTGTGGCTCTACCCAGGTGGAGCGCCGCGCCATTCGTGAGTCCGGCCTCTCAGCCGGGGCCAGCCAGGTCTACCTCATTGAAGAACCCATGGCGGCCGCCATCGGCGCAGGCCTGCCCATCTCTGAACCCCGCGGCTCCATGGTGGTTGACATCGGCGGTGGCACCAGTGAGATCGGCGTGGTCTCCCTGGGTGGCCTTGTCTACTCCAGCTCCATCCGCGTGGGCGGCGACAAGTTCGATGAGGCCATCGTCAATTACATCCGCCGCAACTACGGCATGCTGATCGGCGACCAGACCGCCGAGGCCATCAAGAAAGAAATTGGCTCTGCCTTCCCTGGCAGCAGTGCCAGCGAAATGGAAGTGCGTGGCCGCAACCTCAGCGAAGGCATTCCCCGCAGCTTCATGGTCTCGAGCAACGAGATTCTCGAGGCCCTGACCGACCCCATCAGCCAGATCGTGGTGGCCATCAAGAATGCCCTGGAAAATACGCCGCCCGAGTTGGCGGCCGACATTGCCGAGCGCGGCATCGTCATCACCGGCGGTGGTGCCTTGCTCCACGACCTCGACCGACTCTTTGCCGAGGAAACCGGCCTGCCCGTCTACGTGGCCGAGGATCCGCTGGCCTGCGTGGTGCGTGGCTGCGGTGAAGCCATCGAGCGAATCGATGAACTGAGTGCTGTTCTCTCCACCGAGTAGACCCCGCCACCACCGGATCTTGGCCCTCTCTCAGACACCGCCGCCACTCTTTCATCAGGGCCTGTCGGCCCGCATCCGACTCATCGTCGCGGTGGCGGCCGCCGCCGCACTCATGCAGCTCGATTTTCAGTTGGGCTTTGCCCAGCCGCTGCGCCAAGGCATCAATGCTGTGCTCTATCCCATCAGCGAGCTCCTCATGCTTCCGCGGGACGCCGCCATCTCATCGGTCGAGCACATGACCAGCATCCGCAGCCTGCGCGAGCGCGTGGGTCAGATGGAGCAAAAGGAAATTGAGCAGGCACAAACCCTGCTGGCCATGGAGCAATTGCGGGCAGAAAACGACAACCTGCGAACGCTCATGGGCCTCGCAAAGCCCCTGGGTCGCCCGAGCATCGTGGCCGAGATTCGCTCTGCCCGGCCCTCCCCACTGCACGACCTCGTGGTCATCAATCGTGGGCTCGAACACGGCATCACCAAGGGCTCGCCGGTGCTGAGCAGCCAGGGCGTGATCGGCCAAGTGAGCCGCGTCTTTCCCATGAGTGCCGAGGTTCGCCTGCTGTCTGACAAGCAGCTCCAAGTGCCGGTCTATCTGCCGCGGGTGGGCGTGCGGGCCCTGACCCAGGGCGTGCCTGGGGAAGACTCCTTTGAATTGCGGCATGTGAACCTGGCGGCCGACATCTCTGTGGGCGACACCGTGCAGACCTCTGGCCTGGATGGCGTGTATCCGCCGGGGCTGCCCGTGGGCGTGATCATCTCCGTGATGGAGCGCGAGGCGTCGGCCTTCCCACTCATTTTGGCCAAGCCTGTTGCATCCGCAGCCCTGCAGCAGCAAGTGCTGGTGCTCGAGAGCAGCCCTGCCGTTGCACCAGCAGCGACCCCACCCACCAAGCCTGCACCCGCTGCAGCCCCGCCGAATCCGCCGGCCAAGCCTGCGGCGGCCGCCCCTCCCAAGGCCAATCAGCCATGAATCGCGGCGAGACCCTGGCCCGAGAGCCATCGCTCCAACTGATTCTCTACAGCTTTCTGGTGGCCGTGGCCTTCAACCTGCTGCCTTGGCCACCACACCTGCCACTGCCCGACGCGGTGGCCGCCTTGTTGGTCTTCTGGGCAGCCCAGGCACCGCGCAAGATGGGCCTGGGGCTGGCCTGGGTGCTGGGGCTCGTCATGGACGCCCACAGCGGTGTGCTCTTGGGCGAGCATGCCCTGATCTACTCGCTGCTCACCTACGGGGCCGTGTCGCTGCACCGGCGGCTCATGGGCTTTGGGGTGGCTGGGCAGTCCATGCACATCATCGGACTCTTCATGCTCTGCCTGCTGGCTGGCGCACTCATTCGTTGGCTTGCAGAGGGCACCCCGCTGTCCGGCTGGCTGGTCGTGCAGTCCATTGCCAACACCCTGGGCTGGCTGATCGCCCATCGTGTTCTGCTCAATATTCTCAAACGCAGGCCGGGCCGTCGGCCTGTGAAGGCACCAAAGACCTCGCTCTGACATGGTCACCGAAACACGGTCCACCTCTGACTTTCGAAAACGGGTGACCGTTGCGGCCATTGTGGTGGCCATCTGCATCGGCCTGCTGGGCATCCGCTTTGCCACCCTGCAGGTCTGGCAGCACCAGGATTACGCCATCAAGGCCGAGAACAATCGCATTGCCCTGCTGCCCATGCAGGCGCCCCGGGGGCTCATCCTCGACCGCTATGGCGAGGTGTTGGCGCGAAATGATGCGGGCTTCTCCGTGGAATTGGAGCCTGGCATCAAGGGCGATGTCGACCCACTCATCGAAAAGCTCACCCCCCTGCTCAACCTCACGCCAGCGGACATTCGGCGCTTCAAGCGAGACCTGGCCAACGCGCGCAAGTTCGATCCCATCGCGTTTAAGACCAAGCTCACCGATGAGCAGGTGGCCCGCGTGGCCGTTCGGATCGAGGAGCTCCCGGGCGTGCGCATTGAGCGGCGGCCCATCCGCGGCTACCCCTACGGCGAGTCGTCATCCCACCTGCTGGGCCACATCGGCCGGGTCTCTCGCTTCGACCAAGAACGGCTGGAGCGGGAGCAGGAGGCGGCCATGTACGCGGGCGTCTCACACATCGGCAAGCTGGGCATCGAAAAGAGCTACGAGAAAATTCTCAAGGGCGACATCGGCTTTCTGCAGATTGAAATCGCCTCCAGTGGTCGCATCATCCGAGAGCTCGGCGTCAAGCCCGCGGTGCCGGGTCGCAACATTCAACTGGCGGTGGACTTCGGCCTCCAGCAGTTGGTGGAGGCTGCCTTTGGCAATCGCAGGGGTGCCTTGGTTGCCATGGAGCCCAGCACGGGAGAAATCCTTGCCTTTGTCTCCAAGCCCAACTTCGACCCCAACGCCTTCGTCGATGGCGTGGACCCCGAGCTCTGGGAGAGCCTCAATGCCTCGCTCGACAAGCCCATGCTCAACCGGGCCCTACGGGGCATTTACCCACCTGGCTCGACCTACAAGCCCTTCATGGCCCTGGCTGCGCTGGCCTCGGGGGAACGAAAGCCCACCGACACCATTCAAGACCCGGGCTACTTCATGCTCGGCAGCCACAAGTTCCGCGACTCCCGGCCCGAGGGGCATGGCCGGGTCGACCTGAAGAAATCCATCGTGGTCTCGAGCGACACCTACTACTACAAGCTCGCCATGGACATGGGGGTGGATGGCGTCTACAAGTACATCGCGCCCTTTGGGTTTGGCCAACGCACGGGCATCGACATGGAGGGCGAGGTGGCCGGCATCCTGCCCTCGAGCGAGTGGAAGATGAAGCGTTTTGGCGTGGCCTGGCTCACGGGTGAGACACCCTCGATTGGCATTGGCCAGGGCTACAACGCCTTCACCATGCTGCAGTTGGCCCGGGCCACCGCCGCCATTGCCAATGGCGGCAAGCTCATGCAGCCACGCTTGGTGCGCGCCATCGAGGCCGACGACGGCTCCTACACGCCCATGACCCCCGTGGTGGACTCCACCCTCGCGCTGGATCCCGAATGGATTGAATTTGTGACCGAAGCCATGGTCGAGGTGAACGCCTCCGGCACCTCGGCACGGGTCATGGCTGGAACACCCTACCAGGTGGCCGGCAAGACAGGCACCTCGCAGGTCTTCAGCGTGAAACAAGACGAAAAATACATCGAGAGCCGCGTGGCCGAACGGCTGCGCGACCACTCCCTCTATGTCGCCTTCGCCCCTGCAGAGGCCCCAAGGGTGGCCCTGGCGGTGGTGGTTGAAAACGGTGGATTTGGTGCGGCCGCAGCCGCACCCATTGCACGAAAGGTGCTCGACTTCCTGCTGGTCACGCGGTCGCAGCCCGCACCGGCCAACGGACAGCCCGCCGTGGCACTCAACCCAGGCGCGGCCCAGCCATGAACAGCATCGAGCGTCGCAAGGCCCAGACGGGCTGGCGGGCCGTCACGTTCTGGCTCAAGCAGCGATTCGATCGACTCGACCAGCCCCTCTTCTGGACCATGGTCGGCATTTTTGTGGTGAGCCTTTTTGCGGTCTATAGCGCCAGCCATGACGAGCCCGAGCGGTTCATGGGCCATGTTCGAAACCTGTTGTTATCCATGTCGCTCATGGTGGTGCTGGCCCAGATTCCGGCCATGCAGTTTCAGAAGGCAGCCGTGCCCCTGTATGTGCTGGGCGTGGTGCTGCTGCTGGCCGTGGAGTTCGTGGGCGAGACCAGCAAAGGGGCCACCCGTTGGCTCAACATTGGCATCACCCGAATCCAGCCCTCTGAGCTGATGAAGATCGCCATGCCGCTCATGCTCGCCTCCCTGGTGCACCAGCGTGAGGGCCTCAAGGGCTGGCGCGACTGGGTCTTGCCAGTGCTGCTGCTGGTCGTTCCAGTGGCCCTCATTCTCAAGCAGCCGGACCTCGGCACAGCCATTCTGGTGGGCGCCTCGGGCTTCTTCGTCCTTTACCTGAGTGGCATTGCCTGGCGACTCCTGCTGGTGGCGGCCGTGGTGGTCGTGGGCGGGGTCATTCTGCTGGTGGCCTTTGGCGACATCGCCTGTGGCCCCGGGGTGGACTGGCCGGGCCTTCGTGAGTACCAGCGTCAGCGTGTCTGCACCCTGCTCGACCCCATGCGAGACCCTCTCGGCAAAGGCTTTCACATCATTCAGTCGGTGATTGCCGTGGGCTCCGGCGGCATCTTTGGCAAGGGCTGGATGCAGGGCACCCAGACCCAGTTGGAATTCATTCCCGAACGGGCCACCGACTTTGTCTTCTCCGGCTTTGCGGAGGAATTTGGTTTTCTGGGTGCCGCCCTCCTGCTGGCCCTTTACCTGGGTGTGGTGCTGCGAGGCCTGTGGATCTCACTTGGTGCACCCACGCTCTTTGGGCGCCTGCTCGCAGCCAGCATCTCACTCATCATCTTCACCTATGCCTTTGTGAACCTGGGCATGGTCACCGGCATCCTGCCCGTGGTGGGCGTGCCACTGCCCTTCCTGTCCTACGGCGGCACGGCCATGGTCACACTCGGGGTGGGCATGGGCCTGCTCTTTAGCGTGGCTCGAGACCGCTCTCGTGTGACCCAGGGCTTCACGCTGCACGGCTAGCCCATGTCTGCACTGGCCATCGCCCGTGTCCTCTTGGAGGGCTTCGATCGGCACTACGGCCTGTTTCGTTACAACGCCCAGCAGGCCAAGACCTGTTTTGAATCGGGCAGCTACCAGGCCATTCGTCGGCTTGCACGTGAGCGGATTGCCTTCTACGACCAACGGGTCGAGGAGGCCTGCAAGCACCTGGAGACCCTCTTTGAGGAAGAGCTTCAGGCCAAGGGTGTCTGGCCCGAGGTCAAGAAGGCCACCATCATGCTGCTGACCAATCACAAGCAGCCTGAACTGGCCGAGACCTTCTTCAACTCGGTCACCACACGACTTCTCGACCGCGAGTACTTCCGAAACGAGACCCTCTTTGTGCGGCCGGCCGTGGCCACCGACTACCTCGACTCCGACCCGCCGTCTTATCGGGTCTATTACCCGCGGGCCCGGGGCATCCGACAGACCCTCGTGGACATGGCGGTGGACATTGGCATGGCCAGCCCCTGGGAGAACATCGATCGGGATCTTCGTCTGGTGCTGACGGCCATCTGCCAGCAGATGCCCCGGCCATTCAAGGCCGCCTCTGATCTCCAGGTTCACCTGCTTCGTGGGCTTTTCTTTCGCAACAAGGGGGCCTACCTGATTGGTCGCATCATCAACGATGGCGAGCCCTTTGGCTTTGTGGTGCCCATTCTGCGATCAGACCAAGGCCTGCTGCGCATCGACACCATCCTGCTCGACCGCGAACAGATCTCCTTGCTCTTCTCGTTCTCGCGGGCTTATTTCATGGTGGACATGGAGGTGCCCTCGGCCTATGTCCAGTTCCTGGGCAGCATCATGCCCAACAAGCCCAAGAGTGAGCTCTACACCATGCTGGGCCTTCAGAAGCAGGGCAAGACCCTGTTCTACAGAGACCTGCTGCACCACCTCAAACACTCAAGCGACCGCTTCCAACTCGCCGAAGGCATCAAGGGCCTGGTCATGCTGGTCTTCACCCTGCCCTCATTTCCATACGTGTTCAAGATCATCAAGGACAAACGCTTAAAGGATGTCAGCCGAGAGCACATCATGTCCAAGTACCAGCTCGTGAAACTTCACGATCGGGTGGGCCGCATGGCCGACACCTGGGAGTATTCCAATGTGGACTTCCCCCGCGCGCGTTTCGACCAGGCCTTGATCGATGAAATTCTGGAGCAGGCGCCCAGCATGATCGAGTTTCAGGACGATCGCGTCATCATCAAGCATGTCTATATTGAGCGGCGCATGGTGCCACTCAACCTGCACCTCGAGCAGGCCACCGATGCCCAGATCGACCATGCCATCAAGGAATACGGAGATGCCATCCGGCAGCTCGTGGCCGCGAATATCTTTCCAGGCGACATGCTCTACAAGAACTTCGGCCTCACACGCCAAGGGCGTGTGGTCTTCTACGACTACGACGAGATTCAGTACCTCACGGAGTGCAACTTCAGAACCATTCCCGAGCCCCGAACCCCCGAGGACGAGATGGCCAGTGAGCCCTGGTATACCGTGGGCCCCAATGACGTCTTTCCTGAGGAATTCAGTCGCTTTCTGCTCGGCCTGCCCAAGCTGCGGGCGGCATTCATGAGGCATCACGCAGACCTGCTGCAGGCCTCCTTCTGGTCCGAGCAACAACGTCGGATTCGGCAGGGCCTGCTCGATGATGTCTTTCCCTATCCCGAGGCCATTCGGTTTGCATCCAGCGCAAGGAGCGCTGCATGAGTGGCCCGGCGCAGCAGACCAGCTTCGACTACGTCATCGTGGGCGCC
>CAZPRT010000011.1:0-7212 GCA_964589205.1 uncultured Bordetella sp. | reverse complement strand
CTGCATGAGTGGCCCGGCGCAGCAGACCAGCTTCGACTACGTCATCGTGGGCGCCGGCAGCGCGGGCTGCCTCCTGGCCAATCGTCTCTCGGCCAACCCGGCCCACCGGGTGCTCCTGCTCGAAGCAGGCGGGCCGGACGACTGGTTCTGGATCAAGGTGCCGGTCGGCTATCTCTTCACCATTGCCAACCCGCGAACCGACTGGTGCTTCAAGACCGAACCAGACCCAGGCCTGGGCGGCCGCAGCATTCACTACGCCCGTGGCCGTGTGATTGGAGGTTGCTCCTCCATCAACGCCATGATCTACATGCGCGGACAGGCAAGTGATTACGCCCGCTGGCAGGCGGCCACGGGTGATGACCGATGGGCCTGGGGCACGGCCACCTCGGGCCAGACCCTCGCCACACTCATGTCGCTCGAGGATTACTTCGAAGGCGCCAATGCCTGGCACGGGCAGGGCGGGGAAATGCGGGTGGAGTCGCCACGCGTGCGTTGGCCCATCCTGGAGGCCTGGCAGCGTGCCGCCCAAGAGCAGGGCATCCCTGCCATTGCCGAGTTCAACCGCGGCGACAACTTTGGCAGCGCGTATTTCCATGTGACCCAGCGCAGAGGACGCCGCTGGTCGATGGCCGATGCCTTCCTGCATCCCATCGCCCATCGGCCCAACCTCACCATCTGGACCCACGCCCAGGCCTTGGGCCTGCAGTTCTGCGGCCTAGATCAGGCGCCAACCTCCGCAGGTGCCTGGACCGGGGCGCGCCAACGTGCCTGTGGGGTCACTGTGCTGCGCAATGGCGACAAGGTCTCGGTTGCGGCACGCAAGGAAGTCATTCTCTCGGCGGGTGCCATTGGCTCGCCACAGTTGCTGCAGGTCTCAGGCATTGGCCCAGCCGGGCTGCTGCGGTCGCATCAGATCCCCATCGTGGCCGACCTCCCGGGGGTGGGCGAGAACCTGCAAGACCACCTGCAGATTCGAACGGTCTACAAGGTTCGCCATGCCACCACGGTCAACGGCCTATATCGCAGCCTCTGGGGGCGCGCAAAGATGGGCCTCGACTACCTGTTGTTTCGGCGTGGGCCCATGACCATGCCACCCTCCACACTCGGCGCCTTCGGCAAGAGCCATCCGGGTGTGGAGAGCGCAGACCTCGAGTGGCATGTGCAGCCGTTGTCGCTGCCGGCCTTTGGCCAGCCCCTGCATCCCTTTGATGCCATCACGCCCTCGGTCTGTTACCTGCGGCCGAGCTCGCGCGGGGTGGTGGCCATCACGCGGCCCGACCCACTGGCTGCGCCCAAGATCGACTGCCGCTACCTCTCCACCGAGGAGGACCTGCAGGCCAGCATCCGCGGCCTCGAGCAGACTCGGGCCATCATGGCCTCGCCCGCACTGGCCGCCCATGCGCCAGAGGAATTCCTTCCAGGCCCGCAGCACAACACCGAGGCGCAGCTCGCACAGGCAGCCCGTGAACTCGGCACCACCATCTTTCATCCGGTGGGCACCTGCAGCATGGGGCGCATCAACGGCCAGGGTCATGCGGACAACCCGCGCACGGTGCTCGACTCCGACTGCCGACTGCGCGGCGTGGCAGGCCTTCGGGTGGTGGATGCCTCGGCCATGCCACTGATCACCTCCGGCAACACCAACACACCGGTCATGCTCATTGCCGCACGCGCGGCCGAGGCCATCCTCTCTGAAACCCATTCTTCTTAAAAGGGCGTTTTCACATGCGCATTCATCACCATGACGACTACCCATTGCGGGCCACCGGCCTGCGCGACTTTGGCCATGGCATCTATGCCGTCGACTCAGGCTACCTGCGGGACGAACTCGATGCCGTGCACCTGCTCGTCGAAAAAGGGCGTGTGGCCATCATCGACACGTCCACCGAGCGCTCGGTGCCCCGCACCCTGGCCGCCCTGAACACGCTGGGGCTCTCGCCTGACTGCGTGGATTTCATCGTGCTCACCCATGTTCACCTCGACCACGCAGGCGGTGCCGGGGCCCTCATGGCGGCCTGCCCACAGGCCAAGCTCACCGTGCACCCGCGTGGCCTGCGCCACATGCTCGACCCAAGCCAACTCTGGTCAGCCGTCTGTGCAGTCTATGGAGAGGACATGGCCCTTCGCGAGTACGGACCCCTCTCGCCAGTGGCCGAAGACCGCATCATCACCACCCCCGAAGGGGCCCGCATTTCGTTGGCCGGCCGAGAGCTGGTCTTCTGGGATGCCCCAGGCCACGCCCGCCACCACGTGTTCATCCAGGACACACAGACGGGCGGCATCTTCACCGGAGACACCTTTGGCATCTCTTACCGCGAGCTTGACACCCCGAATGGCTCCTTTATTTTTGTGACCTGTCCGCCCACCCAGTTTGAGCCAGAGCCATTGAAGGCCTCCATCTCAAGGGTCATGGCCGCAAAGCCACCCGCCGTCTACCTCACCCACTACTCGCAGGTGAGGGATGTCCAGGCCGCGGGCGCGCAGCTGCTCAAACAGGTCGACCAATATGTGGAGATCGCCATGGCCCGACGAGACCACGGCGAGGGTCGCGCCAAGGCGATTGAGGCCGACCTCCACCAGCTCATCCAAGGCCAGGCCCGCGCCATGGGCGTCACCCTCGATGAGAAATCCCTTGGCGAGGTGTTGGCTCTCGACATGCGACTCAATGCAGACGGGCTCTCGCACTGGCTGGAGCGCCTATAATCGCGGGCTTGACCCCCGCCGATCACACCCCGTCCGCACCCGTGCTTCAGGAGTCGGCCGCCTTTGCGCGGCTGAGGGCTGCGCTCGCACAGCGCATTCTCATCATCGATGGCGCCATGGGCACCATGATCCAGCAGCATCACCTGAGCGAGGAGGCTTATCGGGGGCTCGAAGGCCATGCCGCCGTGACCCTCACGGGAGACGCCGCACAGGCCCTGGCTTCTGCCACCGCCGCCGGCATCGATGTCAAGGGCAACAATGAGCTGCTGAGCCTCACCCAGCCCCAGATCATTCAGGGCATCCATGAGGCCTACCTTGCGGCCGGGGCCGACATCATCGAGACCAACACCTTTGGCGCCACCCAGGTGGCCCAGGCCGACTACCACCTCGAGGGCCTGGCCCGCCAGATGAACCTCGCCTCGGCCGAGCTCGCCTGTCGCGCCCGCGACCGATTCAGCACGCCGGACCATCCCCGCTTTGTGGCCGGGGCCCTGGGGCCCACGCCCCGCACCGCCTCCATCTCGCCCGATGTCAACGACCCGGGCGCGCGCAACACGAGCTTTGATGAGCTTGCCGCCTCCTATGGTGAGCAGGCCCAGGCACTCATCGAGGCCGGCGTGGATCTGTTGCTCATCGAGACCATCTTCGACACCCTCAACGCCAAGGCCGCCATCTTTGCCATCGAGAGCCTCTTTGAGGCCCGCGGCGAGCGCATCCCCGTGATGATCTCTGGCACCGTGACAGACGCCTCCGGCCGCATCCTCTCGGGCCAGACCGTGGAGGCCTTCTGGAACAGCGTGCGTCATGCGCGGCCCATCACCATTGGCCTGAACTGTGCACTCGGGGCCGCCCTCATGCGGCCCTATGTGGAAGAGCTCTCCAAGCTCGCCGATGTGCCCATCTGCATCTATCCGAATGCCGGACTGCCCAATCCCATGGCGCCCACGGGCTTTGATGAAACACCGCCCATCACCTCGGGCTTCCTCAAGGAGTTCGCCGATGCAGGATGGGTGAACGTGGTGGGGGGCTGCTGCGGCACCACGCCCGAACACATTGCGGCCATTGCGAAGGCCGTGTCGGCCTATACGCCGCGCACGGTGCCCCAAGTCGCCCCGAAGCTGCGGCTCTCAGGCCTGGAGCCCTGCAACATCGACGAGACCTCGTTCTTCGTGAACGTGGGCGAACGCACCAATGTCACTGGCTCCAAGCAGTTCGCCCGCCTGATCCTCTCGGGTGATTTTGAGAAGGCCGTGGACGTGGCCCGGCAGCAGGTGGAGAACGGCGCGCAGGTGATCGACGTGAACATGGACGAGGCCATGCTCGACTCCCAGGCCGCCATGACACGCTTCCTGAACCTCATCGCCTCGGAGCCCGACATCTCCCGCGTGCCCGTGATGATCGACTCCTCGAAGTGGAGCGTCATTGAGGCCGGCCTGAAATGCGTTCAGGGCAAGGCCATCGTCAACTCCATTTCCATGAAAGAGGGCGAGGCCGAGTTCGTTCGGCAGGCCCGGCTGTGCCGCAAATACGGTGCTGCGGTGATTGTCATGGCCTTCGACGAACAAGGTCAGGCCGACACCCTGGCCCGCCGACAGGCCATCTGCTCGCGGGCCTACAGCCTGCTCACCGACACGGTGGGCTTCCCCCCCGAAGACATCATCTTCGACCCAAACATTTTTGCGATCGCCACAGGCATCGAAGAACACGACCGCTATGCCATCGACTTCATCGAGGCCACTCGGTGGATTCGGGAGCACCTGCCCCATGCCAAGGTCTCGGGTGGCGTCTCCAATGTGAGCTTCTCGTTCCGCGGAAACGACCCTGCACGCGAGGCCATCCACACCGTCTTTCTGTACCACGCCGTGCGTGCGGGCATGACCATGGGGATCGTGAACGCAGGCCAGCTCGGCGTCTACGAGGACCTGTCCCCGGAGCTGCGCGAGCACGTGGAGGACATCGTGCTGGCCCGCCGGCCCGATGCCACCGAGCGCATGATTCAGTTTGCCGAGCAGCTCAAGGGCGGCGCCAAACGCGACGAAGAGAAGCTGGCCTGGCGGGAGCTGCCCGTCGAAAAACGGCTCGAGCATGCCCTGGTGCATGGCCTCACAGAATTCATTGTGGAAGACACCGAGGCCGTTCGAGCGGCCGTGGAAGCCCGCGGTGGCCGGCCCATTGAGGTCATTGAAGGGCCTCTCATGGGCGGCATGAATGTGGTGGGCGATCTCTTTGCCGAGGGCAAGATGTTCCTGCCCCAGGTGGTGAAGTCGGCCCGGGTCATGAAGGCGGCCGTGGCCCACCTCGTGCCCTTCATTGAGGCCGAACAGGCTGCCAGCGGCACCGCGCAGGCCAAGGGCAAGATGATTCTTGCCACCGTCAAAGGCGATGTGCACGACATTGGCAAGAACATCGTGTCGGTGGTGCTCCAGTGCAACAACTTCGAGATCGTCAACCTCGGGGTCATGGTGCCCGCCCAGCAAATTCTTCAGGCCGCCAAGGAACACAATGCAGACCTCATCGGCCTGTCGGGCCTCATCACGCCCTCGCTCGAAGAGATGTCTCATGTGGCCCGCGAGATGGAGCGAGACGACTGGTGCCGCTGCAAACAGATTCCATTGCTGATCGGTGGGGCCACCACATCGCGCATCCACACCGCCGTGAAGATTGCCCCGCACTACTCGGGCCCCGTGATCTGGGTGCCCGATGCCTCACGGTCAGTGCCCGTGGCGCAGGCGCTCACGAGCGATGCGGCCCAGAAGGGTGCCTATTTGGGTGAGGTGATCCGTGACTACGCCAAGCTGCGCGAGCGCCATGCCGCCAAGGCCGCCGCCAAGATGCTCACGCTCGACCAGGCCCGCGCCCATGCGCCCAGCATCGAATTGACGGCCGCCCCTGTGCCCAAGGCCATGGGCCGGCGCGTGCTGAAGTCGTATCCGCTCGAAGAGCTCGTGGCCACCATCGACTGGACACCCTTCTTCCAGACCTGGGACCTCGCCGGCCCTTACCCCGCCATCCTCGATGACGAGATCGTGGGCGAGCAGGCCCGTCAGGTCTATGCCGATGGCAAGGCCATGCTGGCCAAACTCATCGATGGCCGCCGGCTCACGGCCAATGGTGTCCTGGCGCTGCTGCCTGCACGGCGCACGGGCCCTGAAGACATCACCATCTACGCCGACGAATCCCTCGCCACCCCGGTGCTGACCTGGCACGGGCTGCGGCAGCAAACCGAGAAGCCCAGCGGCGAGTACAACAAATGCCTGGCCGACTATGTGGCCCCCACCGAGGCCCGGGTGCCGGACTACCTCGGCTGCTTTGCCGTGGGGGTGCATGGTGCGGATGCCCTGGCAGCCGACTATGAGGCCAAGGGCGACGACTACAACGCCATTCTGGTCAAGGCCCTGGCCGACCGACTCGCCGAGGCCTTCGCAGAGCGCCTGCACCAACGGGTGCGCACCGAGTTCTGGGCCTACCAGCCGGATGAAGGCCTCTCCAATGAAGACCTGATCGCCGAGCGCTACCAAGGCATTCGGCCGGCCCCGGGATACCCCGCGTGCCCGGACCACAGCGTGAAGGCTGCACTCTTCGACGTCCTACAGGCAAAAGACATCCAGATGTCACTGACCGAGAACCTGGCCATGCTGCCGGCCTCGGCCGTCAGTGGTTTTTACTTCTGGAGACCGGAGTCCCAGTACTTCAATCTGGGGCCCATCGGCGAAGACCAGTTGGCCGACTATGCCGAGCGCGCCCAGGTCTCCGATCGAGACGCCCGGTCTCGCCTGGCCACCGTGCTGGGCTAGTTCCGCTCCCAGACCACCGGCTCACCCGCGGCGCGCGCCCGCTCGAGCATCTCCAAGACCGGCACGAGTCGGCGAGACAGCCCCACGGGCCGAGCACCAAGGGACGCATCGGGCATGGCACCACTGGCCCGCAGTGCCTCGAAGTTCGCCTCCAACTGCGCCTCGGTCTGGGCATCCTGCTGCTTGGCCTGCGCCTTCGCGGACTGCGCTGCCGCAATCACCTCCGGCAGGCGATCGACCACCCAGATCCCCGGCACGTGGCCGTCCTCACCCAGCGCCTTGAAGACCTGCTGGGCCACCTCCTCGGTCATCACAAACGATGCCGCGGCCTTGCTCATGAAACGGATCACTGGGCTACACTCCTTCGCTCTTGGGGGTGACACAAATGCAGGTGCAGATGTCCATTGTCTCTCGGCTCGGATGGCCGCTCCTGCTGGCGGGCGTGCTCTGGCTCACCGGCTGCTCGCCCGTCCACGACTGGCGCATGGTGCGAGACCCTGAAGGTCGCTGGTCGGTCACGCTCCCAGGCAAGCCCGTGGAGGTCACCCGCCAAGTGAGCCTCACCCTGCCCGATGGCAGCGAACAACTCATTTCACTGCGCCTGCATGCCGCCAAGGTCGGCGAGACCCGGTTCACCATGGGCGTGGCCCTTCCACTGAGCCTGTCTGGCAAGGTCGCCTCTGCGCCCTGCTCGGTCAGGGTGGAGACCATCACC
>CAZPRT010000010.1:13303-24289 GCA_964589205.1 uncultured Bordetella sp. | reverse complement strand
CTTTTGGCCGGCTGGCTCATTCGAAGGCACCGCCTCTCACCCTTGTCCATCGCAGGCCTCATCACCCTGCTCGAGTGGCTGCGCGGCGAACTCTTCACCGGCTTTCCGTGGCTCAACTGGGGCTACCAGCAGATCGACAGCCCGCTCTCGGGCTACGCAGCCCTGGGAGGCGTCTATGCGGTGGTGTTGGTCACCGCCCTGTGCGCCGCCTGGATTGCCCAGTGGCGCGCACTGGGCCTCATCGGGGTGGCAGGCCTGCACCTGCTGGGGGTCTACCTGGGCACCCTGGCCCACACCAAGCCCGAGGGCCAGCCCATTCAGGTGGCCCTGGTGCAGTCGGCCGTGCCCCAGCAAATGAAGTTCGACCCAGCCCACTCGGCGCAGCTCGAGGCTGCGCAGTTGCAGATGGCCCTGGAGGCCAGCCGCACCGGCAGCGCGCTGGTGGTGCTGCCCGAGACGGCCTTCATTCGGCCCTGGTCCGCCCTCTCGGCCGAGACCCGGCTTCGACTCCGAGACATCTCGGTCTCCAGTGGCAGCGTGATCATCCTCGGGCTTCCGCTGCAGGACCCCGACGGCTGGCGCAACAGTGCGATTGGCCTGTATCCCGGCGCGGGCCTTCGACTCGATGGCTTTGAGGCGCGCTACGACAAGGCCCACCTGGTGCCCTTCGGTGAGTTCATTCCCTGGGGCTTCCGATGGTTTGTCGACCTCATGAAGATGCCCCTGGGCGACTTCACACGCGGACTGCCAGTTCAGGCCCCCATGCCGGTGGAAGGCCAACGCATCGGCGTGAACATCTGCTTTGAAGACCTCTTTGGCGAGGAGATCATCGGGCCGCTTGATCCGCGCATTCCAGCCGAGCGCCAGCCCACCATCCTGCTCAACATGAGCAACCTGGCCTGGTTCGGCAACACCAACGCCCTGCCGCAGCACCTTGCCATTGCGCGCATGCGAAGCCTCGAGACCGGGCGGCCCAGCATCCGAGCCACCAACACAGGCATGACGGCCGCCATCGATCATCGCGGTCGGGTGCAGGAGGCCTTGCCACCCATGGCCCCGGGCGTGCTGGTGGCCCGCGTGCAGGGCATGACCGGCCAGACGCCCTACAGCCGGGTCGGGAACCTGCCTGTGGTGCTGCTGGCTGCAGCCCTTTTGCTTTTGGGCTTGCGGGTGAGAAGCCCCGCTAAAATGCGGCCATGAAGACCTTTCAAGATGTCATCCTGACCCTGCAGGCCTACTGGGCCAAGCAGGGCTGCGCCCTGCTCCAGCCCATCGACCTCGAGGTGGGTGCAGGCACCTCCCACACCGCCACGTTCTTAAGGGCGCTGGGGCCCGAGCCCTGGCGTGCGGCCTATGTGCAGCCATCGCGTCGTCCCAAGGATGGCCGCTACGGCGAGAACCCCAACCGCCTGCAGCATTACTACCAGTTTCAAGTCGTGCTCAAGCCGTCTCCGGCAAACATCCTCGATCTCTATCTCGACTCGCTGCGCGCGCTCGGCATCGACCCCAACACCCACGACATTCGCTTTGTGGAGGACGACTGGGAAAACCCCACGCTGGGCGCCTGGGGCCTGGGCTGGGAGGTCTGGCTCAATGGCATGGAGGTCACGCAGTTCACCTACTTCCAGCAGGTTGGTGGCATCGACTGCAGCCCCATCACCGGTGAGATCACCTACGGGCTGGAGCGCCTGGCCATGTACCTGCAGGGTGTCGAGAATGTCTACGACCTCACCTGGACCCAATGGCAACAAGAGGGTCGGGACCGACGCATCAGCTACGGCGATGTCTACCACCAGAACGAGGTGGAGCAGTCGCGCTACAACTTCGAGGCCAGCAATGCAGCCGTGCTGCTCGGCCGGTTCGGCGAGCACGAGGCCGATGCCGCGCGCCTGCTCGAGGAGGGCCTGCCCTTGCCAGCCTATGAACAAATCCTCAAGGCCGCCCACAGCTTCAACCTGCTCGATGCCCGCGGCGCCATCTCGGTGACCGAGCGGGCGCAGTACATCGCCCGCATTCGCAACCTCTCGCGACAGGTTGCGCAGGCCTATGTCACCTCCCGAGAGCAGCTTGGATTTCCCATGTGCGAGGCCCCCTCGGCCAAGGCCGCCTGATCATGCCCACCACGTCCAACATGCGGCCTCTGCTGGTCGAACTCTTCACCGAGGAACTTCCTCCCAAGGCCCTGCGCGCCCTCGGAGACGCCTTCTCTCAGGGCATGCACCAGCAGCTCATGAAGGCCGGGCTCTTGTCCGCCGACTGCACCGTGCGGGGCTTTGCAAGCCCCCGACGCCTGGGGGTGCTCCTCTCGCAGGTGCTCGACCAGGGCCTCACACAGGCGCGGCGCGAGAAGCTACTGCCCGTGAGCATTGGGCTGGATGCGCAAGGCCAGCCGCTGCCCCCGCTCACGAAGAAACTTGCATCGCTCGGGCTCACGCTCGGCGAGAACATCACGCTTGCAGACCTTCAGCGAGAACACGATGGCAAACAAGAGGTGCTCTGGGTGGACACCCAGGTGGCCGGGGCTCGGCTGCTCGAGGCCGCCCAGTCGGCACTAGAGGCCACCATCGCCGCCCTGCCGATCCCCAAACTCATGCGCTACCCGCGGCCGGGTCAGACCCAGGAAGAGGTTCGCTTCGTGCGCCCGGCCCACCGACTGTTGGCCCTTTACGGCGATGCGGTGCTTCCAGTTCATGCCTTGGGACTGCAGGCTGACCGCCTGACCGAGGGCCATCGGTTTCACTGCAATGGCCCGTTGTCCGTTCCATCGGCCATCGCTTACGAGGCCCTGCTCGAGGACGAAGGGCATGTGGTGCCGAACTTCGAGGCTCGCCGTCAACGGCTCACGGACGGCCTGAAGGCCGCCGCCAAAGGCGACACCGTGATCATGCCGGATGCCCTCGTCGATGAGGTCAACAGCCTGGTCGAGTGGCCCGTGGTCTTGCAGGCCGAGTTCGACACAGCCTTTCTCGCGGTGCCGCAGGAGTGCCTCATTCTCACCATGCAGCAGAATCAGAAGTACTTCGCCTGCACGGGGCCCGATGGCCGGCTGCTGCACCGCTTCTTGCTGGTCTCGAACCTGGCCTCCAAAGACGCTTCTGTGGTTCGGCAGGGCAACGAGCGGGTGCTTCGTGCACGGCTCTCCGATGCGAAGTTCTTCTTTGACCAAGACCGCAAGCGCCCACTCGAGGAACGGCTCGCCGGCCTCTCCCAAGTGGTCTATCACAACAAGATTGGCAGCCAGGCCGAGCGGGTTGCACGGCTCTCCACACTCGCGGGCCAATGGGCCGAAGCAGTGGGGGCTTCGCCACAGGCCGCCAAGAGGGCTGCGGCGCTCGCCAAGGCAGACCTCCTCACCGACATGGTCGGCGAGTTCCCCGAGTTGCAGGGTGTGATTGGCCGCTACTACGCGCAGCACGATGGCGAGCCCAACAACATCGCCGATGCCATCGAGGGCCACTATCACCCGCGGTTTGCTGGCGACAGCCTCCCCGGCAACGCCGAGGGCCTGGCCGTGGCCCTGGCCGACAAGCTCGAGACCATCGTGGGCATCTGGGGCATTGGCCTGCTGCCCACCGGAGAGAAAGACCCCTTCGCCCTTCGGCGGGCAGCCCTTGGCGTGGTGCGCATTCTCGTGGAAGCCCGTGTGCCCGCCTCGCTGTCACAGCTGCTCCAAGACACAGCAGCAGCCTTTGGAGGGGCCGCGCCACCCGCCGAGACACTCGCTGACATTGCAGCCTTCATTACAGATCGAGCCCGTGGCTACCTGCGTGACCAGGGCTTTGATGCGGCCGCCATCGAGGCGGTGCTCGCCGAATGCCCCAACCAGCTCGACCAGTGGTGCCCCCGGCTCGAGGCGCTGGCGCGGTTCATGAAGAGCCCCGCTGCGCCGGCGCTTGCCGCAGCCAACAAACGCATTGGCAATATTCTGAAGAAGGCACCTGCGGCCCTCCGTGCACTCGAGGAGGGCCGCCTGATCGAGCCCGCCGAGCAGCAACTGGCCAAGGCGCTGGCACAGACCGGGCCCGCCGCTGCAGCCCATACCCTTGCAGGTCGTTATGCCGATGCCCTGGAGGGCCTGGCGGTTCTCAAGCAGCCCGTGGACGATTTCTTCGACAAGGTCATGGTCAATGCCGAAGACCCCGCTGTGCGCGAGAACCGACTGGCCTTGCTCTCGGCCTTGCATCGGGCCATGAACCAGGTGGCAGACCTTTCACGGCTGGCCGCATGACGGAACGCCAGGCCGCGTCGACCCCACCCCTGGTCATCCTGGACCGCGACGGCGTCATCAACCAGGACTCCGACGACCACATCAAGAGCCCCGACGAATGGCAGCCCATCCCCGGCAGCCTGGAGGCCATCACGCAGCTCCACCATGAGGGCTGGCGCATTTTCGTGGCCACCAATCAATCAGGCCTGGCCCGTGGCCTCTTCGACCTCTCCATGCTTCACCGAATTCACCAGAAAATGCGGGAAGGCCTCTCCGAGATGGGCAGCCAGGTCGACGGCATTTTCTTCTGCCCGCACGGGCCGGACGCGGGCTGTCGTTGTCGAAAGCCCGCCACGGGTCTGCTCGAGGACATCGCCGCACGGCTCAATCAGTCCCTCGCAGGCGTGCCCCTCATCGGCGACTCGCATCGCGACCTGGCCGCCGCAGTTGCCGTCGGCGCGCGACCCATGCTCGTGCTCACCGGAAAGGGGGAGGGCACCCTCTCGGCCCACCGAAGCGGCGCAAAGGCGCTGCCCCCAGGCACCCAAGTCTTCAAAGACCTCGCCCACGCGGTGTCGCACCTGCTCCACCAAGCGCCTGCCCTGCCTGGCCCATGAGGCTTCTGCGGTCGGTCGTCTTCGGCCTCTTTCAAGCGGCGAGCTTGCTCGTCTGGGGCAGCCTCTTTCTCCTGCTGGCGCCTTTTCTATCCGATCACGCACGCTACCGTCTGGCCATGCGGTGGCCGGGCATGGTGATCTGGGCTGCACGCTGGCTGCTCGGCATTCAATGGCGGCTCGAGGGCCAAGAACACCTTGAGGCCGCGCGTGGACAGCCCATGATCGTCTGCTCCAAGCACCAGTCGGCCTGGGAGACCCTCTTCCTGCCCAGCCACATGCCGGTGCCACTCTGCTTTGTCTTCAAAAAGGAGCTCTTGAAGATTCCATTTTTCGGGTGGAGCATTGCACTGCTGCCGATGATTCATGTCGACCGAGCACAAGGCCGCCAAGCCTTTGAGCAAATTCAGTCGCAGGCATCCCATCGGCTCGACCAAGGGTTCTGGATCACCTTCTTTCCAGAGGGCACCCGCACCCGGCCCGGTCAACGGGTGAAGTACAAAACCGGTGCTGCGCGGCTGGCCTGCAGCCTCGGCCTTCCCATCCTGCCCATCGCCCTCAATGCAGGCACCGTCTGGCCTCGCAACGCCTGGATCAAGCGGCCCGGTTGCATCACCGTGCGTGTGGGCCCGCCCATCCCCACCGACGGCCAAACCCCCGAGGCGGTCATGCAGACCGTCCAGGCCTGGATCGACGAGCAGTCTGATGCACTCCATTGACATCCAAGGCGAGCAGCTGACCTGGAGCCTCACGCGCTCCAAGCGCAAGACGGTGGGCATGGTCTTCGAGGCCGGCACCATCCGTGTGCGAGCCCCGCGGTGGGTCACACTGGCTGAGATCGAGACCATCCTTCAGAGCAAACACCGCTGGGTCAAGGCCCGGCTGCTGGAATGGCGGCATGCGGAGCAGCATCGCTTGGAGCCTGCTGAACAATGGTGCGATGGCGCCCAGGTTCAGTTCCTCGGGCAGGCCTGCACACTGCGCCTGCTGCCCGAGATTGGCGCCGTGACATGGTCGGCCGAGCGTGCAGAGATTCTGCTGCCCTTGTCGGCCAGTGCCACACCCGAGCAGCTCAAGGACACCACCCACAGCTGGATGCAGCAGCAGGCCAAGGCCATTCTGCAGGAGCGCCTGGAAACGCTGGCCGAGCGGGCCGGCTGCCATTTCAGTCGCTTCTCACTCTCCCATGCCAAGACCCGTTGGGGGAGTTGCACGGTCGACGGCCACATTCGCCTGAACTGGCGACTCATTCGCTTTAGCCTGGCGGTGATCGACTATGTGGTGGCCCATGAACTGGCCCACCTGCGCACCATGGACCACAGCCCCGGCTTCTGGGCCGAGGTCGGTCAAATTCTGCCCGGCTTTGAAGAAGGCAAGGCCCTCATCCGGCGCGCCCCACTCGAGCCGCCCGCCATGGGGCCGGCTTAGTTCACCAGTTGATTGGCCAGCGCCACGAACGAGGCCACCGACACCTCCTCGGGTCGCTGCGTGGGCCGCACCCCTGCGACCTCCAGGTCCAGGCGATCTAGGTAGCCCGACAAGGTGTTGCGAATCATCTTGCGTCGGGTGGAGAAGGCTGCGGCCACCAGGGCCTCATAGACGGCCCAGTCCTTGACGAGGACCTGCTCCGGGGACAGTGGCCACATGAGCACCACGGCAGACTCGACCGCCGGTGCAGGCGAAAAGGCCGTGGGAGGCACATGCATGAGCGTGGTCATCTCGTAGCGGGCCTGCAGCATCACCGACAGCCGGCCATAGCGCTTGGAGCCATGCAGGGCCACCATGCGCTCGACCACCTCCTGCTGGAGCATGAAGGCCTGGTCCAGCACACAGTGGGCCAGTGGCAGCAGCATGAAGAGAATGGGGCTCGAGATGTTGTATGGCAGGTTGCCGACGATTCGTAGCGGCCCACCCAACTGTGCCGCCAAGGCAGCGAAGTCCACCGTGAGGACATCCTGCTCGATCAGCGAGAGGCCCTCTCCAAATCGCGCCTGCAGCATTGGGATGAGGTCGCGGTCGATCTCAATGGCCGTGATGCTGCCAGCCCCCGAGACCAGGCCCGAGGTCAGTGCGCCGCGGCCCGGTCCAATCTCAACGAGCCGATCGCCCGGCTGCGGGCGAACCGCCTCCAGAATGCGGGCCACCACATGACGGTCTTGAAGAAAGTTTTGGCCAAATCGCTTCTTGGCGCCGGCCTTCGTGTCAGCTGTCGTCGCGCTTGATCTCGACATAGCTGTTGGCCCGAATCTCTCGGGTCCAATCATCCACGGCGTCGGCCAGCTTGCGATCACGCAGCGACAGACGTGCGATCAGGCGCAGGCGATCCTCGGTAAGGGGCTCCTGCTTGCGATCGAGCACTTCGATCAGGTGAAAGCCAAACACGGTTCGAACAGGCTCGCTCACCTGCCCTCGGGCCAGGCCCAGCGCGGCCCTCTCAAATTCCGGCACGAGGTCGCCCGGGTAGGCCCAGTCGAGCTGCCCACCCTTGGCGGCCGAGCCAGGGTCCTGGGAAAAGTCTTTGGCCAGTTGCTCGAAGGCCTCCCCCAGGCTCAGACGACGGCGTAGCTCCTGTAGCCGCCGAATGGCCGTCTGCTCAGATGTTTGGGCGTCCACACGAATCAAGATGTGGCGCGCACGAAAGACATCCACCACCTGGCTTCGAATGCTGCTGCGACGGTCCTCCAGCCGCAGGATGTGAAAGCCACCAGGGCTCTGAAAGGGGGGCGTCACCTGGCCGGGCTGCAACTTCTCCACCGCCTTCAAGAAAATGGTGGGCAGTCGCTCGGCCCCCCGCCAGCCCAGGTCGCCGCCGTTGGTGGCATCGGGAGAGAGTGACAGTTCACGAGCCACTGCGGCAAAGTCCTCTCCAGCCTGCAACCGCTGGGCCGCCGCCCTGGCCTTGGCCTCGGAATCCAACAGGATCTGCGAGACCCGCCATTCTTCGGAACGGCTCAGGCTGGCACCCTGGGCCGCCAAGAAGGCGTCGATCTCGGCCTCGGAGACCGTGAGGCGGTTGTCGACCTCGCGCTCACGCAGTCGGGTGAGCAGGATCTCCTCACGAATGTCTTGTCGAAAACGCTCGAAGGCAATTCCCTCAGACTGCAACTGGGCCGAGAGGCCTTGAACAGACATGCCATTCTGCTCAGCAATTCGAGCAATGGCTCGGTTGAGCGTGTTGTCATCCACCGACAGCCCCACCTGCGTGGCCCGCTGAAGCAGGGCCAAGTCGTTGACCATGCGGTCGAGCACCTGCTCGCGCAAACGGTCCTCTGGTGGTGCAGGCTGCTTGGCCTTGGCAATGGCCTGCCGGGCCTGGGCAAGTCGTCGCTGCACCTCCGACTCCAGAATGATCTCGTT
Source organism: uncultured Bordetella sp. (assembly GCA_964589205.1). Lineage (GTDB taxonomy): Bacteria > Pseudomonadota > Gammaproteobacteria > Burkholderiales > Burkholderiaceae_A > Hahnella. The sequence continues at coordinate 16,111 of CAZPRT010000010.1, read as the reverse complement.
GTTCACGACCGCTGCAACCCGCTCGAGCAAGACGGGTTGTCGGGCAGTCGGCTGGGCCAGTGCGGCGCCAGCCCACAGCAGCAGACTCACTGCAGCCATCCATTGGGGTCCAAGCCTGTTGTGCATCGAGCGCCTCTTCTCTGTCTATCGGAAGTTGTCGAACTTGGCCGGCAACGGGGTGAGTTGATTGATCATCCGGTAATTGGGAATGCTCTGCTTCAAGGCCGACAGCGGGTCCGTTCCAACCCTGGCAATGCCATTGAGTTCAATTTGGAAAAAGATTCGATTGTCTCGGCGGTCTGCACCCGTCACGTAACGCTGCACCACAGCCCGAGCCACCCAACAGCCCCCATCGTATTCCACCCCGGCCAGGGCCTCAATCAGGCCTGGTTGTTGGGTGCTGTCGGTGGTCTGCCGCTTCTGGATCGAGTGGTTGTAGCGGCCCACGGCATACCAGTTGCGAACAATGGGGGTCTGGAAGGCAAGGTCGACCGTGTTGATGGAGTTGCGCGTAAATCGGTAGGACAGGCTGACCGACTGGCCCAGCTTGGGCTCGTAGACCGTGCTGGCCGATGCCCCCTGCCAGCGCCGAAGCTTGCGCGTGTACTGTCCCAGGACATCCATTCGCCACGACCGTGTGAGCCGAGCGGCCGACTCCAGAAAAATGTCAGATTCCTTGTCAGTTCGCGGCGAACCGCCCGGCAGCGTGACCCGCTGAGCACTCAGGTAGTGAGTCTGCGCCAGGGTGGCCCGAAAGAGTTCCTCGCCCGAGGACTGGCCCAGGTACCGGGTGGTCAGGGCTGCGGTCACCTGGTTCTGATCAGAGATTCGGTCATGGCCGGTGAAAGACATCTCCGAGAGCAGTTGCGAGAGGTTCACCCCCACACTGCCCGAGTCGAACACCGGATATCGACTCTGATCGCGATAAGGCGTGTAGGCATAAAACAGCGTGGGCTCGAGGGTCTGCAGCAGAGGGGCCTCACCCCAGGAGGTGTCGCGCTCGAGGGTCATCTTGGTGGTGAGGCTCGCCGTGGGCAGCACCCGGGAATAGGACTCGGTCTGACGACCCGTGTCACCAACGTTGTTCGCGTAGGCACCGAGCGAACTCGACGACACCCGGTACTTGTCAAGGGTGCGGCTTGCACTGCCCTGGTTGCCTTGGCTGTAGTGCGTGGCATGCAGGCCGATCTTCGGCGTGACATCCAGGAAGGACAGCATCATGGGCGAACTCACGGCGCCGGTGAGCACAAATCGGTTGCCCTCAGCCAGGGTGGGGTGCCGGAAGGCGGCGGCCTCCGCGTAACTGCTCCAGTCGATCAGCGGGCCTGCACTGCCGCCCAATTGGATGGCCCGTTCGGTTCGGCTGGCCCCCACCTTGGGCATCCACGAGTACGGTGCCAGCACGGGAGCGGCAGCATCCTGCAGCAGCTGATATTCCTGGGCGGCCGCGGTCACCGCCCAGCCATATTGATTGCTGGTGAGCGACAAGGTCGCCGGCAGTGTTCGCTGCGAGGCGGCCAGCAAGGAGCCCCCAAAGTCTGCAAAGTAGTCGTCGTCCGACACCCGAGTGATGTTCAGGCCCATGGAGAGGTTCGGGGCCAAACGGGTGGTGTGCACCAGACTTCCCAACGACCGAGACCGTCCCGCCACGCGATCGTGCGGCAGCGACTCCACACCCACCACGCCAAGGTGGCGGTCACTCAAGTACCGGAACTCTGCGCCCAGCTGCACACCGCGCCGCGGCACCAGCTTGGGATAGAGGGTCATGTCACGGTTCGGAGCGATGTTCCAATAAAAAGGCACCGTGAGCTCCAGGCCCAGGCGCGACGAATACGAGTAAGAGGCCGGTAGGAGCCCTGTGCGTCGACGGTCGGAAATGGCAAAGGAGATGTCGCCCATGTTGACCAAGGGCACACCCCCCCAGGTGAGCACGGCCCCTTCGGCGTCGGCCACTTCACGAATTTGGTCCACCAGCATGGTGCGCGCCTGCACCGTCCAGGCGGGACGATCCTTCGGGCAGGTGGTGTAGAGGGCATCGATCAGGCGGGTGGCCTTGGGCTGCAGGAATTCGGCTGCCTTGGCCTGGCCACGGCCATTGATGGCCGAGATCTCGTAGGTCACATCATCAAAGCGGCCCTGCATGGTCGAGAGCTTGAGGTCGAGCTTCGGCCCGGTGAAGAGTTCACCTTCACGGAAGAGCTGAACGTTTCCCTCGGCCCGAATGCGATTGGGCACCAGGTCGAAATCGATGCGATCGGCCTTGAGCGAGGTGCCGAGCTGACGCATCTCGGCCTTGTTGACCAGCGTGATGGTGTCGTCCACCTGGCCGTCGACGGTCTCCCCAAAGAAATACATCGGGGTCTCACTGTCGGTGAGGCCGACCCTCGCAGGGGCCTGAAGAGAGAGCCGCGGATCCACCCGGAGGCCTTGGCCGACATCTGCCCGAAGGGAGCATTCAGCAGCAAAGCTGGTTCCTGTGATGGCACCCAACAGCAGGGGCAGAACAAGGCGCATGTTCTATTATAGGAACGAAGCGTCTCCTCACATCTTTGCCCATGCCCCCCACCCCTGATCCGCGCCGCCTGGCTGCCGCCGACTGGCTCACCCAGTTTGGAGACATCGATGTCGCCAGCCTCGCCCCGGCCTCGGCCGATGCGTCCTTTCGGCGTTACTTTCGCGTGGCCAAGGTCGGTGGCGGCAGCTGCATTCTCATGGACGCGCCGCCCGAGCTCGAGCCCTTGGACGCCTTTTTGCAGGTGGCCGAGTTGTTCGAAAAAGCAGGGCTTCGGGTGCCTCGCCGCCTGGGGG
>CAZPRT010000010.1:0-13203 GCA_964589205.1 uncultured Bordetella sp. | reverse complement strand
CGCAGCCCACGGGCAGCCTCGGGCTGCCCGCCTACAGTCGCGCCAAGCTCCTGGACGAGATGGGCCTGTTCCAGACCTGGTATGCCGAGACCCACCTGGGCCAGACGCTCTCGGCCGGTGAAGCCCAAACGCTGAACCAGACCATGGCGCACCTGGCCGACCGCGCCCTCGCACAAACACAGGTCATCGTGCACCGTGATTTCCACAGCCGAAACCTGATGGTGCTGGCCGAGACGCTGACCCCCGATGGGCAGCCCGGCATCCTCGACTTCCAGGATGCTGTGGTGGGCCCCTTGAGCTACGACCTGGTCTCGCTGCTGCGAGATGCCTATGTGGTCTGGGATGAGGCCGAGCAGATTGACTGGGCCATTCGTTATTGGGAAGACGCCCGCCGCGCGGGCATTGCCGTGCCATCCGATTTCGCCGACTTCTGGGAAGACTTCGAATGGATGGGCCTGCAGCGCCAGTTGAAGGTCTTGGGCATTTTCGCTCGACTCGCCCACCGAGACGGCAAGGCGCACTACCTCCGAGACATACCGGCCGTGCTCGCCTACGCCAGCAAGACGGCGCACCGCTACCACGAGCTCGCGGGGATCGCCCGCCTGCTCGACCGGCTGGGGAATGTCTCGCCCACGGCCCAGTTCACCTTCTGATGGGTGCGCGGCCATGACGCCACCATGAAGGCCATGATCCTCGCGGCTGGGCGTGGGGAGCGCATGCGCCCGCTCACCGATCACACCCCCAAGCCCTTGTTGTTGGCGGGCGGCAAGCCTCTCGTGGTGTGGCACCTGGAGCGGCTCGCCCAGGCGGGTTTTTCGGAGGTGGTGATCAACCTCGCCCACCTGGGTGAGCAGATCGAGTCGACGCTCGGATCTGGCGAGGCCTGGGGCCTGCGGATTCGCTACAGCCGTGAGCCTGATGGCGCACTCGAGACCGCGGGTGGCATTGCAACGGCCCAGCCCTGGGACGAGACCCGAGCGCCTTTTTTGCTCATCAATGGCGACGTCTTTTCCGACTGGGATGTCTCGGAGGCCCGCAAAATGGCCCAGGCCTCAGACAACACCCTGGGCCACTTGGTCTTGGTGCCCTGCCCAGGCCATCACCTGCAGGGTGACTTCGGGCTGCAGCCCGACGGCCGAATTGTCCTGAGAGAGGCAACGGACCAGCCGCTCACCTACTCGGGCATGGCCGTGCTCTGGCCAGCCCTCTTCGACCGCACGCCCCCCCACGCACGCGCGCCACTCGCCCCCCTGCTGCACGAGGCCATGGCCCAAGGCCGGCTGAGAGGCAGCCCGCACACAGGCCAGTGGATGGATGTGGGAACGCCCGAGCGACTGGCCGCGCTTGACCACACCCTCGCCACGGGGAGACCATCCCTCCCATGAGCCTTGCACCACACCTGCTGCCCCTGCCCGTGTCTGGACCACCCCATGGGGCGCAGCACCGACGACGCCGAGACGCACTCGCCCAGGCCGTGGTCCGGGCCAATGGCCAGGCCAGTGCGGTGTTGATCCTCGCCAGTGGCAGCGAAATCATTCGCAACCGAGACAACCCATTCGCATTTCGCTTCAACAGCGACTTCTATTACCTCACGGGTTTTCCGGAGCCCGAGGCTTGGTTGGTCATGGTCATTGACAGCCAGGGCGATCATCAAGACCTTCTCTTTTGCCGGCCGCGCGACCCGGAGCGGGAGATCTGGGACGGCGTTCGGGTTGGGCCCGAGTGCGCGGCCGAGCAGTTCGGCATGGATGCAGCCCATCCCGTGGCGCAGCTTGATGATGTCCTTCGGCCCCACCTCAAGAACTGCAGCACCCTGGTGCTGCCACTGGCTGCCTCAGCCGAGCTCGACCAACGCACCCGCAACTGGATGGACCAGGCACGAGCGCAGGCCCGTGGCGGTGTGGTCGCACCCCATCAGTTTCTTGACGCTGGTGATCTCGTGGCGGGACTGCGACTCATCAAAGACCAGGCGGAGCTCGGGACCATGGCCAAGGCTGCCGCCATCTCTGCAGCCGCCCATGTGCGGGCCATGCAGACCACCCGGCCCGGCATGGCCGAGTATGAGGTGGAGGCCGGCCTCATTGCCGACTTCCGCCGATCGGGTGCACAGTCGGTGGCCTATGGCTCCATTGTGGCCAGCGGGCCCCACAGCTGCATCCTGCATCACCGCGCCGGCGACAGACGCATGCGCGCTGGTGAGATGCTGCTCATCGACGCCGGCTGCGAGCTCGATGGCTATGCGAGCGACATCACCCGCACCTTCCCCGTCTCGGGCCGATTCACCAGCGCACAGCGCGACTGCTATGCCTTGGTGCTGGCGGCCCAGGAGGCCGCTGTCGAGGCCACACGACCCGGTGCAGCCTTCACCGACCCGCACGAGGCGGCTGTGAAGGTGCTGGCCCAAGGCATGATCGACCTGCATCTGTTGCCTGCGCAAAGCATGGAGGCCGCCATCGAGTCGGGCGCCTATCGCCGTTTCTACATGCACCGCACCGGCCATTGGCTTGGGCTCGATGTGCACGACGTGGGCGACTATCGTCAGCCCTTAGCTGCAGGCATGGTGCTCACCATCGAGCCAGGCCTCTACATCCAACCGGCCGAGGACATCGCCGAAGATTTCTGGAACGTGGGCATTCGAATTGAAGACGATGCGGTGGTCACCGCCACCGGCTGCGAACTCATCACACGTGGGGTCCCCGTGGCCATCGATGCCATTGAAGACCTCATGACCCACACCGCCTCATGAGCCGGCCCGCCTTACAACTGGGGCCTCATCGGCTTCAGAACCGGGTCTTCATTGCCCCCATGGCAGGCGTCACCGACCGGCCGTTTCGTCAGCTCTGCAAGCAGCTCGGCGCCGACTATGCCGTGGGCGAGATGGCGGCCTCCAATGCCCTGCTCTGGGCCACGGAAAAAACCAGCCGTCGCATCAACCACGATGGAGAGCCCTCGCCCAAGGCCATCCAGATCGCGGGTGCCGACCCCGACATGCTGGCCCAGGCCGCCCAGTTCAATGTCGCCCGCGGCGCGGAGGTCATCGACATCAACATGGGCTGCCCGGCCAAGAAGGTCTGCCACAAGGCTGCGGGCTCGGCCCTGCTGCAAGACGAGCCCCTGGTTCGAGACATCCTGGAGCACGTCGTGTCTGCAGTGCGGGCTGTGGCCGGCGATCGTGTGCCCGTGACCCTGAAAATTCGAACCGGCTGGGACCACGCACATCGCAATGCGCCCAGCATCGCGGCCATGGCCGAAGACATTGGCGTGGCCATGCTCACCGTGCATGGTCGAACCCGGGCCGATAAGTTCATGGGCGCGGCCGAATACGACACCATTGCCGAGGTGAAATCGCGGGTGGGCATTCCCGTGGTGGCCAATGGCGACATCACCACGCCCGAGAAGGCCGCGGCCGTGCTGCGACACACCGGTGCCGACGCGGTCATGGTTGGCCGGGCCGCACAAGGCCGGCCATGGATCAGCCGGCAGATCCACCACTATTTGGAAACGGGTGAACAACTGCCCGACCCCACCGACACCGACATCCATGGCTGGCTGCACGGCCACCTGCTCGACCACTATGCCTTTTATGGCGAGGAGCGAGGCGTGCGCTCGGCGCGCAAGCACATCGGCTGGTATCTGCGCGGCCTGCCTGGGAGCAAGGCCTTTCGGCAGCTGATCCTCGCGGCCGAGACGCCCGAGTCCCAGCTGGCAGAGGTGGCCGCATTTTTCGAGGAGGCGCTGGCGGCATGAAGGCAACCCCGCCGAAACTCGAGGATGCCCTGGTGGCCAATCTCGACATCTACTTCGAGACCCTCGGCGCCCAAAAGCCCCACGCCCTCTATGACATGGTGGTCGAGGCCATGGAGCGGCCCCTCATTCGTTACGCCCTGGCCCGTTGCGACAACAACCTGAGCAAGACCGCAGAGATGCTCGGCCTCTCCCGCAACACCCTGCGCAAGAAGATGACCCAACACCGCATTGAGATCTGAGGACACCGCATGCCCAACCTGCCAGCAGATGCCCTGACCAGCCCACGTCCCAACCGCCTTGCCGTGCGCCGTGCCCTGCTCTCGGTGTCAGACAAGACCGGCGTGGTCGACTTCGCCAAGGCGCTTCATCAGAAAGGCGTCCAGCTCATCTCGACTGGTGGCACCGCGCAGGCCCTGCAGGCAGCTGGCCTGCCCGTCACCCCGGTGGAAGACATCACGCGCTTCCCAGAAATGCTCGATGGTCGGGTCAAGACGCTGCACCCCGCCGTGCACGGCGGCCTCCTGGCCCGCCGGGATCGTGAGGCGCACCTGCAGGCACTCGCCGCTGCGGGATTCGAGCCCATCGACCTGCTCGTGGTCAACCTCTATCCCTTCGTGGCCACACTCGCCAAGCCACAGGTGGGCTACCAAGAAGTGATCGAGAACATCGACATCGGCGGGCCGGCCATGCTGCGGGCTGCTGCCAAGAACCATGATGGCGTGGCCGTGGTGGTCGACCCACGCGACTACGACTGCCTGCTCGAAGAATTAAGCACCGATGCGCATCTGGGGTTTGCCACACGCCAGGCATTGGCAGCCAAGGCCTTTGCCCACACCGCGGCCTACGACGGCGCCATTGCCAACTTCCTCACAGGCCTTGCGCCACTGGATGCCTCTGCGGCCAGGCCCGACAACACCGTGGAGCCACAGCTCCCCCAGACCGCCAGTGCGCTGCCCAGAATTTTCAGCCTGCAGGTCGTCCAACGACAGACCATGCGCTACGGTGAGAACCCGCATCAGTCAGCAGCCTTCTATGCCGACCCACGCGCACCGGAGGGCTGCCTGGCCGGCTACGCACAATTGCAGGGCAAGGAACTCTCTTTCAATAACCTCGCCGATGCCGATGCGGCCTGGTCTTGCGTGCGAAGCCTGTCGGGCCCGGCCTGCGTCATCGTCAAGCATGCGAACCCATGCGGAGTGGCCCTGGGGGCCCACGCAGAAGAGGCCTATCGCAGGGCCTTCGCCACCGATCCCACCTCCGCCTTCGGCGGCATTCTCGCCTTTAATGTGGCGCTCGATGGGGCTGCAGCCCAGGCCATCGCGGGTCAATTTGCAGAGGTGATCATCGCGCCGCAGTTCAGTCCAGAGGCACTGTCTGTCTTTTCGGCCAAGCAGAACCTTCGCCTGCTCACCGTGCCCCTGGGCGAGGACACGGCGATCGCCAGTGGCCTGGACATCCAGCGTGTGAGTGGCGGCTTGTTGCTGCAGACCCCCGATCGCAACACCCTCTCGGCAGCAGACCTGCAGTGCGTCACCCACAAGAAGCCCACGGCCGAGCAGATTCAAGACCTGCTCTTTGCATGGAAGGTCGCCACCTGGGTCAAGAGCAATGCCATTGTCTTTTGCCACAAGGGCCAGACCCTCGGGGTGGGCGCAGGCCAGATGAGTCGGCTCGACTCCGCCCGCATTGCCACCATCAAGGCCGATCATGCAGGCTTGTCCCTCCAAGGGTCTGTGGTGGCTTCCGATGCCTTCTTCCCGTTTCGAGACGGACTCGATGTGGTGGCCGAAGCAGGTGCGGTGGCCGTGGTGCAGCCCGGCGGGTCGGTTCGGGATGACGAGGTGATCGCCGCCGCCAACGAGCGGGGCATTGCCATGGTCACCACCAGCATGCGCCACTTCCGACACTGATTCATGCGGCTCATCGGCATCGACCCCGGCCTGCGCCGGACTGGCTTTGGTGTCGTGGAGATCGTGAGCCGTCAGAAGGCCATCTACCTGGGCAGCGGTGTCATTCGACCACCCACCGACCGGCCCGAACCGGAGCGCCTGGGCCTGCTCTATGCAGGCATGCAGTCCGTACTCGCCCAGTACGAGCCCACGGCGGCCGTCATCGAGCAGGTGTTCGTGAATGTGAACCCGAGGTCCACCCTTTCCCTGGGGCAGGCCCGCGGTGTGGCCATCGCTGCACTGGCAGCCGCATCGCTGCCCGTCTCTGAACTCACCCCTTTGAAGATCAAGCAGTCCATCGTGGGCACCGGCCGCGCCACCAAGGAGCAGGTGGCCCACATGGTCTGCCGCCTGCTGGGCCTTGCCCAGCCGCCGAGCGCCGATGCCGCCGACGCATTGGCCTGTGCCCTGGCCTTCTGGCATGCTCAACGCCCATGATCAGTCAACTGCGCGGCACCCTGATTGGCCTGCAGCCCCCGAGCGTCATCCTTGATGTCCAGGGCGTGGGCTACGAGGTCGAGGCCCCCATGAGCACCATCTACAACCTGCCAGCCGTGGGCGAGCCGCTCAGCCTGCTCACCCACCTGGTGGTGCGGGAGGATGCCCAGCTGCTCTATGGCTTTAAGACCGAGGCCGAGCGACATGCCTTTCGACTGCTCATCAAGATCTCGGGCATTGGTCCGCGCATTGGGCTGGCCGTGCTCTCGGGACTCACCGTCGATCAACTCTCGCAGGCCATCAGCCTGCAAGACCCTGCCAGCCTCACGCGGGTGCCCGGCATTGGGAAGAAAACAGCCGAGCGACTGGTGCTCGAACTCAAGGGCAAGCTTGCACCCGCCCTCCCCAGCCCTGGAATGCCAGGCCGGCCAGACACCACCGCGGAGGTGCTTCGCGCACTTGGCGCCTTGGGCTACTCCGAGAAGGAAGCCGTGGCCGCCTGCCAGGCCCTGCCCGAGGATGCCACCGTCTCCGATGGCATTCGCCTGGCCTTAAAGCAGCTCTCGCGCCTGTAGTCGAACGTCACAGGTCGCCCGGTACACTTAGGGGCATGATCGAACACGACACCGATCGCCTCATCAGCCCCGAGCCCGCCGGTCATCAAGAAGAAAGCCTGGAGCGGGCGCTGCGCCCCCTGTGGCTCAAGGAGTACATCGGCCAGGGCAAGGTGAAGGATCAGCTCCAGATCTTCATCGAGGCGGCCCGCCAGCGGCAAGAGGCGCTCGATCACACCCTGCTCTTTGGCCCACCCGGCCTGGGAAAGACGACCCTGGCCCACATCCTGGCCCGTGAGATGGGTGTGAACCTGCGGCAGACCTCCGGCCCGGTGCTCGAGCGGGCTGGTGACCTGGCAGCCCTGCTCACCAACCTCGAGCGCAACGACATCCTCTTCATCGATGAGATCCATCGGCTCAGCCCCGTGGTGGAGGAGATCCTCTACCCGGCCCTCGAGGATTACCAGATCGACATCATGATCGGCGAGGGGCCAGCGGCACGCTCGATCAAGCTCGACCTGCAGCCCTTTACCCTGGTGGGGGCCACCACGCGGGCCGGCATGCTCACCAACCCGTTGCGAGACCGCTTTGGCATCGTGGCGAGGCTGGAGTTCTACAACACCGAAGACCTCACCATCATCGTCCATCGCTCGGCTGCGCTGCTGAAGGTCGCGCTCAGCGATGATGGTGCGCAAGAGATCGCGCGCCGCGCCAGGGGAACACCACGGATTGCCAACCGGCTCCTTCGCCGTGTTCGAGACTATGCACAGGTCAAGGGTGCCGCAGAGGTCGATGCCAAGGTGGCTGATGCCGCCCTGGCCATGCTGGAGGTCGATCAACAAGGGTTCGACCTCATGGACCAGAAACTCCTCGAGGCCATCCTCGACAAGTTCGGTGGTGGCCCGGTGGGTATCGATAACCTGGCTGCCGCCATTGGGGAATCCAAGGACACCATCGAGGATGTCCTGGAGCCCTACCTCATCCAGCAGGGCTTTCTACAACGCACGCCCCGCGGCCGAATGGCCACAGCCAGCGCATGGGCCCACTTTGGTCGTCCCGCACCGGCTGCCCCCTCGAATGCATCACTCTTTTCACCGTCACCGAAGGAATGACCATGGCCGCGCCCACCGCCGACCTCTCCGTTGCCACCCTTGTCCTGCAGGCGAGCCTGCCCGTTCAGCTCGTCATGGCCCTGCTGGTCTTCATGTCGATTGCCTCCTGGACCGTGATCTTTCGCAAGCTCATGGCCATTCGGCAGGCCAAACGCCAGGCTGAGGAGTTTGAGAAGGCTTTCTGGTCGGGTGGTGAACTCATGGCCCTCTACGAGCGCGTGGGGCAAGGCGCCTACGGCTTTGGGCTGGCCAAGGTGTTTGAGGCTGGCATGCGTGAGTTCCTCAAGCTGCGTCAGCAGGCCAAGGCCGACCCAAGCCTCATGCTCGAGGGTGCAAGGCGTGCCATGCGGGCCAACAACCAGCGGGAGTTCGATGGCCTGGAGCATGGCCTTCCATTCCTTGCAACGGTGGGATCGGTGAGCCCCTACATCGGCCTCTTTGGAACGGTCTGGGGAATCATGCATGCCTTCACTGGGCTGGCCAACATTCAGCAGGCCACGCTGGCCAGCGTGGCACCCGGCATTGCCGAAGCCCTCATCGCCACGGCCATTGGCCTGTTTGCGGCCATTCCTGCGGTGGTGGCCTACAACCGATTCGCCACCGACCTCGATCGACTCTCCATGCGCTTTGAAAGCTTCATGGAAGAGTTCTCCAACATCCTGCATCGGCAGCACTGACATGGCCGGCCAAAGTTCTGGCGGACGTCGTCGCCGCATGATGAGTGAGATCAATGTGGTGCCCTACATCGATGTCACCCTGGTGCTGCTCATCATCTTCATGGTGACCGCTCCCATGATTGTCACCGGCAGCATCGACCTGCCGCGTGTGGGCCAGTCGGCCCAGCAGCCTGCAGTGGCCATCGAGGTCGTCATTCGCAAGGACGGCAGCCATGCCGTGCGCAAACGTGAGCAGGGTGCCAAGGAGGAGCGCGTCACACGCTCTGAACTCCCCGACGCCGTTCGCAAGCTCATGAAAGAGCCCGGAGCCCCCGTCATCATCCTGGCGGAGCGCGAGGTGCGCTACGACACCGTGGTGCAGGCCTTGAATACCCTCCAGGCCGATGGCATCGGCAGAGTGGGCCTGGCCGTGCGGCAAGAGTAAGACAGTCCAGGCCTCACCACGCCGATGAGCAGTCTGGCCCAAGCACCCCCCTTCGCGCGAGCGGCCCGACCCGGCGAGGCCGGACAGGCCCTCGTCTCGTTTGGTGCGGCCATGGGCATTCACCTGCTGCTGGCGGCTGCCTTGGTGGTGTCCATCGACTGGCGCACCGACGACCTCGAGGTGGTCCAGGCAGAACTCTGGTCGAGCCTGCCTGCCGAGCGAGCGCCCACCCCGCAGGTGGAACCTCCCAAACCAACACCTGCGCCGGTCAAGCCAGCCCCACCAGTGCCGGATCCCACGCCGCCCGCGCCGGCGCCCGACATCTCGTTGAAGAAGGCCAAGGAGGAGGCCGCCAAGCGGGAGGCTGAAAAAGCTCAAGAAACCAAAAAGCGCGAAGAGGCCAACAGGCGTGCACAGGCAGAGAAGACCGCCCAACGGCAGCGCGAGGCCTTGCGTCAGGCCGAACTCGATCGCATCAACAAGAGCCTCGGCCTCGATGCCAAGGCCAAGGCGAGCAGCCAAGGAAAAGATGTCGCCTCCAAGGCCGGTGTGGCGGGCGGCGCGGAGCAGGGCGTGCGCTCAGGCCTGCTGGCGGGCTACCAGGACGCCATTCGCTCAAGAATTCGATCGCGCATTCTGGGCTTTGACCCGGCCCGAGCGCCCACCAACCCCGAGGTCATCTACATCGTGGAGCAATTGCCCACTGGGCAAATCAGCCGCATACAACTGCAGAAGGCCAGTGGCATACCCGAGTGGGATGCCGCAGTGTTGCGCGCCATCAAGGCCAGCGACCCACTTCCCAAGGCCGAAGACGGCAGCGTTGAGCGACGACTGGAACTTCGCTTTCGCCCCGGGGACAAACGATGATGGTCCGTTGTCACACCCCCTTCGTATAATGACGTCATGACCTGCATCCACATGGCAGCCTCCGCCCTGCGACCCCTGGCCGTCTGGGCAATCGGCCTGCTTGTCGTCGGCTCCGCCGCGGCCCAGGGCCTGCGCATCGACATCACAGGGGTGGGAGACAAGCAGATTCCTGTCGCCGTGGCACCACTGGTGCCGGCCTCCCCTAACGAGCGCGTCTTTGCAGAGACCGTGCAGGAAGTCCTCGAGGCCAATCTGCGACGCACGGGCGCATTCAATCTCTTGCCCGTGGGCCCACAATTTCCCGTGCTCTCAGACAACACCCCGTTGTCGCAAGACCTCTTTCTTCGCTGGAAGAATCAGGGTGCCGCCGCACTGGTCGTGGGCAGCGTCACCCGACAGCCCGATGGGAAGGTCGACCTGCGCTTTCGGCTGCTCGACAACCTGAAGTCCGTGGACCTCGGCGGTCTCTCACTCATGACCGAGGCCACGCAGCTCGACGCCCGGCGCTCCGCCCACAAGGTTGCCGATTACGTCTACGAGCAGCTCACCGGGGAGCCCGGCTTCTTCTCCACACGCCTGGCCTATGTCCGCAAGGAGGCGGGTCGTCAGGTGCTGATCATTGCGGACTCCGACGGGGAGAATGCACAGCCCGCCCTTCGTTCGTCGCAGCCCATCATCTCGCTGGCCTGGTCGCCCGATGGCAACAAGCTCGCCTACGTCTCCTTCGAGAGCGGCAAGGCGGTGGTCTATGTCCATGAACTCCAGACCGGCCGACGCACCGTGGTGGCCAACTACCGAGGCAGCAACAGCGCTCCGGCCTGGTCGCCCGATGGCAAACAATTGGCGGTGGTGCTCACCAAAGATGGCAGCTCGCAGGTCTATGTCATGAACGCCGATGGCAGCAGCCCGAGGCGAGTGTCCCGAGCCAATGCCATCAATACTGAGCCGTCGTTCTCCGCAGATGGCAAGACCATCTACTTCACCTCCGACCGTGGCGGCAGTGCCCAGATCTACAGGGTGGCAGCTGATGCGAGCAGCCCCCCCGAGCGCGTCAGCTTTACAGGAAATTTCAACGCAAGGCCCATGGTGAGCCCCGATGGCAAGCTGCTCGCCTTCGTGGCCCGCAGAGAGGGCAAGTTTGTCATTGGTGTTCGCAACCTAGAGAATGGCGAGGAGCGCCTGGTGAGCACGGGCCCCAAGGACGACTCTCCCAGCTTCGCCCCCAACAGCCGCTGGATCATCTTCTCCAGCCGCATCAATGCGCGCGACACCCTCTCGGCTGTCTCCGTCGATGGCCGCGTGCGCACGCGCATCAGCCTTGACACCGCCGGCATCCGCAACCCTGCATGGGGCCGCATGCCCTGATCCGAAGGACTCAACCCCATGACACCCCGTGCCCTTCCGAATCGCGCTCTTCTGATCACCCTGACCAGCATTGTCATGACCGGCTGTGCATCGGTGAGCCTCGATGAGCCGGATGGGCCTGGCCGCAGCAGAGGCGGTGCAGCACCGATCGTGTCCGCCCCAGGCATGGGTGGTGATGCCGCCCGCCGAGATGCCCAAGGCCTGCGGGCCGATGAGCAGGCCGTGACGGCCTCCGGATTCACTTCGGTCGACCTTCAAGCAGCCGGCTTCGATGCCGCTGGGCGTGCCTCCGTGTTTTTTGATTTCGACCGAACGTCCATTCGCCAGGAAGATGTTCCCGTCATTGAACAGACTGCCCGTCTCATGAAATCCAACATGCGGGCCAGCCTGCTGATCGAGGGGCACACCGATGACCGTGGAACCTCGGAATACAACCTCGCCCTGGGCCAGCAGCGGGCCGAGGCCGTGCGAAGCGCCCTCTCCGTGCTGGGTGTGGATGAGCAGCAACTCAACGCGGTGAGCCACGGGGAAGAAAAACCAAGGAGCACTGAGGCCACCGAGGCGGGCTACGCCGTCAACCGCCGAGCAGACCTACAAGTCCAATGAAAATAAAATCGCATGTGGTGGCTGCGGGGCTCATGGCCGTGTTGTCTGTGCCCGCCTCCGCCCAACTGTTCTCGGATGATGAGGCGCGTCGCGCCATTCTCGATCTCAGGGCGAAGATCGCCACGCTCGAGGCCGACAACCAGGCGCTGTCCGGCCGGCTCGATGGCATGGCTCGAGGTCAGTTGGAACTCTTCTCTCAGATCGAGAAGCTCCGGGAGGACCTGGCAAACCTCCGCGGCACGCTGGAGCAGACCAGCCAGGCCACCACGGTCAATAAGCAGCAGCAGAAGGAGCTCTTCCAGAATCTAGAGCAACAACTCCAGCAGGCCGATGCGCGCCTGCGACAGTTCGAGCCACAACCCTTTGAGATCGACGGTCAGACGCTCACGGTCAGCCCGGGGCAAAAACAGGCCTTTGAGGCCATTCAGGCGTCGATTGCCGCGAAAGACTTCAAGGCAGCAGCAGGCCAGTTGGTGAGGTTCAACCAGAACCATCCCACCTCCCCCCTGGCGCCGTGGAGCCTCTTTTTTGAAGGAACGGTTCACTACGCCCAAAAGAACTTTCAGAGTGCCATCCGCGCCCTGCGCAGCCTGCAGGAGCGCCATCCGCAGCATCCCAAAACAGCCGATGGCATGCTGACGTTGTCGGCCAGCCAGATCGAGGTCGGCCAGACCACCAACGCGACCAAGACCCTTCAGGAACTCATCAAGCGCTTCCCGAATACGGAGCAGGCCAAGACCGCCAGGGCGCGGCTGGCGAGCATCAAGCCGCCCGCCAAGAAATGATCACGCCTGCCGAGCTACTCGAGCTGCGACAGCAGGTCATTTGGCTCGGTCTTTTCATCGGCATCGGGTTCGGCGCCATCTCTCAGGCCACACGCTTTTGCACGCTGGGTGCCATTGCCGACTGGGTGGTGGTGGGCAACCGGGCCCGCATGCAGGCCTGGTGGGTGGCCATGGCTGCCGCCGTGCTGGCCACCCAGGCCTTGCTGATCACAGGCCTGCTCGACAACACAGCCTCCTTCTACACGGCTCCGCGCCTCATGTGGGCCTCCAACCTGATTGGCGGACTCATCTTTGGTGCCGGCATGGTGCTGGCCTCGGGCTGCGGGGTGCGCACGCTGGTTCGCATGGGTGAAGGCAGCCTCAAGGCGTTGGTGGTCTTTCTGGTGATGTCCCTTGCGGCGCTCATGACCATTCGAGGCCTCGCCGCCATCTGGCGCGCCGAGACGGTCGAGCGCATCTACATCGACCTCGGCAGCCGACAGGACCTGCCCACCCTTCTCCTGGGTGCCGACACAGCCGACGGTTCGGGGCGACTGATCATCGCAACGCTGCTGGCCGGGCTGCTCCTACTGGCCGCATGCTGGAAGGTCCAGTGGAAGAAGAGCCTGGTCCCCATGCTGGGCGCGCTGGCCTTGGGCCTGCTCATTGCCGCGGGCTGGGCCACCACCGGCTGGCTGGG
>CAZPRT010000009.1:0-24623 GCA_964589205.1 uncultured Bordetella sp. | reverse complement strand
CCGTCACGGTTCCAGTCACGGTCAAGCACCGAATCGGTGTGGATGCGCAGGACGACCTTGATTTCGTGATGCGTTTCGTGGAGGCGCTGGTCTCTGCGGGCTGCGGTGTCTTCATTGTTCATGCCCGCTCGGCCATTCTCAAGGGCCTGTCGCCCAAAGAGAACCGAGAGATTCCGCCCCTGCGGCCCCATGTGGTGCGACTGCTCAAGCAGGCCTTTCCGCAGGTCAGCTTCATTGGAAATGGCGGCATCACCTCTCCCGATGAGGCCCTGGCCTGGATGGCGCCTGCTGGCGGGCAGCCGGGCGTCGACGGCGTCATGCTGGGCCGAACGGCCTACCATGACCCCTGGATTCTTCAGCAACTCTCCCTGCGGATCTGGACGCAAGCCGATGCACACAGTTCGGTGCCGCGCAGCCGCGAGGACATCTTGCCGGCCTTGGAGGATTACTTTCAGATGCAACTGGCCAGGGGTGTTCCCGGCAAGGCCATGGGCCGGCACTGGCACGGGCTGCTTCATGGGCAGCCCGGCGCGCGTCACTGGCGTCGGGCCATCTCCGAGGGTGAGTCGCCAATGACCATCTGGCCACGATATGCCTTGGCCGACAGCCAATTGGCTGCTGCCACCAGGAGCGAGAGCACCAGCCATCCAGCGGCCAGCCACTGCTCTGTGGGCTGAAGGCTCGCCACCCGCACCAGGGCCTCACAGGCGTAGAACCAGATCATCAATGAGAGCCATTGCATGCTGCGGCGACGGCTTTGAATCAGTCCCGGCAGCACCAGCAGCAGGGGCAGGGTCTTGAGCCAGAGCAGCGAACCCTCTCGGATGGGGTCCCAGGCGGCCTCCCAGGCCACACCGTAGATCACCATGAGCACCACCAGCACTGCATGAATGGGGCCCCACGGCGCCGGCAAAAGCCCACCCCTGGGGGTTGTGCTTGGGGTGTCCGATGGATTCAAGATGCTCGGGCCGCCTTCAGTGCCGCGGCCACCTCGGCGATGCGGCGGCCTTGGGCCCTGGCGAGCCTGCGCTCCTCATCGGTGATTGGCCGTCGGCCGTCGGCGCCCGCCACATGGGTGGCACCGTAGGGGGTGCCACCGGATTGCGTGGCAGATAACTCAGGCTCGGAGTAGGGCAGGCCGACCAGCAGCATGCCGTGGTGAAAGAGCGGCATCATCATCGTGAGCAGGGTGGTCTCCTGCCCGCCATGCAGGCTGCCCGTGCTGGTGAAGACGCCTGCGGGCTTGCCGGCCAGGTCTCCGGCGAGCCAGTTTTGGATCGTGCCGTCGAGGAAATACTTCATGGCTGCCGACATGTTTCCGAATCGGGTCGGCGAGCCGAGCAGGAGTCCATCGCACTGGCGAAGGTCGTCTGGCTCGGCATAGGGTGCCCCCTCGGTGGGCACTGGTGGTTCGGTGGCCTCATGGGATGCGGACACACTCGGCACGGTGCGAAGCACTGCCTCACAGCGGGGTATTGATTCCACCCCTTCGCAGCAGGCCTCCGCCAATGCACGGGTGGCGCCATGGCGGCTGTAGTACACAACAAGAATTCGAGTAGAAGCCATTGCCTATCATAGCCATGAAAACACCGACGCCAAGCGGTGCTAGCATGGTTCAAACCAACAATGATGCAAAGCCGCCAAGCGCGGCAAGGGGGGCGCCGTGAAGGTTCGAGAGATTCTCAAGGTCAAGGGAAATATTCTTTTTACTGTTGGTCCGGACACCCTGTTGTCAGACGCGGTGATCACCCTGGATGAGCAGGACATCGGTTCTCTGGTGGTCATGTCAGACGGCCGGCTCGCGGGCATGCTGACTTTTCGTGAGGTCAACCGCGTCATGGCCAAGCGACTTCGAGAGAACCTGGCGGGCCCCACGCCCACCATGGCCCAGATTCCGGTCAAAGAAGTGATGAATGCCTCCCCCACCGTGGCCTCACCAGAGATGACGGTCGATGAACTGCGTGAGGTGATGAACGCCTGCGGAGAGCGTTACCTCCCGGTCATGGATGGCGTCGAACTGTTGGGCGTGGTCTCTTTTCATGATGTTGCTCGCGCGGTGCTCGAGGCTCAGAATTTTGAGAACCGCATGCTCAGGGCCTACATCAAGGATTGGCCTGGCGAAGAGAATCCATCTTGAGAATTCTCGTCTCCAACGACGACGGCTACTTCTCCCCCGGCATTCAAGCCCTGGCCGAGGCCATGCGTGGCTTTGGCGAGGTCACCGTGGTGGCGCCAGAGGCCGACCGAAGCGGCGCGAGCAATTCACTCACGCTGGATCGGCCGCTCTATGTTCGGCAGTCTGCCAACGGATTTCACTACGTCAATGGCACGCCCACCGACTGCGTGCACGTGGCCATCACGGGCTTTCTCACGGAACGGCCAGACCTGGTGGTCTCGGGCATCAACAATGGCCAGAATGTGGCCGAGGACACCTTGTATTCCGGCACGGTGGCTGCGGCCATGGAGGGCTTTCTGCTGGGCATCCCGTCGGTGGCTTTCTCATTGGCCGACCGCGGGTTTGGCCACCTCGACACCGCAGTGCATGTGGCCCAACGGGTGGTCGCAGGCCTGATTCAACAGCCCTTCTCAGCTCCCAGGCTGCTCAATGTCAACATTCCGAATGTGCCCCTGGGCAGCCTCAAAGGCTACCGGGTGTGTCGGCTTGGCCGTCGGCATGTGGCCCAGCCCGTGGTGCGGGTGGCCTCGCCGCGGGGCGAGCCCATGTTCTGGGTGGGTGCGCCCGGTGCCATCAAGGAGGCCGGGCCCGGAACCGACTTCCATGCCCTGGCCAATCAAGAGGTGGCCATCACGCCCCTGCGAGTCGACCTGGGTGACACCCCCGCAGCAGAGGAACTCTCGGAGTGGCTCGAAGCCCTTCCCTAAAGCCGGGTGACCGCCGGGTTGCCCCGGAGCCCAAGCCGCTCGAGCCCAAGTGGGGTGGCCGTCGCCCGGCTCCCCCATCAGAACCTCCGTCCGAGAACCAGGGCCTGGCCAGCGAGCGGCTGCGTGCTCGCATGGTTGAACGGCTCCGGCAAAAAGGCATCGCAGACGAGGGCGTCCTTCGTGCCATGGGTCAACTGCCTCGACATCGGTTCGTGGATCCCGCATTGGCGAGTCGCGTCTATGAGGACACGGCCCTGCCCATTGGCTACCAGCAGACGCTCTCGCAGCCGTTTGTGGTGGCGCGTTCGCTCAGCCTGGCCCGAGCGTATTGTCAGGCGACGGGCGGTGTTCAAAGGGCCTTGGAGGTGGGCACGGGCTGCGGCTATCAGGCGGCCGTCATGGCCAGCCTCTTTCCCATGGTTGCATCCATTGAGCGCATCGAGGGCCTGCATCAGGATGCCCGCCGAAACCTTGCACCGCTTGCCCTGTCGAATCTACATCTCTTGCTGGGCGATGGCCTTCAGGGCTGCCAAGCCATGGCGCCCTTCGAGGTCATGGTCCTGGCGGCAGGCCTGCCTGACATGCCAAGCGAATTGTTGAGACAATTGGGTGTGGGCGGCGTGATGGTGTTGCCGTTGGGCTGGCCCGACCAGCGACTGGTTGTGGTGCGCCGTGGGCTGGATGACCAGACGGGCGCGCCTGTGTTTGAGCGGTTCGAATTCGATGCGGTGCAGTTTGTGCCGATACTGAAAGGTGTTCAACGATGACTGATGCAGTGCCGGGACGACATCGCGGACCCACCTGGGCATGGCTGGGCTTGTCTCTGGCCTTGTTGGCTGGGTGCGCCCAGTTTCAGGCGCCGTCACCGATTGAGTCTCGCAAGGTCGGGGCTGCCAAGCCCGCAGACCAGCGCACCGCGAGTGGTCGGGCTCTGGCCGACTTGGCTCCGGTTCCCGAGGGCTTTTACCGAGTTCGGCGCGGCGACACGCTGGTGGGAATCGCCCTCGAGCACGGCGTGGACTGGCGTGAACTGTCCCAGTGGAATCAGATCGACAATCCGAACCTGATCGATGTTGGTCAGGTGCTTCGCGTTCGCGAGCCCAAGCCAGACAGGCCTGCGTCCTCCAATGCGCTTGCGCAGTCTGAGCCCATTCAGAGCCGTCCATCCACCATGCAGATTCGTCCGCTGGAAGGTCGCCCGGTGGCCTCGGGCATGTCTTCCGATCAGCCACCCGCAGCCAATGAAACCATCACGGAGGTGGCACCTGCAGACCCCACCATGGTGGCGAGTGCCCCCACCAGCGTGCCGGAGCAGGCGGCAACGCCCCTGGTGACAAACCTGCGCTGGGGATGGCCGGCCAATGGCCAGGTGATCACCGGGTTTTCAGACGGTGGCAGCAAGGGCATTGCCATTGCCGGCGCGCCGGGTGAGGCGGTCTTCTCTGCCGAGCAGGGTCGGGTGGTCTACAGCGGCAATGGCCTGCGAGGCTATGGGAACCTGGTCATCGTGAAGCATCCAGACGACTTCATCACCGCCTATGCCCACAACCGCAGCATTCTGGTGAAAGAAGGCCAGACCGTGAAACGGGGTCAGAAGATTGCAGAGTTGGGCATGTCCGATGCAGACAAGCCCATGCTGCACTTTGAGGTGCGTCGCGGGGGGAAGCCCATTGACCCCATGTCGGTCTTGCCGTCTCGCTAATTGACGCCCGTTCTCGTTTTCGACCTGGAGACGATTCCCGATGTGGCGGGCATTCGTCGACTGGGCCTGGCACCCGAGGGCCTGGATGATCGAGAGACAGTGGCCCATGTTCAGGCGGAGCGCGCTGCCAAAGGGCAGGGCGAGTTCCTGCCGCTCTACCTGCAGCGCGTGCTCACCATTGGGTGTGCCTTTCGCGACCAAGAGGGCTTTCGCGTCAAGTGCCTGGGGGATGGCTTCGGCGCTGAGGATGCCGACGAGGCCCAGCGCATCCGGCAATTCTTTAATGCGGTGGAGCGGCATGTTCCCCAGTTGGTGACCTGGAACGGCGGCGGCTTTGACCTCCCGGTATTGCACCATCGGGCCATGCTGCATGGCATCGTGGCTCCCCAGTACTGGGACCAGGGCGACCACAATCGCGACTTCAAGTACAACAATTACCTGAGCCGCTACCACAGCCGTCACCTCGATCTCATGGATGTCCTGGCCAACTTCAGTGGTCGGGCCAACGCACCACTCGATGCCATGGCCCAGCTTTGTGGGTTTCCAGGCAAGCTCGGTGAAGACGGTGCCAAGGTCTGGGATGCCTTTCTCGATGGCCGCGCCGATGGCGTGGCGGCTTACTGTGAGACGGATGTGGTCAACACCTATCTGCTCTATGTGCGCTTTCAGACGATGCGAGGCCAACTCTCCGTCGAGGCCGCCCGTGAGGAGATGCGCCTGGTTCGTGCGTCGCTCTCGGCCAAGATTGGTCAGCCGGAGGAACTGCTCGAAGGCCATCATTGGACACGCTTCTTGGACGCCTGGACCACGGATCTCTGACATGGGTCGCAGAACCATTGGAGCGCCCAAGCCGCTGCGGCGCATGGGGCCGCTTCGAATTGAGTCGGTTGACTTGGAGGCCCAGGGCATCGCGCGGCACGAGGGCAAGGTCGTCTTCGTGGCGGGCGGCCTCACCGGCGAGGATGTGATGGTCGAGGTGCTTCGGGAGCGACCGAGTTACATCAAGGCCCGGGCGGTGGAATGGTGCTCTCAGTCTCCCGATCGGGCCACACCGCCCTGTCCGCATTTCGGGGTGTGTGGTGGCTGCAGCATGCAGCATGCGACGCCCTCAGCCCAGGTGGCCATCAAGCAGCGTGTCCTCGAGGACAACCTCTGGCACATCGGCAAGCTTCGACCCGCAGAGGTGCTCTCGCCAATCCGGGGCCCATCCCTGGGCTATCGGGCGCGCGCGCGTCTGTCGGTTCGATGGGTCGATAAAAAAGGTGGGCTGCTCGTGGGCTTTCGCGAACGGGCGAGCAGCTATGTGGCGCAGATGGACACCTGTCGAGTCCTGCACCCTCGGGCGGCCAGACTGCTGCCCCTGCTGCGGGACTGCCTCGCGAGCCTGTCGACGGCCAAGGACATTCCGCAGGTCGAACTCGCCGTGGGGGAGGCAGGTGTGGCGGCCATGCCCCGCGATGTCCTGGTCTGGGTCATCCGACACCTGGTCGCCGTTCCGCCGGAGGACAAGGCCACGCTTCAGGCCTTCGCCGATGCCCACGGGGTTGTCTTCTGGTCTCAGGCGGGTGGGCCAGCCACGGCCATGCCGCTGTGCTGGCCGGGCAAGTCTCGTGCAGACCCTGCAGCGATGCCTGGCCTGTTCTACGCCCTGCCGGCCTTCAACATTCGGATGCCGTACTCGCCGGTCGACTTCACCCAGGTGAACTTTCAGATCAATCGCGTGCTGGTCTCCAGGGCCATCGGCCTGCTGGAGGTCTCGGATGCCCATCGCGTGGCAGATTTCTTCTGTGGCCTGGGCAATTTTTCGCTGGCCCTCGCGCGGCGGGCAGGTTCGGTGGTGGGCTATGAGGGGAGCGCCGCGCTCATTGCGCAGGCTGCAGGTGTGTGCGAGTTGCATGGCCTGCAGGCACGGGCGCGGTTCGAGGCGGTGAACCTATTCGAAATCGACCTTGCCTGGCTTCAGGGTCAGGGTGAGTTTGATCGCGTGCTTCTGGACCCACCCCGTGAGGGCGCGCAGTCCCTGTGCGAGGCCTATGCCGCCTGGTCTCTCGAAGGCGGGGGGCCGGATCGAATGGTCATGGTGTCTTGCAACCCGGCCACCCTGGCCCGAGACGCCGCCATTCTGGTGCATCAGGGGGCCTGGGCACTGGAGCAGGCAGGCATCGTGAACATGTTCCCTCAAACGGCCCACGTGGAATCGATCGCCGTCTTCAAAAGAAAACCGGCCGAGGGCAGCGCCACACGGCCGGCTTGAGGGGGTCTTGCTGCGCTTTACTCGCGGCTGCCGCCAAAGAGTGACATCAGCAGCACCACCAGGTTGCTGAAGATGTTGTAGACGCTCAGGTAGACCGACAAGGTGGCGCTGACATAGTTGGTTTCACCACCGTTGACGATGCGCTGGAGGTCGACCAGCAGGAAGACCGAGAAGATCACCACGGCCAGCAGGGAGATGGTGAGCATCAGGGCCGGCATCTGCAGCCAAATGTTGGCAATGGAGGCCACGATCAGCAGGAGCACGCCCAGGAACAGGAATTTGCTCATGCTGCTCAGGTCTTTCTTCACAACCGTGGACAGCGAGGCCATGCCAAAGAAGATGACGCCGGTTCCGCCTGCGGCCACGGCGATGATCTGGCCACCGTTGCCCATTCCAAGGGCCACGCTCAGGATGCGCGAGAGCATCAGGCCCATGAAGAAGGTGAAGCCCAGCAGCAGGTAGACACCCACCACGCTGTGCTTGGTGCGCTCAATGCCATAGAAGAAGGCAAAGGCAATGCCCAAGAAGAGCAGCATGCTGATGAGCGGGCTGCCCTCGAACAGCGAGAAGCCCACTGACATGCCCACCCAAGCGCCCAGCAAGGTGGGCACCATGGTGGCGGCCAGCATGAGGTAGGTGTTGCGCAGGACACGGTTCTGGACTGCGCTTTGGACGCGGCCAGTGGACTGCAGGTCATTCAGTTGCGGGATCATTGCGACGGTTCTCCTTCAAGAGATGTGATTCCAGGCTCTATAATCTCAGGTTTAGTTGACAAATCAAGGCATTTTGCTTTGATTGCAACCCAAGCCCATGGGGTTTAGATGGGGTTTGGGGCAAATAATTCCAACCGTTTTCAAGAAAGTGACTGTCATGCCAGTGGAGCGCACCCTGTCCATCATCAAGCCCGACGCCGTGGCCAAGAATGTCATCGGCGAGATCTATTCACGTTTCGAGAAGGCGGGCCTGCGGGTGGTCGCCGCCCAGATGATGCATTTGTCTCGGGCGCAGGCGGAGGGCTTCTATGCCGTCCACCGAGAGCGCCCCTTCTTCAAAGACCTCGTCGATTTCATGGTTTCTGGGCCTGTGATGATCCAAGTCCTCGAGGGTGAGGGCGCCATCGCCAAGAACCGGGACCTGATGGGCGCCACAGACCCCAAGAAGGCCGCGGCAGGCACCATCCGAGCCGACTTTGCCGACAGCATCGATGCCAATGCCGTGCACGGCTCCGATGGCCCCGAGACGGCCCAGCAAGAGATCGCCTTCTTCTTTTCCGGCTTGTCGGTCCACCGTCGGGGGTAAGGCGCTCGGGCCCGGTCCGGCGGGAACGCTCATGGTGAACCTCTTGGACTTCGGGCCCCAGGCCCTTCGCGATTGGGTGGTGTCGATCGGGGAAAAACCCTTTCGGGCCACCCAACTGCAGAAGTGGCTGCACCAGTCATGCGCCACCGATTTCGAGGACATGACCAATCTGGCCAAGGCGTTCCGAGCCAGCCTGACCGCCATGGCCGAGATTCGGACGCTGCCGGTTTTGGCGGATCAGACCGCCACCGATGGCACCCGAAAGTGGCTGCTCGACGCAGGACAGTCCAATGCCATCGAGACCGTCTTTATTCCCGAAGACGATCGCGGCACCCTGTGCATCTCGTCTCAGGCCGGCTGCGCCGTCAACTGCCGTTTCTGCTCCACGGGCCATCAGGGCTTTGCTCGAAACCTCACGACCGCTGAAATCATTGGCCAGCTGCACATGGCCAACCGCCTGCTGGAGCGGCCGGTCACCAATGTGGTGATGATGGGCATGGGCGAGCCGCTGCTGAATTTCGATGCGGTCTTGCCGGCGCTCGAACTCATGCTCGATGACAATGCCTACGGCCTGTCGCGCAGGCGGGTGACGGTCTCGACCTCGGGTGTCGTGCCCATGATGGATCGGCTTGCCCAGGCCTGTCCCGTCGCCCTGGGGGTGTGGCTTCACGCCCCCACCGATGCCCTGCGCAACGAACTCGTGCCCCTGAATCAGAAGTACCCGTTGGAGGCGCTCATGTCGGCCTGTCGCCGATACCTCGACGTCGCTCCCCGAGACTTCATTACCTTTGAATATGTGATGCTTGAGGGCGTCAACGATTCAGCGGAGCAGGCCTGGGCCCTGATCGACCTGGTCACGCGCGAGGCCGTGTCCTGCAAGTTCAATCTCATACCCTTTAACCCGTTCCCGGGCTCAGGCCTGCGACGCTCGCGGCCGGAGACGATCCGCATGTTCGCGAACATTCTCACGGAGGCCGGCTTTGTGACGACCATTCGCCGAACCCGCGGTGATGACATCGACGCCGCCTGCGGACAGCTTGCGGGCGCCGTGCAAGACCGAACCCATGTCCAACAGCGCATCCAAATCCAACGCGAGGTGAGCCGTCATGTCTAGCCAGCCTTTTGCCTGCGGCCCTGCCGAGCGACGCATCACGCAGCAGGTGCATGTCACCTGGGGAAGCAGTCATGTCTCGATTGGCGGGGGTGCGCCCGTGGTGGTGCAGTCCATGACGAACACCGACACGGCCGATGCCATTGGCACGGCCATACAGGTCAGAGACCTGGCCTTTGCAGGCTCGGAGCTTGTCCGAATCACGGTCAATACCCTGGAGGCGGCCGAGGCGGTTCCGGCCATCCGTGACCAGCTCGACAAAATGAACTGCCCGGTTCCCTTGGTCGGCGACTTCCACTTCAACGGGCACAAGCTGCTGGCCCAGGTGCCTGCATGCGCTGAGGCGCTCTCCAAATATCGAATCAACCCGGGCAATGTGGGCCGTGGCAGCAAGCGCGACACGCAATTCGGCGCCATGATCGAGGCCGCCCAGCGGCATGGCAGGCCGGTTCGAATTGGTGTGAACTGGGGTAGCCTGGACCAAGACCTGCTGGCTCGGCTCATGGATGAAAACGCTGCCAGGCCCGAGCCCTGGGATGCGCAGGCCGTGATGCGTGAGGCCCTGGTGACATCCGCCATCGAGAGCGCAGAGCAGGCGGTTCAGTGGGGCATGGGCCGCGACCGAATTACCCTCTCGGCCAAGGTGTCTGCGGTTCAAGACCTGATCTCTGTGTACCGTGCGCTGTCTCGGCGCACCGACTTCCCACTGCACCTGGGCCTCACCGAGGCTGGCATGGGCAGCAAGGGCATTGTGTCCTCCACCGCGGCCATTGGCGTGCTCCTGCAGGAGGGCATCGGCGACACCATTCGCGTCTCCCTCACGCCGGAGCCGGGCGGCGATCGGCGCAAGGAGGTCGTGGTGGCCCAAGAGATGCTTCAGGTCTTGGGCCTGCGGGCCTTCACACCCTTGGTGATTGCCTGCCCCGGCTGTGGCCGAACCACCTCGACCTTCTTCCAGGAATTGGCCGACAAGGTGCAGGTCTACCTGCGGGATCAAATGCCGGTCTGGCGAAGTCAGTACCCGGGTGTGGAATCGATGAATGTGGCGGTCATGGGCTGCGTGGTCAACGGGCCCGGCGAGAGCAAGCACGCCAACATCGGCATCTCCCTGCCAGGCACGGGCGAGCAGCCGGTGGCGCCGGTCTACATTGATGGCGAGCGGGGTCCCACACTCAAGGGCGATCGCATTGCCGAGGAGTTTCAGGCGCTCATCGAGGATTACGTCGTGAGGCGCTACGGCTGATGGACAAACTGGTGGGCGTGAAGGGCATGAACGATCTGCTCCCAGAGCAGATGCGCCAGTGGGAGCGGCTGGAGGCCGCCGTGGCCGAGACCTTCCGGCTCTATGGCTATGCCGCCATCCGAACCCCGATTCTCGAGCCCACCGCATTGTTTGTGCGCGGCATTGGCGAGGTCACCGACATCGTCGAAAAGGAGATGTACACCTTTACCGATGCCCTCAATGGTGAGCAGCTCACGCTTCGGCCCGAGAACACGGCGGCCGTGGTGCGCTCGGTGATTGAGCACAACCTGCTCTACGACGGCCCGCGGCGGCTGTGGTACTTCGGGCCCATGTTTCGCCACGAGCGGCCCCAGAAGGGCCGCTATCGGCAGTTCTATCAGTTTGGCGTGGAAGCCCTGGGCATGGCGGAGCCCGAGGTCGATGCCGAGCAGCTGCTCATGATCTGGCGTCTCTGGGATCGGCTTGGCATTGCACCAGCAGACCGGCCCTCACTGCAATTGAACTCCCTGGGCTGCACCGAGGAGCGGCTGGCCCACCGCGCCGCCCTGGTCGAACACTTCACGCGCCACGCGGGCCTGCTCGATGAGGACGCCAAGCGACGCCTGCAGACCAATCCACTGCGCATCCTGGACACGAAGAACCCGGCCATGGCCGAGGTGGTGCAGGGCGCGCCCACCCTCGATGCGTTCTTGGGGGAGGCTTCGCGCAGTCACCAAGACCGTGTCTGCCAGGCACTCTCCGATGCGGGTGTTCCGTTTGTCATGAACCCTCGCCTGGTGCGCGGGCTCGATTACTACAACCTGACCGTGTTCGAATGGGTCACGGATCGACTCGGCTCGCAGGGCACGGTCTGCGGGGGCGGACGCTACGACGGGCTGGTGGCCCAGATGGGTGGCAAGCCAGCGCCGGCCTGTGGTCTTGCACTGGGCGCGGAGCGACTGCTCGCCCTGTTGGAGGAGGTGGCGCCCATGGCACCTTCGGCCCCCTTGGATGTCTACCTGGTGAACTGGGGCGATGAGGCTGCTGCGGGTGGCCTGCGGGCCATGTCGGTGGCCGAGACCCTGCGCGCCCAAGGCCTGCGGGTGCTCATGCACACCGGTGGCCAGAGTGTGAAGTCTCAAATGAAGAAGGCCGATGCCAGTGGCGCGGCCTTCGCAGTGATTCTCGGAGAGGCCGAGCGTGCAGCTGGCCTCGTGGCGGTCAAGCCGCTGCGTGGCGACCGAGCGGGCGGGCTGGCCCAGCAGACATTGGCGCCACCGGAGGCCGCTGGCCTGATTCGTCGTGAATTGGTTTCTCAAGGAGGCAGTGACCGTGCGGGATGATCTCGAGCAACAAGAGCAAATGGACGCCCTGCGGGGCTTCTGGCGTGAGAACCGTCGCTGGATTCTCTCGGTGTTCATTGTGATCGGTGGCGGCTGGGCTGGTTACCAGGGCTTTCTCGCCTGGCAGAGCAGTCGGGCCGTGGCGGCCACGCAAATGCTCGAGCGCATGGAGGCTGCGCTGGCGGCCGACAAGCTCGAGGAGGCCGAGGCCCATGGCCTGCTTCTTCTGAAGGAGCATGGCAGTTCCACCCATGCGAGCCTGGCTGCCTTGCGGCTTGCACGCGTTCATGTGGCCAGTGGTGCCCTCGACAAGGCACTGCCCATGCTGGCCCATGCAGCCAATAGCTCCGACGAGGCCGTCGCCTGGATTGCCCGCGTGCGCGCAGCCACGGTGCTCATGGACCTTGAACGACTGCCAGAAGCCCTTCAGCAGTTGGAGGGTGAGCCGCCTGCAGCCGCACTGGGCATGGTGCAGGATCGTCGAGGCGATGTGCTCTCGCTCATGAAGCGTTGGGATGAGGCCCGGTCTGCATGGGAGGCTGCACAGAAGACCCTGCAGGCCAATGCAGAAGACGCTCGAGGCGCTGAGTTGGTCGCGCGTAAACTCGCGTCATTGGACGCCTTTGCCCAGACAGGACAATGAACATGCTGAAGACTTGCTCGTGGCGCTGGATTGCAGTTCCCCTCTGTTTGGGCCTGGCGGCCTGCTCGAGCGGCAGCAAGCCCAAGCCCGCGAAGCTCACAGACATCTCGTCCAAGATCGCCATCCAAACTGCCTGGACAGCCGATGTCGGCCGCTCCCCGCGCATCGGTGCAGGCCAGGGTGCGTTCTCGCCGGTGGTGTCCGAGGGCCTGGTGGTCTCCGCGAATCGGCAAGGGGTGGTCCATGGCATTGAGAAGGCCTCGGGCCGGGTGGTCTGGCGCACCGACCTGAAGGGTCCGCTGGCCGCAGGCGTTGGCACGGGTGGTGGATCGGGCGAGGGCAGCTTCGCCGTGGTGACCGTCGGTGGCGATTTGGTTCTGCTCGATGCCAAAGGCGAGGTGCGCTGGCGTGTGCCCATGGGTGGGGTGGGCCTGGAAAAGCCCGTGATCTCGGGCGGTCATGTGGTGGTTCGGCTGGCCGACAACCGGGTGGCCGGATGGGACCTGGCCACCGGAAACCGTCGCTGGGTCTTCCAACGAACACTTCCCACGTTGGTGCTGCACGGACAGTCCGGCCTGCGAAGCCTGCCGACCGCAGATGAGGCCTCTGCGGCCGAACTCATGGGGCCAGGCGATCTCCTCGTGGGCCTGCCGGGAGGTCGCCTGGTCTGGGCCAGCGGCACCAATGGCGCCATTCGATGGGAGTCCCAATTCGTAACCCCGCGTGGCAGCAATGAGGTGGAACGCATCTCCGACATTCTGGGTGCCCCGATCCTTCAGTCCGATCGCATCTGTGTGGCGGCCTATCAGACCCAGGTGGGCTGTGTCTCTGCCGAGACCGGCCGGCCGATCTGGCAGAAGCGCTTCGACGCCGCCCTGCCCGCTGCAGTGGGCGCCGGCCTTCTCATCGCAGCCGACAGCAGCGACCGCATCCAGGCCTTCGACCTTCAGTCGGGCGACCTGCTCTGGCGCCAGGAGGGCCTCTTCCTGCGTGATGTCACTGGGCTGGCGGTCGACGCTCGAGCGGCCTGGGCCGTCGATGCCGACGGCCACCTGCATGCCATGTCGCTTACCACCGGTGAGTTCATCGGGCGCACCCGGCTCGATGGCCCCTTGGCGGGTCCAATCCGGCTTGGCAAAGAGGGCCTTCTGGTTCAAACGGCCAGTGGCCGACTCAGCCTCCTTCGCCCCTGAGGTGACTGCCAGCAGCCCTGTGGCCGCCAAGCCTGTGGTGGCGCTGGTGGGCCGCCCGAACGTGGGCAAGTCCACCTTGTTCAATCGCCTCACGCGTTCGCGCGATGCGCTGGTGGCAGACATGCCGGGGCTCACCCGAGATCGTCACTATGGCGAGGGTCGACTCGGCCCACGCCCCTACCTGGTCATTGACACGGGTGGCCTTGAGCCGGTGGCCAAGTCAGGCATCTACGCCCAGATGGCGCGACAAAGCCTGCAGGCTGTGGCGGAGTCTGACGTGGTGGTCTTCATGGTCGATGGCCGTGCCGGCGTGACAGCCCAAGACCTTCAAATTGCCGAGCAGTTGCGTCGCAGCGGTCGGCCGACTGTGCTGGCCGTGAACAAGCTCGAGGGCCTCACAGGAGAGGGACGCACCGGGGAGTTCTATGAGCTGGGGCTTGGTGAGCCGTTGCCGATGTCGGGCGCCCACGGCGATGGTGTTTACAGCCTCATCGAGGCCGCACTGGGTCGGCTGCATGCGTCGGTCGAGGAGGCTGCTGCCGTATCCACCGACGATGACATCGACCCGGCCCTCGGCATGCCAGCCAGTGGGCTGCGTGTGGCCATTGTGGGCCGCCCCAATGTGGGCAAGTCCACCCTGGTGAATGCCCTCCTGGGAGAGGAGCGGGTCATTGCATTTGACATGCCCGGCACCACCCGAGATGCGATTGAGATCCCGTTTGAGCGGCAGGGTGTTCGGTATCGTCTGATTGACACCGCGGGGCTGCGGCGCAAGGGTCGCGTGTTCGAGGCGGTGGAGAAGTTCTCGGTGATCAAGACCCTACAGGCCATTGAGAATGCCCATGTGGCGGTCTTGCTGCTCGATGCCCAGCAGGACATCTCCGATCAGGACGCCCACATCGCCGGCTTTGTTACCGAGTCTGGCCGGGCCCTGGTGGTGGGCATCAACAAATGGGACGGGCTCGACCCCGTGGCCCGTGAGGAGGTCAAGCGGGTCGTGCAGCGCAAGCTTCCTTTTTTGTCTTGGGCTCGTTTTCATTACCTCTCAGCCCAAACGGGTCATGGCATTGATGGCCTCATGAAATCGGTGGTCTTGTCGTATCAGGCGGCCACACGAAAGCTCTCCACCCCCAAGCTCACGCGGGCACTCCGAGAGGCGGTCGAGCGACAGCAGCCGCCACGAAAGGGGCGCGTTCGGCCCAAGCTTCGGTATGCCCACCAGGGTGGCCAAAACCCGCCCATCGTCATCGTGCATGGAAATTCCCTGGATGCTGTGAGCGATGTCTATCGCCGTTATCTGGAGTCACAGTTTCGGCAGCGTTTTGACCTTGAAGGCACGCCCCTTCGAATTGAATGGAAGAATTCCAAAAACCCCTACGCACCGAAGGAATGAACCAAGGGAATCAAAGCGCTATAGTGAAGTCATAACTTCATAACTAAAACATTCCTGGAGTCTGTTCATGACCAAAAATGTAGGACAAGCCCTGCAAGATCCGTTTCTCAATACCCTGCGCAAAGAGCACGTCTCGGTGTCGGTCTATTTGGTGAATGGCATCAAGCTGCAGGGGCACATCGAGTCCTTCGATCAGTACGTGGTGTTGCTCAAGAACACCGTGACCCAAATGGTCTACAAGCACGCCATCTCGACGATCGTGCCCTCGCGCGCGGTCAATTTCACTGCTGAGTCCGACGCCTGAGCGACCTCTCCAACCTGGCCGTCTCGTCAGAGGCGCCGGTCTCCAAGCACCCCAAGACGGTGGTGGTGGCCCTGCAGATTGGCCGGGATGAACCACCAGACCTTGGTGAGATCCAGGCCTTGGCCGAATCCGCCGGCGCCAAGGTGGTGCAGGTCGTGATGGGCCGGCGAGACCGCCCCGACCCCGCCTTTTTTGTCGGGGGCGGAAAGGTGGAAGAGATTGCCGCAGCATGCCTGGCCCACCAGGCCGAACTGGTCATCTTCGACCATGAGCTGAGTGCTGCTCAGCAGCGGAACCTCTCACGGGCCATTGGCCGGCGGGTGATCGATCGGGTGGCCCTCATCCTCGACATCTTCGCCCTGCGGGCCCGCAGTCATGAGGGAAAGCTGCAGGTGGAATTGGCCCAGCTCGATTACCTCTCAGCCCGTCTCGTGCGGGGCTGGACACACCTCGAACGCCAGCGTGGGGGCATCGGCATGCGCGGGCCGGGTGAGACCCAGCTCGAGACCGACCGTCGGCTCATCGGCAACCGCGTTCGGCAGCTCAAGGCACGGCTGGCGGTTCTGGCCAGGCAGCGATCGAACCGCAGGCGTGCCCGGACGAGGGCCGGCACTCTAAATGTGTCCCTGGTGGGCTACACGAATGCGGGGAAGTCCACCCTCTTCAATGCTCTGACCCACGCAGGCGTGCTGGCCGTTGATCAATTGTTCGCCACCTTGGACACCACCAGCCGCCGCGTCTTTTTGGCGCCGGAGCAGTTCATGGTCTTGTCCGACACGGTGGGCTTCATCCGTCAGCTTCCGCACACCCTCATCGAGGCCTTCCAGTCCACACTTCAGGAGGCGGCCGATGCCGACCTCCTCATTCACGTGATGGATGCCTCAGACCCCGAACGGTTCTCCCGGCAAGACGCCGTGGAGCAGGTGCTCCGGGAGGTTGGTGCCGCGGATGTCCCTCGCATCGAGGTCTTCAACAAGATCGATCTGGCGGGATTAACCCCACGAGTGGAGCGAGACCCCCATGGTAGGATCTCTCGGGTTTGGCTGAGCGCTGCAACTGGCGAGGGCCTTGACGGCCTGCGGTCCGCAGTGGCCTCTCACGGATGGCCAGCGTTTCCAGCAGAGGAGTCCAGCCCCGCAGTTGCGGAACGGGCATTTATATGACGACAAGAACACTTCAAATGATCAGAGGCTTTTCCCAGTTGATGTCGCTTGGTGATCCCCGGTGGGGGAAAGACCCGGGCCCAGGGGAGTCTGGTGCAGACGGCCAGAACGATGGGGCGGGCCAGCAGCGTCCATCGGAACCGCGTCGGCCGAACAACAGTGGTGGGCAGCCGCCCGACCTCGACGAGGTCTGGCGCGATTTCAACCGTCGGCTCAGCGGGCTCTTCGGCGGAAACAAGGGGGGCGGTGGTCCCAAGTCGCCTTGGGGTGGTGGCAATCGAGGCGGCGGTGGTGGCGGTGGCCTTCCACCGTTCCAGTTCAGCGCAGGCGTCCTGGGTGCTGGCTTTGGCGTGCTCATCCTCCTGTGGCTGGCCAGTGGCTTTTACATTGTTCAGGAGGGCCAGAGCAGCCTGGTCCTTCGGTTTGGAAAGTATGAATACAGCACGGGTGCTGGCTTCAAGTGGCGTTTCCCGTCGCCCATCGAGACCCACGAGCTCGTGAACATTGCCCAGTTGCGGCAGACCACGGTGGGGTTCCGAGGCGAGCGTGCAGGCCAGAGCCGGGATTCGCTCATGCTCACCAAAGACGAGAACATGATCGACATGCAGTTCGCGGTTCAGTACCGGGTGGGCCAGCCTGAGGCGTATCTGTTCAACAACGTGCGCCCGGATGACATCGTGCTGCAGGCCGCCGAGACCGCCATGCGCGAGGTGGTTGGCCGCAGCCTGAGCGACGCCGTTCTCTATGAGAACAAAGAGGCCATTGGACGTGAGGCACTCACCATCACGCAGCGCATTGCCGACCGCTATCAGTCGGGCATCACCATCGTGAACATCACCATTCAAAACGTGCAGCCGCCTGAGGAAGTGCAGGCTGCATTCAGTGACGCCATCAAGGCGGCCCAGGACGCCGAACGGGTGAAGAACGAAGGCCAGGCCTATGCGAACGATGTGATTCCAAGGGCACGTGGTGCGGCAGACCGATTGTCCGAGGAGGCCGAGGGCTACCGAGAGCGTGTGGTGGCACAGGCGCAGGGTGACTCCGAGCGCTTCCGTCGAATCGTGGCGGAGTACACGAAGGCCCCTGCCGTCACTCGGGAGCGGATGTACCTCGAGACCATGCAAGAAGTCTTCTCGAATGTGAGCAAGGTCATGGTGGAGTCGCGTTCCAACAGCAATCTGCTCTACCTGCCGCTCGACAAAATCTTGCAGCAGACCTCGCAGGCGTCTCAGGCGGCTGTTGCGGGTGCGGATGCCTCCGCGGCATCCACCTCCTCGGTTCCGGCGCCCGCGCCAGAGCCGCCTCGCACGGCGTCACCCCCAAGCCTGCGGGATCGTCTTCGGGAGGGCCGTTAAATGAACAAGGTTTTCGCGGCATTGTCCGCGGTGCTGGCCCTGGGCCTGGTCTTGTTGTCTTGTGTTTTTGTGGTGGATCAGCGCCAGTTCGCGCTGGTCTTTGCCCTGGGTGAAATTCGTACGGTCATCAGTGAACCGGGCCTGCATTTCAAGCTGCCACCGCCGTTCCAAAACGTCGTCTTCGTGGAGAAGCGAACCCTCACCATCGACAATCCCGATGCGGATCGTTTCATCACCAGCGAGAAGAAGAATGTGGTGGTCGACACCTACGTGAAGTGGCGTGTCGAGGATCCCAAAATCTTTTTTACCAGCGTGGCGGGCCGGATCGCCAGCGCGGAAGACCGCATCTCACGGGCCCTTCGAGATGGCCTGAACAATGAAATCGCCACACGCACGGTGAACGAGGTGATCTCGGGCGCCCGAGAGAGCGTCATGGAGGGCATCCTCAAGCGCGTCTCTGAGGACGCCAAGCAAATCGGTGTGCAGATCGTGGATGTGCGACTGCGTCGCGTTGACTTCGCGGAAGAAATTCGTGACTCGGTCTTTCGTCGAATGGAGTCTGAGCGAAAGGCCATTGCCAGCGAGCGCCGATCCCAAGGTTTTGCAGAGGCTGAGAAAATTCGGGCCAATGCAGACCGACAGCGCGAGGGCATTCTGGCTCAGGCTTACCGCAAGGCCCAGACCATCAAGGGTGATGGCGATGCCCGAGCGGCTGCAGCCTACGCCGCCTCATTTGGGCAGAACCCCGAGTTTGCGGCCTTCTACCGCAGCCTGCAGGCCTACCGCGAGAGCTTCAACAAGCGCTCTGATGTCATCGTGGCGGATCCGCAGTCGGAGTTCTTCCGCTACTTCCGCGCTCCGAACGCCAAGCGCTAACCCACCCCGCCGCAGCCCTGACCACCGCCTCGATGGCTGGGCTGCGCTGTCGGGGATAATGCCGTCATGACCGCCTGGATTCTCCCCGATCAGATTTCCGACCTCCTCCCTCCGGAGGCGGCTGTCTTTGAGCGCCTGCGTCGTCGGCTCATCGACCTCTACAGCGGCTATGGTTATCAGCTCTTCATGCCGCCCTTGGTGGAATACGCCGAATCACTGCGCGTGACCGGCGCCCATGACTTGGAGCGGCGCAGCTTCAAGCTCACCGATGCCGCATCGGGCCGGCTGCTCGGCCTGCGGGCCGACATCACGCCGCAGGCTGCCCGGGTGGACGCCCACTTGCTGGGTGAGTCCGGACTCTCCCGGCTCTGCTACGCCGGGCCGGTGGTGCATGCAGAGGCTGCGAGCCTGCTCGCCCATCGAGAGCCTTTCCAGGTCGGCTGTGAGTTGTTTGGTCATGCGGGCCTGGAGGCGGACCTCGAAATTCAAGAGCTGGCCCTGGCCTCGCTTGATGCCGCAGGCCTGGCCTCAGTGCACCTGGACCTCACCGATCGCAGCATTTTTCTGGCCCTTCGGGCCCAAGACCCCGGCCTTGCTCGCCATGAAGACCGCGTTCTCGACGCCCTGCGCTGGAAGGATCGAACGGCCCTGCGCGGCCTGTCGGCTGGCCTTGCACCCGAGACCTTGCGACTCTGCGAGGCCCTCATGACCCTCTATGGACCGGCCACCGGTGCGGGCGGTGTGATTGAGCGGGCTCGGACGGCCCTGCCTCAGACCGACGCCATTGCGGCGGCCATCGATCGACTCGAGGCCGTGGCCCAGTCCGCCCTGTTTGTGCGGCATCCCAGTTGCCAGCTCACCATCGACCTGGCTGACCTCGCGCGCTGGCGCTATCACAACGGCATCATGTTCTCGATTCATTGCCCCGGTGTGCCGGATGCCGTTGTGCGTGGTGGCCGCTATGACGGCGTGGGCGAGGCCTTTGGCCGGGCGCGTCCGGCGACCGGGTTTAGCCTGGAGCTTCGAAGCCTTGCCGCCTTGGCTGTGCAGTCGGGTCAGGTGCAGGCTGATCGGGTCTCTGTGGCGGCTCCTTGGCAGGACGACCCCTCGTTGCAAGAGGCCATCGCGGCTCTGCGGGCGAAGGGTCGCGTGGTCGTGCAGCTCCCGAGCGCTGGCCTCGAGACCTGGTCGGGCCCGTGCTTGAGGCAGGTTTCAGGCCAGTGGGCCTTGATGGACATTTAGAAGAAAGAAGAAGGATGACGGCCATGTCGAATTCGACAACGACCAACAAACGAGCGGGCCGCAATGTGGCCATTGTGGGCACCCAGTGGGGCGATGAAGGCAAGGGCAAGATTGTCGACTGGCTCACGGAGGATGTGCAGGGGGTGGTTCGTTTTCAGGGCGGGCACAATGCTGGCCATACCCTGGTGGTCAATGGAAAAAAGACTGTCCTGCGCCTGATTCCCTCGGGCATTCTTCACCCAGGCGTGACCTGCTACATCGGCAATGGCGTGGTGCTCTCGCCCCAGGCCCTGCTCTCCGAGATCGATGAGCTTCAGTCCAGTGGCCTCAGCGTGGAGGCAAGGCTTCGAATCAGTCTGGCCTGCCCACTCATCCTGCCCGTGCATGTTGCCCTGGATCAGGCCCGCGAGGCCGCCAAGGGCGAGGGCAAGATTGGCACCACGGGTCGAGGGATTGGCCCGGCCTACGAGGACAAGGTGGCCCGTCGTGCGGTTCGACTCATCGACCTCAAACGGCCCGACTGTCTTCTGGCCCTGCTCGAAGAGAGCCATCGACTTCACAACCATGTCTTGGCCGGCTTTCTAGGTGCTCCAACGGTCTGCCCCAAGGAGACCCATGCCCAGTTGATGGCCCTGGCGCCGAGGCTCCTGGCCATGGCGGCCGATGTTCCAGACCTGCTCGATCAGGCGATGAAGGCTGGCCAGCACCTGCTCTTTGAGGGTGCACAGGGCTCCTTGCTCGACATCGATCATGGCACCTATCCCTATGTGACCAGCAGCAATTGCGTGGCAGGCGCCGTGGGCGCGGGGGCAGGGATTGGTCCTGGTCAGGTGGACTATGTGCTGGGCCTCACCAAGGCCTATGCCACTCGTGTGGGCTCGGGCCCTTTCCCAACAGAGCAGACCAACGAGATTGGCCAGCACCTGGCTGAAAAGGGGAATGAATTTGGTTCGGTCACAGGCCGGCCCAGACGCTGTGGCTGGTTCGATGCTGCGGCCCTTCGCCGGGCCATTCAGATCAACGGGGTGTCTGGCCTCTGCATCACCAAGCTCGATGTCCTGGATGGTCTCTCCTCGATCTCGCTCTGCACGGGCTATGAGACGCCCGATGGTCCTGTGGATGTGCTGCCCTTCGGCGCCGATGCGGTGGAGGCCTGCAGGCCCATTTACGAGACATGGCCAGGCTGGTCGGTGTCGACGGCGGGCATTCGCCGCTGGGAAGACCTGCCACGCGCAGCCCAAGATTATCTGAACAGGCTCTCGGAAGTGACCGGCGCACCGATCGCCATGGTCTCCACGGGGCCAGACCGGGACGACACGATTTTGATGGAGCACCCGTTCCAGGTCGGCTAAGGGTGCGAGAATGGTGCCCAGAAGAGGACTCGAACCTCCACAGTGTTGCCACCGCTAGGACCTGAACCTAGTGCGTCTACCAATTCCGCCATCTGGGCATTGAACTTCAGGCCGCCCACTTTAACGGGAAAGTCTAATTTGTCAAAACCTCGCAGCGGTCGTCCAGGACGGCCAGATGCAGACCCCTCGACCGAGGGCGGTGATGCCACCGAGCCGAGCTTCACAGGACGTTTGATCGGCCACCGAGATGGTTTTGGGTTTGTTCGCCCCGACACTGGGGCCGATGATGTCTTTGTCTCCCCGAGAGAAATGCTCAAGGCCATGCACGGCGATCGTGTGCAGGCGCGTGTTCAAACCACCGACCGACGTGGCCGACCAGAGGCGGTCATCCTCGAGGTGCTGGAGCATGCGACACGCCAACTCGTGGGCCGACTGGTCCATGAGCGGGGCATCATTCTGGTGGCCCCAGAAGACCAACGCATCAAGCACGACGTGCTCATTGGTCCATCTGATGTCGGTGGTGCAGAGCCTGGCCAGGTGGTGATGGTGGAGATTGTCGACCCGCCCACGCGCTACACGCCTCCAGTCGGTCGCGTGGTGGAGGTGCTGGGCTCGGTGGATGACCCGGGCATGGAAGTTGAAATCGCCGTGCGCAAGTTCGATGTTCCCCACCGCTTCTCCGAGGCCGCCGAGCGCCTCGCCGAGAAACTCCCCGAGAAGGTCCGAACGGCAGACCTCAAGGGCCGTGTCGACCTGCGCGACGTCGAGATGATGACCATCGATGGGGAGGACGCGCGCGACTTCGACGATGCGGTCTATGCCGAGCCCTTGGGTCGTCGTGGCTGGCGCCTGCTCGTGGCCATTGCCGACGTCAGCCACTATGTGCAGCCAGGTGATGCCCTCGATCGCGATGCCTTTGAGCGGGCCACGTCGGTCTACTTCCCGCGTCGGGTGCTCCCGATGCTGCCCGAGAAATTGTCCAATGGTCTCTGCTCCCTCAACCCGCAGGTGGAGCGGCTGGCCTTGGTCTGCGACATGGTGGTCTCGCCCGATGGCCTGGTAAAGGCCTATCAGTTCTATGAGGCGGTCATTCTCTCGTCGGCCCGCCTAACCTACGACCAGGCCTGGGCGGCCTTGGCCGACCCAGAGGGTTCGGAGGCGCGCGTACTGGGCCCCCGACATGGGGTGCTGATGCAACTTCATGCGGTCTTCCAGGCCTTGGTCTCGCAGCGGGAAGCCCGGGGCGCCATTGAACTTGAGACGGTGGAAACCGTCATGAAGACGGATTCTCAGGGCCGCATCGCAAATATTCTCCCGCGGCTTCGCAATGACGCCCACCGGCTCATCGAGGAGTGCATGCTTGCAGCCAACACCAGCGCGGCAGACCTTCTCATTCGTCACAAGGCCCTGGGCCTATTCCGCGTGCATGAGGGCCCGACACCCGAGCGCCTCAAGGCGTTGCGGGAGTTCTTGAAGGTGCAGGGCCTTCGGCTCGGCGGCGGAGAGGACCCGCAGCCTGCGGACTATGCAAGGCTCTCCCGAGAGATTCGCCAGCGCCCCGATGCGCGATTGCTTCAGACGTTGTTGCTGCGATCGATGCAGCAGGCCATCTACAGCCCGGACAATGCGGGCCACTTTGGGCTGGCCTATCCGGCCTACACCCACTTCACCTCGCCCATTCGGCGATACCCAGACCTGCTCGTTCACCGTGTGATCAAGTCCGTGCTGACGGGAAAGCCTTATCAGCCCAAGTACGGTGAGGGGGCCGCCCGCGCAACCGACCAGGAACTCATCGACCGTTGGCGCACCATTGGAGACCATTGCTCGGCCTGCGAACGACGGGCCGATGAAGCCTCGCGGGATGTGGAGGCCTGGCTCAAGTGCCAGTTCATGAAGGACCGGGTGGGCGAGCAGCTGCCTGGCACGGTCACTGGTGTGGCGCCATTTGGTCTGTTCGTCACCCTGGACAGTCTCTATGTGGAAGGTCTGATCCATGTCTCCGAACTCGGGGGCGAGTACTTCCAGCACAACGACGTCATCCACGAACTGCGCGGTGAGCGCACTGGGCGGCGCTTCCGTCTCTACGACCCACTGGTCGTGCAGATTTCTCGGGTCGATCTCGACGCCCGACGCATCGAGTTTCGTTTGGTGCCCTCGATGGTGCGTGCAGTCAAGCGCAGCAAGCTGGTCTCGGACGAAGACCTCTCCGATGAGGCCCTGCTGAGTGACGAGGCCACTGATGCCCTGGGCCTGGCCGAGGCCCGTCCGTCTCTAAGGGGTAAGTCAGCCCGAGGTGCCAAGGGCGGCAAGGCTGTGCGGGGTGCCGCCAATGCCTCGAAGTCCAAGCCGACCCAGGCCAAGGCGGCCCATCCCAAGGCTGCAAAGGCGGGCAAGCGCACGGGTCGAAAGCGCCGAGGTTGATCATGGCCAACCCTGAAGAGGCCGTCGCCCTGCTGGGCTTTCATGCTGTGCGGGCTCGACTGCGGGCTGCACCGCAGACGATTGATCGAATTCTCGTGGATGCACAACGCCGGGACGGCCGGCTCAAGGCGCTCCTTGAGGAGGCCAGGCTGGCCAACTGTCGGGTCACACCCGTGGAGGTGTCTGCCCTGGATGAGTGGGCCAAAGGGGAGCGCCATCAGGGCGTGTTGGCCCTGGCCCAGGCGCGCAAGGCCCCAGATGATCTCAAGGGCCTGCTCCATCAGCTTCGTGCGCAGCCCACGGCAGCGCAGATGATTGTGGCCTTGGATGGCGTGACCGATCCCCACAACCTGGGGGCCATTCTGCGCACGGCCGATGCTGCGGGTGTTCTGGCGGTGATCTCACCCAAGGACCATGGCGCACCGCTCAATGAGGTCGCCGTTCGAGTGTCGGCGGGGGGCTCTGATCGGGTTCCCTATCTGCGGGTGCCCAACCTCGCACGTGCGCTCGAGACCCTCCAGGAGGAGGGGTTTCAGGTGCTGGGACTCGACTCTGATGTGGGCGCATCTCTTTACGACGTCGATCTCCGTGGTCCGATTGCCTTCGTGCTCGGTGCAGAGGGGTCCGGCCTGCGCCGTCTCACCCGTGAGGGCTGCGATGCCCTGTTGAGCGTGCCGATGGTGGGGTCTGTGGAGAGTTTGAATGTCTCGGTCGCTGCGGGCGTCGTCTTCTTTGAGGCTCTGCGCCAGCGGCGGCTTGGTCCGCGTTCGTCCTCGGATGGGCCTGCAGTCGTCCGCTGAGTCTCCACGTCCGACCGGGCCCCTGAGCCTGGCGGGCGAGCAACTGCAGCTGCCCCAGTTCGGCAGC